>JAEEMP010000057.1 GCA_016283275.1 Lachnospiraceae bacterium
ACATATGAAGTCTGGAGCGCAAAGGTTACCAATACCGATTCAAAGCCCAGAAAGCTTGCCGTTACCGGATACTGCGAGTTTGTAAATGAGAACAATTACGAGCAGGATCAGGTTAATCTTCAGTACACTCTTTTCATTACACATACATATTTTAAAGATACATTTATCCTTCAGAAACAGAACGAAAACTATCATGATCCGAATAAAGAAAGATTTTTGGGCCTTGCAGGTGCAAAGATAGACAAGTATTGCGGCGATCGTGATAAATTTGTGGGCAATTACAGAAGTTATGCCAATCCCACAGGTATCGAGGAAGGCTTGAACAACGACTTAAACTACTGCGATAACTCATGCGGTGCACTTGAATCGGATGTAACTCTCGCTCCAGGCGAGACAAAGATATTTACCTATGTGCTCGGTCAGCACCCCGCAGATGAAGCAAAGAAGATAATCGAGAAGTACAACGACGCTTCCGTTGTTGAAAAAGAGCTTAAAGAACTTAAAGAATACTGGCATGCAAAGCTCGATAATCTGGTCGTTAAAACTCCCGACGAGGACTTTAACAACATGGTAAATGTATGGAACGCATACAACTGTTTTATTACATTTACATGGTCAAGAGCCGCATCTTTCCAGTATTGCGGTTTAAGAAACGGTTTCGGTTACAGAGATACCGTTCAGGATATTCAGGGTATCATCCATCTGGCTCCCGAGATGGCTGCGGATCAGATAAGATTTATGCTTTCCGCGCAGGTTACAAACGGTGCGGGTCTTCCGCTTGTAAAGTATACGCATAATCCGGGTCATGAAGATACACCGGATGATGCATCATACGTAAAAGAAACCGGTCATCCGAGCTATCGTGCCGACGATGCACTCTGGCTCTTCCCTACCGTCTATAAGTATATTTCCGAATCCGGTAATATAAAATTCCTGGATGAAGAGATCTTATATGCCGATAAAGAAGAAAAGGGAAGCGTATACGATCACTTAAAGAGAGCCATAGCGTTTTCTATGAACAACCTCGGAAATCACGGTATGCCCGCAGGACTTCATGCAGACTGGAACGACTGCGTAAGGCTTGGCAAGAAGGGAGAGTCCACATTTGTGGCTTTCCAGCTTGTATATGCTGTTAAGATCTTAAGAAAATATGCTGTTATAAAAAATGATACGGAATATGTTAAATATCTCGATGAAATAAACGCAAAGATGGAAAAGATCCTTGCGGATTGCTGGAATGAGGACAGATGGATCAGAGGTTACAAGGAAGACGGTGAAGTTATCGGTAACCGTAAGGACCCTGAAGCTTCGATGTGGCTTAATCCACAGTCATGGTCGGTTATCGCTGACTTTGGTACAAAAGAGCAGCAGACTTTAGCAATGGATAGTGTGGAAAGAGAACTTAACACTCCTTACGGTGCAATGGTAATGTATCCTGCATACGAGAATCATGCTTTTGACGGAGCGTTGATGGTATGTTTCAACAAGGGTGCAAAAGAAAATGCCGGTATATTCTCGCAACCTCAGGGATGGCTTATATTGGCCGAGTCAAAGCTCGGTCACGGCAATCGTGCTTATAAATACTGGAAAGAAGCTTCACCTGCAACATACAACGATTGTGCGGAAAAGAGAGCGCTTGAACCCTATGTATACGGCCAGTTTGTGGAAGGTAAGGATTCACCCTTTGCAGGTCGCGCACATGTACACTGGCTTACAGGTACAGCTTCAACGGTCATGGTAGGTACCACAGAAGGTATCCTCGGTCTTAATCCCGAAGCCGAAGGTATAGTTATCGACCCTTCGATCCCTTCAGAGTGGAAAACTTACTCGCTTAAGAAGAACTTCCGTGGAAAAGTACTGAATGTTACCGTTAACAATCCAAACGGTTCCGAGCATGGTGTTAAATCCGTTACCGTAAACGGTACAAAGATCGACGGACTGTTGATAAAAGAAGCAATATTAAAGGACGAAAACGAAGTCGTAATTGAAATGTAATATAGCGGATTATATAATTAAGCAGGTATCACTTGTTTGATACCTGCTTTTTTATGTGCAATATCATATAATGTATAAGAGTGCGGTTTTTCTTCTTAATATCGGAGGAATGAGATGATAAGCAAAAACAGTACGGTAGGACAACTTTATAAAACGCCCGTTGGTCACGATGTTTTAAACAAACTTTTACTTCAGACAGGGATGTCTGAAAAAGCGATATTAAATCCGATAGTTTCACATCTTAAGCTTAAAACGCTTCCCAAGATCGCCGGTAAGATGATAACAGACGATATGCTGGATTCGATCGTTAATCTTGTAAATATTGAAAAAGACCTACCAGGACCGTCAAACGGGTCTGTTTCACAAAAATGGTGGAAGGAAGCTGTTTTTTATCAGATATATCCGCGCACTTTCAACGATGCAAACGGCGATGATATCGGCGATCTTAAGGGTATCACCGATAAACTTGATTATTTAAAAGACTTGGGAGTAGATGCTCTCTGGCTTTCACCGATATATGATTCTCCAAACGACGATAACGGTTACGATATAAGGGATTATCGTAAGATCAATGAAGAATTCGGCACGATGGAGGATTTTGACAGGTTTCTGGATGAAGCCCATAAAAGGAATATAAAAGTAATAATGGACCTCGTGGTCAATCACACTTCGGATGAGCATGAGTGGTTTAAAAAGGCTTTAAACGAGCCTGATTCAAAATACAGAAATTATTATTTCATAAAAGAAGACGATAAGGATACACCTCCAAACAACTGGTTGTCCTTCTTTTCCGGAAGTGCATGGAACAGATACGAGGATAAGCATCTTTGGGCACTTCATCTTTTTTCAAAGAAACAGATGGACTTAAACTGGGATTGTCCGGATGTAAGAAATGATGTTGCCGATATGGTAAACTGGTGGCTTGATAAGGGTATCGACGGTTTCAGGATGGACGTGATAAGCTGTATTTCAAAGGAAGAAGGTCTTCCTGACGGAAACGATACGATCGGTTCGATGATGGGCTTCAGAGGTATCGAGCACTATTTTTACGGGCCGCATCTTCATGAGTATCTTAGAGAGCTTCATGAAAAAGCTTTTGCTCCGCATAACGCATTTTCCGTCGGCGAGACACCGGGGCTTGGCATGCAAATGGCAAAGCTTATCACGGGGGAGGAACGAAAAGAACTTGATATGATCTTTTCTTTTGATCAGCTTGAAACTCCGGGCCATACCCGCTTTGAGGATTATGAATACGATCTGAACTATTATAAGAAATATATAACCGACTGGATGCTTAACTACGGCAATAATTGCTGGATGTCGCTTTTCTACAACAACCATGACAATCCAAGGATGGCTTCGAAAGTTACAAAGGACGCACATTTTCAAAAGGATGTTATGAAGCTCTTGGCCGTAATGCAGTTTACGCTTAAAGGAACACCTTTTATATTCCAGGGTGATGAGATGGGACTTACAAATTACGTTTTTAAGTCCATGGATCAGATAACGGACATAGAATCAAAGAACCTTTACAAGGAACTTATCGAAAAGGGCAAATCCGAAGATGAAGCGTTTAATATCATAATTTCGGGTACCAGAGAGCATGCAAGGATTAATCTTCCATGGCCAGGAAAAGAAAGCGGCAGTAAAGATCTGTATATTCTGGCAGATGATGATATAACCAAAGTATACAAAGAGCTCATTTCGCTTAGGAAAGCACATAAAGATGCCTTGGTATACGGTGATTTTAAGGTTATTGACAGTTCAAAAGACAGATTCGTTTATAAAAGGATCGGTGGCGGAGAAGAGTTTATCGTCGAGTGTAATCTTGGGCAAAAAATGCTTAAAAAAACTACCTTCAAAGGATATTTTGCAGTATACGATTCGTGTCCGGGCAATGAGAGCGGAAGATTAAATCCTTACGAAGCGGTGATCTTAAAAAGGCAATAGAGTCAAGCTATTACCCAATATAACAAAAATCTATTGACACTTATAAAAGCATGTGATATTTTACACATAAATCAGATAAACGCAATGACGAAGAGAGTACGTATATTAAGGATTTACAGAGAAGGGGATGAGCTGAGAACCCTGATTTAAGATATGCGGAAGATGGCTTCCAAGCAGCGCACCGAGCCGGATGGTTAGGCTGCGACGGGTCCGCCCGTTAAAGCGGTAAGGTATGAATGTACCTGATGAGGTTTATATCGCAAGATATAAGCGAAGAGAAGTGGTAACACGTTAACATACGTCTTCTCATACACAGTATGTGTATGAGAAGATTTTTTTATATCTAAAAAGGAGGACGATCATGAATAAAGGAAAGTATTATATTACGACCGCGATAGCATATACTTCCGGTAAGCCCCATATCGGTAACAGTTATGAGATAGTGCTTGCCGATGCTATCGCAAGGTTTAAAAGAAAAGACGGATATGATGTATTTTTTCAGACCGGAACCGATGAACACGGTCAGAAGATCGAATTAAAAGCTCAAGAAGCAGGTATTACGCCCAAAGAGTTTGTGGATAATGTTGCGGGAGAGATAAAAGGTATCTGCGACTGTTTAAACTGCTCTTACGATAAATTTATCCGTACAACGGATAAAGATCATGAGATACAGATTCAGAAGATATTTAAGAAAATGTATGATAAGGGCGATATCTACAAGGGTTCCTATGAAGGCTTGTACTGTACTCCCTGCGAATCTTTCTGGACGGAATCGCAGCTTGTGGACGGAAAGTGTCCCGATTGCGGCCGCGAAGTAAAGCCGGCCAAAGAAGAAGCATATTTCTTTAAAATGAGCAAATATGCCGACAGACTTATTGAGCATATCAATACTCATCCGGAATTTATACAGCCCGTATCACGTAAAAACGAGATGATGAACAACTTCCTGCTTCCGGGACTTCAGGATCTGTGTGTATCAAGATCGTCGTTTAAATGGGGCATACCCGTTTCATTTGATGAAAAACACGTAGTATATGTTTGGCTTGATGCGCTTTCAAACTATATTACCGGCATCGGTTACGATGCTGACGGCAATTCTTCCGAACAGTACAAAAAATACTGGCCCGCAGATCTTCATCTTATCGGAAAGGATATAATCAGATTCCATACGATCTATTGGCCGATCTTCCTTATGTCTTTGGGAGAGCCGTTACCCAAGCAGGTATTCGGACATCCCTGGCTTCTTGCCGGAGACGGAAAGATGAGTAAATCGAAGGGCAACGTATTGTATGCTGACGATCTTGCAAAATTCTTCGGAGTAGATGCGGTCCGTTATTTCATGATACATGAGATGCCTTACGACAACGACGGTGCGGTCAGCTGGGATCTTATGACAGAGAGGATCAATTCCGATCTTGCCAATGTTCTCGGAAACCTTGTAAACCGTACGATCTCGATGAGCAACAAATATTTTGGCGGTATAGTTGAAAATAAGGGTGTAAAAGAAGCTGTTGACGATGATCTCATCGATATAGCAACCGATACATATAAGCGCGTGGCTGAAAAGATGTCTGATCTTCATGTGGCAGATGCGATCACGGAGATATTTACTCTGTTTAAGAGATGCAACAAATACATTGATGAGACGGAACCGTGGGTACTTGCAAAGGACGAGTCAAAGAAAGACAGACTTTCAACCGTACTTTACAATCTTACCGAAAGCATAAGCATAGGAGCAAGCTTACTCTGGCCTTATCTTCCCGAAACGGCCGAGAAGATCGCAAAGCAGCTTAATACGGAGCTAAGGGAGTTTGATACTCTTGATAAGTTCGGTTTGTACCCTTCCGGCAATAAAGTTACGGAAACGCCTGAGATCCTTTTTGCAAGACTTGATATAAAGGATGTTTATGCTGAGGCTGAAAGAATATCAAAGATCCAGAAGGCTGAGGCCGGTGTTGCCGAAGAAAAGCCTGAGGAAGAAGGAATAGAACTTTCGATACGTGATGAGATCACCTACGATGATTTTGCAAAACTTCAGTTTGCGGTGGGCGAGATCATAAAGTGTGAGGAAGTTCCCAAGTCAAAGAAGCTTTTGTGTTCACAGGTTAAGATCGGTAATACCGTAAGGCAGATAGTTTCTGGTATCAAACAGCATTACACTGCAGAAGAGATGGTGGGCAAGAAGGTAATGGTCCTTGTCAACTTAAAACCCGCAACACTTGCCGGAGTGGTTTCCGAAGGCATGCTTTTATGCGCCGAGGATCCCGACGGAAAGCTTGCGCTTGTGGTCCCCGAAAAGGATTTTCCTTCCGGATCTGAAATCTGTTAGATTAAATTTTTATAAAGGGCGTCGGCGCGACGCCCTTTTTTATTGCAGTAAATTCAGTTCTTGGATATAATAATTATATCTATACAATTCTGGATCACTTAAGTGAGACGAAAAGGACATGGCATGAAAAGAGAGGATTTTTCTTTTGATTCGCGTGACGGAAAGACAAAACTTCACGCGGTTAGATGGTCGGGGGAAGACGGGAAAGAGCCGGTTGCAATTGTCCAGATAGTGCATGGAATGTGCGAACATGTTGACAGATACGAGGATTTTGCAAGCTTTCTGGTCAGTAAGGGAATGGTAGTCACAGCAGAAGATCACCTTGGACACGGAGGCAGTATAACTGACAACAAAAAGGGGTACTTCTGCAAGCAGGACCCCGCAACGGTTGTTGTAAGGGATGTTCACAGGCTTAAAAAGATCACGCAGGAGATGTATCCTCAGGTTCCTTACTATATTATCGGCCACTCCATGGGTTCGTTTATCTTAAGAAATTATCTTTTCAGATACGGCAAAGGAATCGACGGCGCGGTAATAATGGGAACGGGTATGACACCCAGACCCGCAGCATTGATGCTTAAGTTTCTTGCCTCGGTCGGATGCTTTTTCGGTAAAGCAGCAAAACCCTCTGAACTTATCAATAAAATAGCATTTGGTACGTATTTAAAGAGAATACCCGATGCAAGAACAGCTTCGGACTGGCTTTCAAAGGATGAAGCCGTTGTGGACAAGTATATAGCAGATCCTTTGTGCGGATTTGATTTTCCGTGTAACGGGTATAAGACTTTGGCAGAACTGATACTTCGTCTTCACAAAAAATCGAATATAGAAAAAATGCCGGTCACTTTAAGGATACTTATAACTTCCGGTACGGAGGATCCGGTTGGCAATTACGGTGAAGATCCAAAGAAGGTGTATAAGTCATTTATTGATGAAGGCATGCAGAAGGTCGAATTAAAGCTTTACGAAAATGACCGCCATGAAATTCTCAATGAGACCGATCATGAAAAGGTCTACGAAGATATCTATAACTGGATAGTAAAGGCGTAGAAATGGAAAAGCCTGTTTTTTCAGTGAGAAAAGCGAAGCCGGAAGAATGGGAAACCGCAATGGAACTTGTGTGGAAGACTTTTCTTAAGTTTGAAGCATCTGATTACGGAGAAGTCGGCACGAAGAATTTCCTTGAATTTATTTCCGGAGAACAGCTTTATAAAATGTTCCTGAACGGAGATTATTCGGTTTGGATCGCCCTTAACGGATCAAAGATCGTGGGTGTAAGTTCTTTAAGAGCAGGATCGCATATATCGCTTCTTTTCGTGGAAGAGTCATATCAGAGGATGGGGATCGGAAGGCTATTGATAAAGACAATGCAGGAGAGTCTGGACGGAAACGGATCTGTTAAGCTTACCGTAAATTCTTCGCCTTACGGTGAAGAATTCTATCACAAACTCGGGTTTACCGATGTAAAAGAACGCCAGAGTACGGATGGGATCATATACACCCCCATGATTCTTTTAAAAAGGATATAAAATGGAACTTATCCACAGTAAAGATATTTATTATGTAATAAGAGACGTGCTTAAATTGCTCGATCCCAAGATCATGAATCACGGGGAGAGGACAGCATATATATTATATAAAATGCTTTCTCTTGAAAGCGGCTTAGAGATGTATCAGGTTGCGGAACTTGCGCTTATCGCAACACTTCATGATATAGGGGCTTATAAGACAGATTATCAAAAAGACAGGCTGGCTTATGAGTCAAAGGATAGCATACCGCATTCGATATACGGATATCTGTTTCTTTTGTATTTAACTCCGTTTAAAGACCGCGCAAAGATCGTTCTTTACCATCATACGGATTATAACAGACTGCCCAGGATGGACTATGAATATCTCGATATAATACATTATCTCAATGTTGCCGAGAAAATGGATATATATTCAAGTATCATGGGTTCGAAGTTTGATTATACGATGTTTAACAAGCAGGCGGGATCGAAATATTCGCCTAAGGCCCTTGATCTTTTATATCAGGCCGAGAAACGCTACGGTATTTTCGCGAAGCTTTCAAACGGTGAATACGAAAAAGAGTTGAGCGAACTCTATGATTATCTTATTTTTACGGATGATGAAAAAAGAGCTTGCTTGATGGGGCTTATCAGCTGCGTAAGCTTTCGGAGCGAATATACGATGGTGGATATGGTCACATGTACGCATATCTGCGAAAGTATAGGAGAAAAATTGTTGTTATCGGATGAGCAGCAGGAGATGCTCAACTATGCGGCAATGCTCCATGATGCGGGCATGTGTGCAATACCTCGGGATATCATAGAAGCACCCAGACATCTTACGGAAGAAGAAATGGACTTCTTAAGAACACATATCGATGTGATAAACCGTATTCTCAAAGGAAAACTGGATCAGGATTGTCTTGATATCATCATGACACATCATGAAAGAGGAGACGGTTCGGGATATCCCAGAGAGCTTACACAGGGGAAGATGAATCTGCTCGAACAGATACTTCAGGTTGCGGATACCGTTACGGGTCTCACCAATCCCCGAAGTTACAGGGAGCCAAAGTCCAAAGAAGAAGTTATAGATATTCTTACGACCGATGCGGAAATGTGTAAGTACAGCAAAGAAGTCGTAAAGACATTTGTAAAATTTTACGACAAGATCATGGATGGGGTAAAGCTCAAGAGCGAAGAAAAGCTTTCCACATACAGGAGAATGGTTGAAAATTATGAAGTTACATACAGACAAATTGTTAAATAGAAGGTAAGGTGGGGTATTATGGGTAAAATTTTTGATCTTGACAGTCCATTAATGAGATTTTTGGGAAGAGTGGCGGATCTGCTTTGGCTGAATCTGCTTACTTTTATTTGTTGCATTCCCATTATCACATGCGGTGCTGCATTTACGGCTCTTCATTACAGTTGTCTTAAGCTTGTAAGAGGTGAAGAGACATATGTCACAAAAGATTTCTTTAAATCTTTTAAGATAAATTTTAAGCAGGCTACGGTCATCTGGCTTATCTGTCTGGTTTTCGGAGCCATCTTTGTATTTGATATCTACTATATGTATTTTTCCGGTCTTGTAGAGTCTCCAAACGTAATTTTTGCGACTTTGATATGGATAGCTGCGGTTTTGTATCTTTGTACCGTAGCATTTGTTTTTCCGCTTCAGTCTCATTTTTACAATCCCATCAAAACAACGATCAAGAATTCTTTCCTCATGAGTATAATGGTGCTTCCCAAGACGATACTCATTATCGCCCTTTGGTTTGTACCGTTTGTGATCTGGTATTTTTTGGAGCCTGCGGCACTTTTGTGCTGGTTGTTCTGGTTTTCCGTTCCGGCATATATTGCCGCTCTTTTGTACAACAAGACATTTAAAAAATATGAACCCGAAGAATCTTCCGAAAACGACGATTTTACGTGGAGCGTTAACAGTGACCTTTTGGATGAAGACGGAAATCCTATAGAAGACGTTGATAACAAAACAATAACAAAGGATGACGACGGTGATGAAAAGTCCGGTGACAATGATCTTGATGAAGACGTATCCGACGTACCGTCAGATTCCGATGATCATGATGGCGGAGGAGACGTATGAGCGATAATAAAAAGAAAAACTCATGGCTTTCGTGGGTCTTTATCGCAATAGTGTTTGTGGGTCTGATCTTTTACTTCCTGATGTCATTTTTGTCAAAGGGTAAACAGAATGCCACACAATCAATTTACGATAAATATGTCTCCATCACTACTCTGTGGGCAGTACAGTATAAGAATGCATTCACTGATCTTGCAGAGCGGGGGATCATTATAGGAAATTATGTCGACGAAATGGATCTTGAGCCTATATCCTCCGAAGTTATATCGCTTGCGCATGCAATTGTCGAAGACAGAAAGTGTTACAGGATCGTTTTGTATGACAGATCGACCGCCGTTACCGACAGCGGTGAGACAGTTGCAAAAGCTCCGTTTGAAGATCTTTTAAACGATGATGATTCCTCCAAGACCCAATATTATTTCCTCTCGGACGATGCCATCGGCGAGATCGGCGATCTGGCCGTGAGCGTTCCGATCAAGTCGGGAAGGGCATATGTATTTTTGTTCCTTTCACCGGAAATAATAGCCAAAAACATTTATAAATCCGGATATGAGAATCTTTCTTTTGCCGCTATTTTCAAAAAAGACGGTACGGTAATAAGAAAGATCGACAGATTCATGGATTCGGACAGCAAATTCATAAGAGAGAATAACTTTCTTACGAATATACAGGGAGGAACATCGAGAGAAGAATATAATCTGTTCAAAGCAAAACTCTATAACGGTTCAGGCTGTGCGATCCATACGGAATATAAGGGCGACGAGCGTACGATCGCCGTTGCGCCGATCGGAATAGAAGACTGGTATATAGGTTTTGGTGTCAGACAGGCAGAAACCGATGTTCTGGTAAAGGGTGCATACGGTGAAGTAAAGAGTACGATAATGAAACTTGCCGTGGTCTTGGGAATATTTGTGATAGGGATGGTTGCTTTTGCGGTAGTAGGGACCACCAAATCCCGCGAGAAGGGCAGAAAGCTTGAAGATAAAGCCGACATGGATCTTCTTACGGAACTTACCAACAAGGCCGCAACAGAGAGAATGATCGCCGAATATATCGATGACAATAAAAACGGCCACGGAGTATTGTTTATTCTTGATATAGATAATTTTAAGAAAGTTAACGATACGATGGGACATACTTTCGGCGATACTCTTTTAAAGACTCTCGGTAAGGAAATAAGGAAGGAGTTCAGAATTACGGATATCGTAGGACGTACCGGCGGAGATGAGTTTATGATCTTCCTTAAAGATGTCAGTGATGAACTTATAGTCGAGCGTGAGGCTAACAGGATCACGAGATTCTTCCATGACTTCAAAGCAGGCGGAGACTATGTTAAATATTCAGCTACCGCGAGTATAGGCGTTGCCATTTTTCCTGAGGACGGAGCAACATTCAAGGACCTCTATGTATCGGCCGATCAGGCGTTGTACAGAGCCAAGAAGAGAGGCAAAAACCAGCTGGTTTTCTACAACGAGGAAAAGTACGGAAAATAATAAAGCATGTGCACATTGCCCAATCTTCGTTATCGAAAATTGGGCAACTTTTATAAACATATATAGTACGATAGACAGACTTTACAAGAATAGGCAAAAATTTTGTTGAATAATGTCATGGTCTAAAAAATGCGGGTTTTGTATACTAAAACAAGTTAAGGGGGTAGTCCCCAATATTCTCAGGAGGAATTATTATGGCAAGTTTATCCATGAAAAACATCTGCAAGGTTTATCCCAACGGATTTGAAGCCGTTAAGGATTTTAACCTCGAAATCGCAGACAAAGAGTTCATCATCTTCGTAGGTCCTTCAGGTTGTGGTAAGTCCACCACACTTCGTATGATCGCAGGTCTTGAAGATATTACTTCAGGTGAGTTGAAGATCGGTGACAGAATCGTTAATGACGTTGAACCCAAGGACAGAGATATTGCGATGGTATTCCAGAACTACGCTCTGTATCCTCATATGTCAGTATATGACAATATGGCTTTCGGTCTTAAGTTAAGAAAAGTACCGAAGGATGAAATCGATAAGATGGTTAAAGAAGCAGCTAAGATCCTTGACTTAACTCCCCTTCTTGATCGTAAGCCCAAGGCTCTTTCCGGTGGTCAGAGACAGCGTGTTGCTATGGGACGTGCTATCGTTCGTAACCCTAAGGTATTCCTTATGGACGAGCCTCTTTCAAACCTTGATGCAAAACTTCGTGTACAGATGCGTATAGAGATCGCTAAGTTACATCAGAGACTTGGTACCACCATCATCTACGTTACTCACGACCAGACAGAGGCTATGACCCTTGGTACCAGAATCGTAGTTATGAAGGACGGTGTTATCCAGCAGGTTGATACTCCTCAGAACCTTTATGACAAGCCTTGCAACCTCTTCGTTGCAGGATTCATGGGATCACCTCAGATGAACTTCCTTGATGCTGTAGTAGAAGTTGAAGGCGATGTTGCCAAGTTATGTATCGGCGGCAAGAAGATCGCTCTTCCTCCTCAGAAGTCCAAGAAGATCATCGACGGCGGATATGACGGAAAGACTGTTACATTCGGTATCCGTCCCGAAGACGTATATGATTCACAGATGTTCATCGAAGCATCTCCTCAGAGCGTATTCGAGTCTACCGTTAAGGTTTACGAGTTGCTTGGTGCAGAAGTATTCTTATACTTCGATCTTGATGAGTTCCCGATCACCGCAAGAGTTGATTCCAGAACCAACTCAAGACCCGGCGACAACATTAAGTTTGCTCTCGATGTTGAGAAGATCCACGTATTCGACAAAGAGACCGAGCAGATTATTACAAACTAGTATTGATTTTATTAAAGCGGACCCATCGGGTCCGCTTTTTTATATTTCCTTTATAATGTAAAGAATGTGTAAAGGTGTGGCTCAATCAATTGAAAAAATATCGGGTGTGCGTTAAAATCATTCATGTCGATGTAAGTGAGGTAAAAATATGATCACAGCCAGCGTAGTACAATCGTGTATAGACTCTTTAAAGTCGATAGCAAAGGTAGATTTTTGTGTATATGACACAAAGATGATAAAGGTCGCGGCCACATTTGAACCGGGGGACTCTTTTTCGGGTACAATATCGGGATTTATTGATTCTCCCGCCGATTCCCAGGTGATCTCGGGCTGTCATCTCATAAAGATCTACGATGAAGACGAGCCTTTATACGTATTGCTTGCCAAAGGAAACACCGACGACGTATACATGATCGCCAAGATCTGCGTATCGCAGCTTCAGGCACTTATAGAAGCGTATAAGGAACGATTTAACAGGAACAATTTCTTCCAAAACCTCATACTCGACAACATGCTTTTGGTGGATATTTACAATCGCGCCAAGAAGCTTCACATCGAAGTCAATGTTCCCAGAGTCGTATTCCTTATCGAATCCGATCTCGAACACGATTCTTCCTCAATGGAAGTTTTGAAAGGAATGTTCAACAGCCAGTTCGGTGACTACTTAACGGCGGTTGACGAGAAGAGCATCATACTTGTAAAGAAGGTGGGTGCACGTGACGGATACGATGAATTTGAAGCGATAGGGCGCTCGATAGTAGACCTCATGAACACCGAAGCAATGCAGAAAGTAAGGGTTTCTTTCGGCACGGTTGCACCGGAACTTAAAGATGTGTCGAAGTCATACAAAGAAGCTAAACTTGCGCTCGATGTGGGCGGCATATTCTATGTCGACAGAGAAGTCATAGGATACAACAAACTCGGTATCGGAAGACTGATCTACCAGTTGCCGGAAAATCTCTGCAGACTTTTCATGGAAGAGATATTCCCCAATGCCGAGGAATTCGAAGTTGACGACGAGAACTTAAAGATAATAAACAAGTTCTTTGAGAACACGATGAACGTGACTCAGACAGCCGATCAACTTTATATTCACAGAAACACGCTTGTTTACAGGCTCGAGAAACTTGAGAAAGCCACCGGCCTTAACATAAGAAACTTTGATGATGCGC
>JAEEMP010000058.1 GCA_016283275.1 Lachnospiraceae bacterium
ATCGAAGGGAAAAATCCCATCCACAAAAAGGTCAAAATAAGAGATGATATCGATACGTTCTTACGATACAGGTATGTAAAAAGATAAGCAAAGGAAAACGCCGTAACAAGAGACTGAAACAAAGTGTAAAAGAATATTCCAAGTTCGGCAGATCCGTTTATCCTAAGCCCGAGGCTTATAAGCTTTCCGATGATGAATGTATGCAAAACAGGATGATGCCCGGTTATCTCATGCGTCCTGTACATATCCCATTGCCACGGGGCATCATAAGCAAAGAAACCGGGATAAACACCCAAAGCAATGATAATATATATTATTTCAAGCGCCGCCAGGCATAAAAAGAATACGGTAAGACAGTGAGATATTGTGGGAGTTTTATCGTTTTTCGGAAAACCGATCGACAGAAAAGCGAATAATATAGCTGAGGTTACGATCCACAGAATAAACAGCAATGATATATTTTTGACCAAAGAAAAGCTGATCTTTCCGTAAGTTTCAAATTGAGAGCCGAGAAGCAGGATGCCGGAAAAGAACAGCCCGGAAATAATGGCACATATCAGGTTTTTGGAACTGAAACAAAATTTTACTTTTTTCACTTTACACCATGGTCTGTTAAAAATGTAATGACTGTACGGATAAATGCAAATATCATTTTATCATATTGTGATATAATAAGACACATTAAAGAATAAAGGATATCCCAATATGATAAAAATGATCAAAAAACATGCATTTTTAAGATTTCTGCTTATAATCGTCGCTTCGGTATTTGCTTCTTTGTTTCTGTTTAAGAAGGGGATATTTTACGGACACGATCTTGAATACCATCTTTCAAGAATAGAATCGATCGCCGATTGTATAAAGATCGGTGATCTTAAAGCTGTAATGCATGAAGGTTACAACGGCTACGGTTATCCGAACGGATTGTGCTATTCAAACATTTTTCTCTATTTGCCTGCATTAATGCTTCTTTTGGGCGTAAATGCGATAGTAACATATAAGATCTACATTCTTTTGATCACTTTTGCAACGGGACTTGTTATGTATTATTGCACGTATAAGATAACAAAGTCCGAATTTGCCGCGACAGTTTCCGCAGTCGTTTATGTCACGAGTTCTTACAGGATCTGCGATGTAATGGTAAGGGCCGCTTTGGGAGAGGCTATGGCTTTTCTTTTTGTACCGGTCATAATTCTGGGTCTTTACTATATCATCTATGACGATCACAAGAAGTATTATGTTTTTACGATCGGGTTTGTCGGTCTTTTACTTTCACATCTTATCACGACTTTTATAATGGTTTTTGTATCGGTGGTTTTTATTGTCGTTAATTATGAAAAGCTGCTTGATGAAAGAAAAAGGATCCTGTATTTTATTTATTCCGCTGTATGGGGAGTATTGTTATCGGCATTTTTCCTGTTTCCTTTTTTGGAGTTTTATTTAAAAACCGATATAAACGTAAAATACAGGAACAATCCGGTGATCACGATGGATTTTTTTCAGAGTCTTTCGGGTATTCCCAAATTTACCACAATATTTGTGGCTCCCGGGATCGGCCTTCTGTTTGCATACTTCATTTATAACTATATATATGTGGAAGCTAAGGAAAAGAATTATTTTTCATTTGAGGGCATGGCCGATATAATCGGAGTACTGATCCTTGTGATGATCGCTGTAATGCCGTGGGCGGAACTGGGGAAGGTTGTTGCCTTCATTGAACTGACATGGAGATTTTTTGTTCCGATACTTGCATTGTTTTCGATATCGGGCGGATATTATTTCGAAAAATATATCGGATACAGAAAATATTCCGGCCTGATAGCGGCGGCAATACCCGCCGCGGCAATACTTCTTACACTTGTCTATCAGGTATGCAGTGTTAAGCATCAGCTTACATATTATGGCATTGAAACCCCTTATTATATGACAAAAGAGGATTCTTATCCGATGACGATGGACGAGTATTATTCTTCATCGATGGATATAGAGCTTTTGTATGAGGATGAAAGGGAGCCGAAAAGCAACAATCCCGATATTGTTTTTGATTTTGAAGATAAGGGTTCTATATTATATTTGGAATACAATAATAACGATCGTTCAGATTCGTATATAGATATCCCGCAGTTATATTATATAGGTTATAAAGCAATAGATATTTATGATAAAAAGACTTTTGCGATAAGCGACGGATACAATAAGTGGATAAGGGTATGGCTTGGTAACTGTGACTCGGCCAATATAAAGATATATTATCGCGGGACAAATATCCTGGTTTTTTCTTACCTGCTTTCGTTGTTTAGCTGGATAGGTTTTATAATATACAGATCTGTCATAAGCAGAAAAAAAGATAATAATGAATAGAGCCTCACTTGAGGCTTTATTTTTTTTTAATAAAATTTAGGAGTTAATTTGTTGACAACGTACCATGGCGGTGATAGATTACATGTTAGATATTAGCACTCGAATTTAATGAGTGCTAACAAGCAGCTAACCGGATGTACATATAAGAAAGTGTGCAAGGCGTGGAACTCGAAGAACGTAAGATGAAGATCCTTCAGGCGGTCGTAAGAAATTACCTGGAATCAGGAGAGCCTGTCGGAAGCCGTACAATTTCAAAATACACCGATCTGAATTTAAGTTCCGCAACGATCAGAAATGAGATGGCGGATCTTGAAGAGATGGGCTATATAATCCAGCCGCATACTTCCGCAGGCCGTATTCCGACGGATAAGGGCTATAGATTATATGTGGACTGTATGCTGGATGAAAAGGAAAAAGAACTCGATGAGATAAAAGGAGTTTTGCTTCAAAAGGAAGAAAAACTTGATGATATGCTCAAACAGGCCGCTAAGGTTCTGGCAGTAAACACAAATTACGCCACAATGATAACGGCTCCGAGATACGCAAAGAACAAGCTTAAGTTCATCCAGTTATCAAGAGTGGCCGAAGGACAGCTTCTCGCGGTCATAGTGAGCGAAGGAAACGTGATAAAAAACCACATCATCGATACGGAAGAAGATCTCGATGATGAGTCGATCCTTAAGCTTAATCTTCTTCTTAACACAAATCTTACGGGATTAAGTGTTGAAGAGATCAACCTACAGATGATAACGGTGCTTAAAAAGCAGGCCGGAGTTCATTCGGATATAATCGGAAATGTTATGGATGCGGTTGCGGAGGCTATACATTCCGATGACGACCTTGAGATATACACAAGCGGAGCCAATAACATTCTTAAGTATCCGGAACTTGCGGACAGAGAAAAAGCCGGAGAACTTATACATACATTTGAAGAAAAGCAGCCGCTTACAGAACTTGCCCTGGGTTCTTTGGCTAGCGAGAATACCGGCATTCAGGTATATATAGGCGAGGAAGCGCCCATAGAAAGTTTAAGAGATTGCAGCGTTGTTACGGCAACTTACGAGATAGAAGACGGGATCAAAGGTACGATCGGTATCGTGGGTCCCAAACGTATGGATTACGATAAAGTGGTCGGGACGCTGAAACAGCTGAAAAATCAGCTGGATGAGATATACAAGAAAGGATGAGTAAATTGAGCGACGAAGAATTAAAGAAGGAAGAGACAACCGAAGAAGCGGTTGAAGAAACAGCCGAGGAAGTAACTTCCGAACCCGCTGAAAACGAAGAGGAGTCCAAGGAAGCTCCCGAGGACAAAAAATCCAAAAAGAAAGATAAAAAGGCCGAAGCGTTAAAAGAAAAAATATCGGAACTTGAGGATACGACGAAGAGGCAGCTTGCAGAGTTTGAAAATTTCAGGCGCCGTACCGAAAAAGAAAAAGCGATGATGTTTGATATGGGCGCCAAAAGCGTTATAGAGAAGATACTTCCGGTAGTGGATAATTTCGAAAGAGGTCTTGCCAATGCTCCGACGGGCGAGAATGAAAAAGCTTTTGCCGACGGAATGAATCTTATATACAAACAACTTATGGGTGAGCTTGAAAAGATAGGAGTCAAGCCCATAGAAGCAAAGGGACAGCCCTTCAATCAGGAATTCCACAACGCGGTAATGCAGGTACAAAGTGATGAACTTGAGAGCGGCACCGTAGCTGAAGAGCTTCAAAAGGGTTATATGTATCACGATACTGTTGTAAGACACTCGATGGTGTCTGTTGTCGAATAAAAATCAACCAATCAGGAGGACATAGAAATGAGCAAAATCATAGGTATTGACTTAGGAACAACGAACAGCTGCGTAGCTGTTATGGAAGGTGGTAAGCCCACCGTTATCGCGAATACCGAAGGCGCACGTACAACACCGTCGGTTGTTGCATTTTCAAAGACGGGTGAACGTTTGATAGGTGAACCCGCAAAGCGTCAGGCAGTTACAAATGCCGAAAAGACGATCTCTTCCATTAAGAGAGATATGGGTACCGACAGAGGACGTAATATTGACGGAAAGAATTATTCACCTCAGCAGATTTCCGCAATGATCCTTCAGAAATTAAAGGCAGATGCCGAAAGCTATCTTGGTGAAAAGGTAACGGAAGCAGTTATCACCGTTCCCGCATATTTCAATGATGCACAGCGTCAGGCCACAAAGGATGCAGGTAAGATTGCAGGCCTTGATGTTAAGAGAATCATCAACGAGCCTACGGCAGCAGCTCTTGCTTACGGTCTTGATAATGAAAAAGAACAGAAGATCATGGTATACGACTTAGGCGGCGGTACATTTGATGTTTCCATAATCGATATAGGCGACGGTGTTATCGAAGTTCTTGCCACAAACGGTGATACACACTTAGGCGGTGATGATTTTGATGCCAAGATCACTGACTGGATGCTTTCGGAGTTCAAGAAGGCAGAAGGTATCGATCTTTCAAATGATAAGATGGCACTTCAGAGATTAAAGGAAGCAGCTGAAAAAGCAAAGAAAGAACTTTCGACAGCTACAACCACAAACATCAACCTTCCTTTCATTACAGCCAACGCAGACGGACCGAAGCACTTTGATATGAACCTTACACGTGCAAAGTTCGACGAACTTACACATGATCTTGTAGAGAGAACCGCAGTTCCCGTACAGAACGCATTAAAGGATGCAGGCATTACCGCATCTGAGCTTGGCAAGGTATTGCTTGTAGGTGGTTCGACGCGTATTCCCGCAGTTCAGGATAAGGTTAAGCAGTTGACCGGTCATGAGCCGTCCAAGTCACTTAACCCCGATGAATGTGTTGCGATCGGTGCTTCAATACAGGGTGGTAAGCTTGCAGGTGATGCAGGTGCCGGCGAGATCCTTCTTCTCGATGTAACACCCCTTTCTCTTTCGATCGAGACAATGGGTGGTATCGCAACAAGACTTATCGAGAGAAACACCACTATTCCCACAAAGAAGAGTCAGATATTCTCTACCGCAGCAGATAACCAGACCGCAGTTGATATTAACGTAGTACAGGGTGAAAGACAGTTCGCCCGTGACAATAAGTCATTAGGCCAGTTCAGACTTGACGGTATTCCTCCGGCAATGAGAGGTGTTCCTCAGATCGAAGTTACATTCGATATTGATGCAAACGGTATCGTTAACGTATCCGCAAAGGATCTCGGAACAGGAAAAGAACAGCACATCACCATTACCGCAGGTTCTTCGATGTCCGATGAAGAGATAGAAAAGGCCGTTAAGGAAGCTCAGGAGTTTGAGGCTCAGGACAAGAAGCGTAAGGAAGGTATCGATGCACGTAACGAAGCTGAATCGTTTGCTTTCCAGACCGAAAAAGCACTTACCGAAGTAGGTGATAAGGTTGATGCTTCCCAGAAGTCAGCTGTTGAGGCAGACTTAAAGGCATTAAAGGATCTTCTTGAATCCACAAAGGATCAGGAACTTTCCGACAGCCAGATAAGCGACCTTAAGGCTGCAAAAGAAAAACTTATGAATTCGGCCCAGTCTTTGTTCGCAAAGGTTTATGAGCAGGCTCAGGGTGCACAGGGTGCAGGCCCCGATATGAGCGGTGCAGGTGCAGGTCCCGATATGAGCGGCTTTGCCGGCGGACAGCAGGCATCTTCTTCCGACGAAGGTTCGGATAACGTCGTAGACGGAGATTACAGAGAGGTTTAAATGATATTTCCCCAAAAGAGAGATCTTTTGGGGAAATTGACGGTTAAATATTATGGCAGATTCCAAAAGAGATTATTACGAAGTCCTCGGTGTTGACAGAAATGCCGATGAAGAGACTTTAAAAAAAGCATACAGAGTCCTTGCTAAAAAGTACCATCCGGATATGCATCCCGATGACAAGGAAGCAGAGGCCAAGTTTAAAGAGGCAAGCGAAGCTTATGCCGTATTAAGTGACCCCGAGAAGAGAAAGCAGTACGATCAGTTCGGTCATGCAGCTTTCGACGGCGGTGCAGGTGGTGGCGGTTTCGGAGGCTTCGATTTTTCGGGGGCCGATTTCTCGGATATATTCGGCGATATATTCGGCGACTTTTTCGGAGGCGGAAGGTCTTCACGTTATTCATCAAGAAGCAACGGTCCGATGAAGGGCGCAAATATCCGTACAAGTATCCGTATTACCTTTATGGAGGCTATTACGGGTGTTGATAAGGAAATAGAGCTTACATTAAAGGATGAGTGCAAGACCTGTCACGGATCGGGAGCAAGACCCGGATCCACCCCCGAGACATGTCCGAAATGCGGTGGTAAAGGACAGGTTGTCAACATTCAGCAGTCGTTCTTCGGAACGGTCAGAAATATCCAGACATGTCCCGATTGTCACGGAACCGGAAAGATAATAAAGGACAAGTGTCCGGATTGCGGAGGAACGGGATATATTGCTTCACGTAAGAAGATCGCCGTGACCATTCCCGCCGGTATCGATAACGGACAGTCCGTACGTATAAGAGGTAAGGGTGAGCCTGGAGTCAACGGCGGAGAAAGAGGAGATCTGCTTGTGGAAGTGATCGTATCCTCACATCCTATGTTCAGACGCCAGGATCAGAATATATATTCAACGGTTCCTCTTTCGTTTGCCGTTGCGGCACTCGGCGGAGAAGTCCTTATAGATACGGTTGACGGTCGGGTTGCTTATGAAGTAAAGCCCGGAACCCAGACGGATACAAGAGTACGCTTAAAAGGCAAGGGTGTTCCTTCGACCAGATACAAGGATGTAAGAGGCGATCATTACGTAACGCTTGTGGTGCAGACACCCGACAAGCTTTCGCATGAAGCCAAGGAACTGTTAAAACAGTTTGATATGGCAACGGGTGATTCTCTTAACGCGGTAAAACGAGCCGGTATGGCATCAGATGACAGCGAAAAGAAAAAGAAGTTTTGGAAATAAAACCGATGATAAGAGGCTTGGAAGTATAAGCCTCTTATTTTTTGCCTGTTTTACTTTTATTTTATGAGTTGACTTAGAACCTTATTTTTGATAGGCTGACGATTATGATCAAAAAGTTCTTTGGAGATAAAAAATTTTATAAAATGGTCCTGGCTGTTGCCATTCCGATCATAGTTCAGAACGGGATCAGCAACTTTGTAAATATGCTGGATAATATTATGGTGGGCCAGGTGGGCACCGAGCAGATGTCGGGGGTATCCATAGTCAACCAGCTGATGTTTGTATTTAACCTTGCTCTTTTCGGAGCTGTATCGGGCCCCGGTATTTTTACCGCACAGTATGTGGGTCAGAAGAATAACGAAGGCGTACGCTATACGATAAGATTTAAGCTTATCATGTCGGTTGTGCTTTCTGTTCTCGGCGTGAGCATTTTTATGCTTTTTAAGGATAACCTTATCATGATGTTCCTTCATGACAATAATGAGGGGTTGGATCTTACAAGGACGCTTGGTTATGCCAAAGAATATCTTATGGCCATGCTTTTCGGTCTGTTTCCGTTTGCGATAACCTGTTCTTACGCAAGTACGCTTCGCGAATCGGGCGAGACCAATGTTCCTATGGTGGCCGGTCTTATAGCGGTGGGCGTTAACCTCGTTTTTAATTACATTCTTATCTTCGGTCATTTCGGAGCACCGAAGCTTGGTGTTGTGGGTGCCGCCGTTGCCACTGTCATTTCAAGATTTGTGGAGCTTTTTATAGTTGTATTCTGGACTCATAAGCACAAAGAACGCGCCGCTTTTGCAGTCGGTCTTTATAAGGGCTTTCATATTCCCGGTCAGCTTTCGAAAAAGATCATCATTACGGGGTTCCCGCTTTTTATAAATGAGTTTTTCTGGTCGCTTGGCATGTCGATGGTCACGCAGTGTTATTCGATGAGGGGCCTAGAGGTTATCGCGGCATTTAATATTTCAAATACTATAGTAAACCTTTTTAATGTGGTACTTATCTCCATGGGTTCGGTTGTGGCCATTATAATCGGACAGCAGCTTGGCTCCGGCGATACCGAAGCAGTCGTGGATACGGACAGAAAACTTATCACTTTGGGAGTTTTGTCTTCCGCCGCACTCGGTATAATATTGATAATCATGGCTCCGCTTTTTCCGAGATTTTACAATACTACCGATTCAATAAGAAATCTTTCGGTAGAGCTTATGAGAGTTGCCGCGATATTCATGCCGGTTGGTTCGTACTTAAACTGTGCTTACTTTACGATCCGTTCGGGCGGAAAGACTTTTATTACCTTTTTGTTTGATTCGGCTTATCTATGGGTAATATGCTGGCCGATCGCATTTGTGTTAAGCCGCTATACGGCAATGACCATCATACCGATGTATATTACGATCCTTTCGCTTGATTTTATCAAAGTTGCGATCGGGGCGATCCTTCTTAAGAAAAGGATCTGGATCAAGAGCCTTGTGGCGTAATATTGTAATAACAATTAAACGATTTAAAAAATGCACACACCGCATATGGGTGTGTGCATTTTTTTGTCAGGTTTCTTCAAGCTCAAACATTATCCTTGCGATAACCGCCATTCCGGCGGTTTCCGTACGAAGTATCCTTTTACCGAGAGTTATCGTTTCAAAACCGTTTTCTTTTGCCAGTTCCACTTCCGACTGTTCAAAACCGCCTTCGGGTCCTATAAATATCGCAATATCCTCACCGGCTTTAAGATTTGAAAAGATTTCCTTTGTGCGGGCCATTCCGTCCGCAAGTTCGTAAGGAAGAAGCTTGACGGGAATGTTCTTTGCGTAGATCACGGCATCCCTAAAACTCATCGGTGTTTTGATCTCCGGGATCATCGTTCTTTTAGCCTGTTTTGCGGCGGCCTCCGATATACCGTTCCACCTTGAGAGTTTTGAACCGGCCTTTTTGGGATCGATCTTCATGACACAGCGTTTCATTTCAACCGGGATAATTTCGAAAGCTCCGAGTTCAACGGCTTTTTGTATGATAAGCTCCATCTTGTCGGATTTGGGAAGTCCCTGGAAAAGGTAGATCTTTGAGGGAAGTTCATTTCCCTCTTCTTTTATAAATGCTAGTTCGCATACTATGCGGTCATCAAAGAGCTCTCTTACGATACAACGATACTCGTTTTGAGAGTTTTTGGTACTTACGGAAAGTTCTTCGCCGGGTTTCATTCTCAAAACATTTTTTATATGATTAACATCCTTGCCGGTTATTGTGATCGTTTTATCCTTAACGGCATCCGGTTCCACAAAAAAATGATACATATCAGTATTCCTTTCACGCTGTTATTATACTAAATTCCTTTTAGGTATTCCATTTAAGTTTTTCCTTTTATGTTGTAGAATATCAGTATTAAGCAAAAAAGAGGAAAAAACAATGGACGAAAAAGATTTTACTGAAGTTAAGGTTTCATCAAAGGAAATATATGACGGATTTATCCTACATGTCAGGGAAGATAAGATAAAGCTTCCTAACGGCGAAGACGCATCAAGAGAGTACATCAAGCATATCGGAGCGGTCTGCATAGTGCCGGTAACGGATGACGGAAATGTCATAATGGAGAGGCAGTATCGTTATCCCATAAGCCGGGTCATTACAGAGATCCCTGCAGGCAAACTTGATACTTACGATGAGGACAGACTGGAGGCCGCAAAGCGCGAACTTCGCGAAGAGACGGGCTATACCGCGGATGAGTGGATAGATATGGGACTTTATTTCCCGGCTCCGGCATACAGTGATGAGAAGATCACAATGTATATGGCAAAAGGTCTTCACAAAGGAGCGCAGGACCTTGATGATGACGAATTTTTGAATATTATTGAGATCCCGTTAAAGGATCTTGTTAAGGATATAGTGTCGGGAGTGATTACCGACGGAAAGACGCAGGTTGCCATTCTTAAGGCAAATGCAATATTAAACTCATAAGTTTTATGATAAAATATTATCTATGAATGCTAAAGTTCTGAACACACTTGAATATGTCAATATAATCAGACTTCTTGAGGAAAAAGCGGGTTCCGAGCCCGGTAAGAAGCTGTGTCGCGAGCTTAAACCAATGACAGAGATCCATGAGATCGAAGAGGCTCAGACCCATACACATGATGCACTTAACAGGCTTATCAAAAAGGGAAGTATCAACTTCGGAGCCAACAGGGATTTCGGTTTTTCCTTAAAGAGTCTTGAAATAGGAAGCACCCTCACTGCGGGGGAGCTTTTAAACTATGCAAAATTTTTAAATAACGTAGGCCGCGTAAAGGCATGGGGAGTAAGAGAGCGGGAAGAAGATGAGACGGATTCCCTCGATGATTATTTTGAGCTTTTAAATCCCATGACCAAAGTCGCCGAAGAGATCAACCGCTGTATCCTGGATGAAGACGGACACATGGCGGACGATGCAAGCCCGACTCTTAAGAGCATCAGAAAGGCGCTTGTACAGACAAACGAAAAGATCCATTCCGAACTTAACAAAATGGTAAACGGAAGTGTGGGTTCGTATCTTCAGGATCATGTAGTGACCATGCGCGATAACCGTTATTGTATACCCGTTAAGGCAGAGCACAGAAGTCAGGTCCCGGGTATGATCCACGACCAGTCGTCCACAGGTGCGACGATATTTGTGGAGCCTCAGGCAGTGGTCGAGCTTAACAATAAGATACGGCAGCTTGAACTCGACGAAGAAAAAGAGATCGCGGTCATTCTTGCGGATCT
The DNA here is from genome assembly GCA_016283275.1 of Lachnospiraceae bacterium. Lineage (GTDB taxonomy): Bacteria > Bacillota > Clostridia > Lachnospirales > Lachnospiraceae > UBA1258. Next base: position 11,031 of record JAEEMP010000058.1, read on the forward strand.
TTCCGCCGAACTGGCTACACACACCGTAGATCTTAAGACAGATCAGGACTTTATGACAAAGCTTGATTTTATATTTGCAAAGGGTGCGCTTGCGCTTGACGAAAATGCCACAAGACCGGTATTTAACGACGAAAAGCGTATAAATATACGTAAGGGGCGCCATCCCCTGCTTGATAAGAAAAAGGTGGTGCCGATCGATGTTCCTCTTGGAAGGGACTATGACCTTCTTGTGATAACCGGTCCCAACACGGGCGGTAAGACCGTAACATTAAAGACCGTTGGCCTCTTTACCCTTATGGGACAGGCAGGCCTTCATATTCCCGCGGGTGACCGTTCGGAGCTTTCCATATTTAACGAGGTTTATGCGGATATCGGTGACGAACAGAGCATCGAGCAGAGTTTATCGACTTTTTCGTCTCACATGAAATCAATCGTCCACATTCTTAAGAATGCCGATTCAGATTCTCTTTGTCTTTTCGATGAACTTGGAGCCGGAACAGATCCTACGGAAGGCGCCGCTCTTGCCATTGCCATATTAAGTTATCTCCACGACAGAGGCATACGTACGATGGCGACCACTCACTACAGTGAGTTAAAACTCTTTGCCCTTTCCACGGATTTTGTGGAAAATGCCTGCTGTGAATTTGACGTGGAGACGCTTTCCCCGACATACAGGCTTTTGATCGGAATTCCCGGAAAGTCCAATGCCTTTGCAATCTCTTCAAAGTTAGGGCTGTCGGATGAGATAATCGATATGGCAAAAGCAACCATTTCCGAAGATTCCGAGCATTTTGAAGACGTTATCGCCGATCTTGAAAATTCCAGAGTTAAAATGGAAAGAGACAGAGCGGCACTTGACGAAGAAAAAGAAAAGATATTAAGTGAAAGAAAGGCTCTTGATGAGAAACTTGAAAAACTGAACGAATCAAGAGAAAAGATATTAAGAGAGGCCAACGAAGAGGCAAGGGATATATTAAAAGAAGCCAAGGATTATGCCGACGAGACCATTCGTATCATGCAAAAGACCGGTACGAATATTTCAATGAAGGACCTTGAAGAGCGAAGAAGAAATCTGCGCGGTAAGGTAGACGATAAGAATTCAAGACTTTCGGTAAAGGCTGAAAAGCAGGAGATAAAAGGCTTAAGCGTCAAAGATCTTCATGTCGGAGATATGGTCAAGATAGTGTCGATGGGGCTTAAGGGAACCGTCAGCACTCTTCCCGACGCAAAGGGAAACCTTTATGTGCAATGCGGTATCATCCGTTCACAGGCCAATGTTAAGGACCTTTTGCTCGTGCAGGAAGAAGAGATAACAGCGCCGGGACTTTCAAAGAATAATACCGGAGCCGGCAAGATGAAAATGTCAAAAGCCATGAGCGTATCCTATGAGTGCAATCTCATCGGGAAAACGGTCGACGAGGCTTTGGCTGTCCTTGATAAATATCTCGACGATGCATATTTATCGCACATGCACGAAGCGCGCATAGTGCACGGAAAAGGAACCGGAGCATTAAGAAGTGCAGTTCACAATCATCTTAAAAAGTGTAAATATATAAAATCCTATCGTCTGGGTGAACACGGCGAAGGCGATGCGGGTGTCACAATAGTGGAGTTTAAGTAGAAAGGCGGGGGCCTATGGTTAACAAACAAAAGATACTGATAGTTGATGACGACAACAATATAGCGGAGCTTGTCTCTTTATATCTTGTCAAGGAATGTTTCGATACGAAGATATGCAATGACGGAGAATCGGCGCTTGAGGCTTTTGATTCTTACGAGCCGAGTCTTGTTCTTTTGGACTTAATGCTTCCCGGAATAGACGGATATCAGGTGTGCAGGTCGATACGAAGCAAATCACAGACACCGGTCATAATGTTGTCTGCAAAAGGAGAAGTATTCGACAAGGTTCTGGGACTTGAACTCGGAGCCGACGATTATATCGAAAAGCCGTTTGATTCAAAAGAACTTGTAGCCAGAGTCAAGGCGGTCCTTCGAAGAACGCGCCAGACTCCTCAGGAGACAAACGTGACCGGAGAAAAGAGTGTCGAGTATCCCGATCTTAAGATCAATCTTACCAATTACTCGGTTACTTACAGGGGTGAAAATGTCGAAATGCCGCCCAAGGAACTTGAACTTTTGTATTTTCTGGCATCTCAGCCCAATCATGCATTTACGAGAGAGCAGCTTCTCGATAAGATCTGGGGTTACGAATACATAGGCGACACCAGGACCGTTGACGTTCATATAAAAAGACTTCGTGAGAAGATCAATGATCACGCTGAGTGGAAGATTTCCACGATCTGGGGTATCGGATATAAGTTTGAGACAAAAACAGTTTAACTAAAGGAATGAAAAGAACACTATACCTTAAATTTTTACTTGCATATTTAATATTCGGTGTGTTCGGATTTATCATAGTAAGCTCCTTTGTGTCGCAGACCACCTATAACCGTCTTATCAAGGAAGAGGCGGAGGTTTTGTATAAAGAAGCAAACCTGATAGCCAATACATATGCTGCGGACCTCTACACAAACACAAGGGCGCTTGATGAGGTTAAAGAACAGATGGACAACCTTGGGACGTTTATGTCCTCGACCATCTGGATCATTAACCCTTCGGGAAGAATGATCCTTGGTACGGATATGGCACTTGATGTCGAAAATCCCCGTGTCATAGACGGCTTCGATCCTACCGTTACCGATGATTCCTACTACACGACGGGCACTTTCTTTGACAGCTTCAATGAAGAGATGCTGAGTGTTTTTGCACCCATAACCGCGGATTACAAAGTTAAGGGTTATGTGGTAATACATACATCCGTTGATTCGATTGCAAGACAGAGTGACGACTTTCTGGCAATTTCATATCTTCTTTTGATAATACTGTTTGTTCTCTCACTTATCATTTTGTTGTTCTTTACCGAAATGGTATATTTTCCGTTAAAGAAAATAACCGAGGCAACGGAACAGTATGCATCGGGAAACCTGCATTACGAATTTACGGTCGATTCCAACGATGAAATGGGTTATCTGGCCGCCACGCTTTCGTACATGGCTCAGGAGATCGCAAGGGGAGAGGACAACCAGAAGAAATTTATCGCCAACGTTTCCCATGATTTCAGATCTCCGCTCACATCGATAAGAGGATATCTTGAGGCAATGCTGGATGGTACTATCCCGCCCGAGATGCATGAAAAGTATCTCGGTATCGTGTTAAGTGAGACCGAAAGGCTTACAAAGCTTACAAACGGATTGCTCGCGCTTAACAACCTTAATATGAAAGGTGTTGTTCTTGATATTTCGGATTTTGACATAAATGAGGTAATCCGTTCCACCGCAGCTTCTTTTGAAGGAACATGCACCAAGAAGAACATCGGGATAAATCTTGTGCTTACGGGCGATGCGCTTTATGTCCATGCCGATGAGATGAAAATAGGACAGGTTCTTTACAATCTTTTGGACAATGCCATCAAGTTTTCTCATCACAATTCGACCATTAAGATAGAGACCACCGAAAAGCACAATAAGGTTTTTGTGTCCGTCAAGGACAGCGGTATAGGCATACCGAAAGATGAACAGAAGCTCGTATTTGACAGATTTTACAAGTCGGACAGTTCGCGAGGTAAGGATAAAAAGGGTACCGGACTCGGACTTTCGATCACAAAAGAGATTATTCTTGCTCATAACGAGCATATTAATGTGATCAGCACCGAAGGCGTCGGAACGGAATTTATATTCTCGCTTCCGCTGACGGAGGAGTAAGATGGACGATAAAGAATTGATCGAAAACAGTGAAAAAGAAAAAAGCGAAGACAATACGGAGAACAAAGACTTTGTATTCATGCGGGAACAGATAAAATCACATCCCGTCAATAAGGGCAAGCTTGCGAAGAGTACGCTTGTGTCCGCAATTTCCGCGCTTGTGTTCGGACTAGTGGCCTGCGTAACGTTCTTTGTGCTCGCCCCGATCGTAAGCGGTTATTTTGAAAAAGACGATACGGTTGAAGAAGCGGTCAAACCTGTTGTTTTTCCCGAGGAGACGATCGAGGAAGAGACAAATCCCGAGGATATGCTCATCACAAACGAACCTGAGATCGATCTTTCCGAGATAGCCGCTCTTTCCGAAGAAGAGATAGCAAAAGCCCTAAGCAGTGTGGAGTTCAGTATTTCTGATTATCAAAAGCTCTATCAAAGTCTTTCGGAGCTGGCTCAGCAAACCGAAAGAAGCCTTGTAAGGGTAAGGACCGTTACGACCGATACCGACTGGTTTAATAACATGTTTGAAGAAACCTCCGAGCTTTCCGGCCTTGTTGTTGCCGATAACGGAGTAAATCTTTTTATAGTAACCTATGCGGAAAAACTTAACTCTGCCGATGAGATTTATGTAACGTTTGCCAATGATGTAACGGTCAAGGCATACGAGCAGATGAAAGACGAACTTACGGGGCTTTGTATACTTGCGGTTCCGAGACTCAGCCTTAACGAAGCAGCCAGAAAAGGGATCGATGTGGCAACTCTAGGTATTTCCAATACTTCCAAACTTGTCGGAAGCCTTGTCATTGCGATCGGAAGTCCTATGGGAAGCTATGGTTCCCTTAACTACGGCATGATCACCGCAGCCAATAAGAATTTAAGGGTTGTGGATCATCAGTACAGACAGATGACTACGGATATATACGGAAGCTCTACGGCGACCGGAGTGATCATCAATTTAAAAGGCGAGGTAATCGGTATTATCGATACCAAACATTCGGATCCCGATACCAAAAACCTTATCAGTGCCATAGGAATATCCGAACTTAAAAAGACCATCGAAAAGATGATCAACGAACAGGATCTTATATATTTCGGTGTTAACGGCAGCAACGTTCCCGAAGATGCAGTCTTACAGTATTCTGCACCGAGAGGATCGTTTGTGCTTTCCGTTGAGATGGATTCGCCTGCAATGGTAGCAGGTATCCAGGCAGGAGATATCATAGTTTCGCTCGATTCAAAGAGTGTAGGCTCGTATTCGGATGTTGTGGCGATGATAAGAGACTTTGAGCCGGATATAGAGATTCCTGTGATCGTAAGCAGGTTTTCGCAGGGAGAATATAAGAATATAAATCTTTCGGTTACGCCGAGAGCTATGGAACAGGGAGAGTAAACCAATGAGATATTTGAAAGATCTTAAAGACGGTGAACATGTTCAGGGAATATATTTGTGCAAGCAAAAGACCTCCGCCGTCACAAAGAACGGAAAGCCTTATGACAATGTTATTCTTCAGGATAAAACCGGCTCGATCGATTGCAAGATCTGGGATGTAGGCAATGCCGGCATAATGGATTTTGATGTATTCGACTATATAGATATAATCGGTGATGTTTCGATATTCAACAATGCGATGCAGATATCGATCAAGAGAGCGAGAGTTGCAAAAGAAGGCGAGTACGATCCCGCGGATTACCTGCCTGTAAGTGAAAAAAACATTGATGATATGTATAAAGAACTTTTGGATATCATATCAAGGATATCAAATGTTCACCTTAAAGCTTTGCTTGAAGAATTTTTCGTAAAAGACGAAGAGTTTATAAAGAAATTTAAGTTTACAAGCGCCGCAAAGAGCGTTCATCACGGTTTTGTGGGAGGACTTTTGGAGCATACCCTTTCGGTCACAAAGACCTGTGTTTTTTTGGCGGGACATTATCCTGTGATAAACAAAGATCTGTTGATCACGGCTGCGATATGTCACGATATCGGAAAGGTAAAAGAGTTTTCCGCTTTTCCCATTAACGATTATACGGATGAGGGAAATCTTATCGGGCACATAGTCATAGGTTATGAAATGGTCGGAGAAGTGTGTGCAAAGCTTGGCAATTTCCCCAAGAACCTTGAAAACGAATTAAAGCATTGTATCCTTGCACATCACGGAAAGCTTGAATTTGGTTCACCCAAGAGACCTGCGATCATAGAAGCTGTGGCACTTAACTATGCGGACGATCTTGACGCCAAGATGGAGACATTCAAGGAGGCGCTCGATGCTTCGGTAGAGCCCGGCTGGCTTGGATTTAACAAGATGCTGGAGTCGAATATAAGATCTACTCACGGAGAGAATTAGTTTGATCAACAAGAATCAGGAAATTGAAATAGAAATCGAAACCCTCGGATCGGAGGGTGAAGGGATCGGTCATTTCGAAGACGGAATGACCGTTTTTGTAATTGACGCGTTACCCGGCGATAAGGTAATTGCGCATATCATGAAGGTCAAGAAAACCTATGCCTATGCGTTTGTGAAGGATATAATCTCGCCTTCTCCTTACAGGGTCGCACCTAAATGCGCCGTAGCCAAAAAGTGCGGCGGATGTACGTTTTTGCATTATGATTACAAAAAGCAGCTTGAATATAAGCAGGAAAAGGTTTTAAACTGTCTGACCAGGATAGGCGGGATAGAGGATCCGCCTATGGAAGATATAGTAGGGGCCGAGAACATTTTCTTTTACCGCAACAAAGCCCAGTTCCCGGTCGGTAAGGACGCGGAAGGAAACCCGATCATAGGCTTTTACAGGAAAAGAAGCCACGATGTCGTGGAAAACAAAGAATGTGTGATACAGGCTGAGGTTAACGAAGGCATTGTATCGGTAACAGAGGACTTTCTTAAGGAGTTTAAGATCCCGGTATATGACGAAGAGACAGGTAAAGGGCTTGTAAGGCATATCTTTACCCGCACGGGGTTTTCCACGGGCGAAGTGATGGTATGTGTGGTAATAAACGGAAAAACGCTTCCCGGATATGAGATCTTAGTTGAAAGGCTTAAGCCTGTCATCGATAAGTACGGCCTTAAACTTGCAAGTTTCTGTCTTAACGTAAACACAAAAAACACAAATGTCATTTTGGGGACAGAATGCATATTTTTATACGGAAATCCATATATCGAGGATATGATAGGAGATGTAAGATACAGGATCTCTCCGCTTTCTTTTTATCAGGTCAACCCCGAACAGACAAAGAAACTATACGACCTTGCCCTCCTTTATGCCGATCTTTCGGGAAATGAGATCGTGTGGGATCTGTATTGCGGTATAGGTACCATTTCTCTTTACCTTGCACAAAAGGCAAAAGAAGTATACGGAGTTGAGATCGTGCCGGAAGCCATCGAAGATGCAAAAGAAAACGCAAAGCTAAACGGTATAGAGAATGCAAAATTTTACGTCGGAGCATCGGAAGATGTGGCTGATACCCTGCCCTCGCCCGATGTCATTGTTGTGGATCCGCCCAGAAAAGGCTGTGACGAAAAGCTTCTTGAGACGATCATAAAGGTCTCTCCGAAGCGGCTTGTATATGTATCATGCGATCCCGCAACTCTGGCAAGAGACTTAAAAGTCCTGATAAATAATGGTTTTACTTTAAAGCGTGTCCGCCCCGTCGACCAGTTCTGCCACAGCACGCATGTAGAGACGGTAGTGCTTTTGTCCAAACTCTCCATGAGGCATTTTCAGATGATATAGATATACAGGGAGAATCGATACGAAAATGTTATATGAATTAACCGATACCTCAAAAGCAGCATGTCTTTTTGAAGACTGGCAGGAAACGCTGATCTATTCCTGTTTGCAGAAAGTGATGGGAAAAGTCTTTGTGACGGATCCTAAGTGTCCAAAGTCTGCAATGGCTTATGTTGGATGCTTCGCATTTTATGCGGGA
>JAEEMP010000059.1 GCA_016283275.1 Lachnospiraceae bacterium
AGATCCGTGGTTTAACACAGGCATCTGCTAACGCACAGGACGGTATCTCTTGTGTACAGACAGCAGAAGGTGCTCTTGCAGAAGTTCATGATATGCTTCAGAGAATGAACGAACTTGCAATCAAGGCTTCCAACGATACAATGACCACAGCAGACCGTGGATATATCGATGCAGAAGTTCAGCAGCTTAAGACAGAAATCGACCGTGTTAAAGATACAACAACCTTTAACGAGCAGAGTCTTCTTGATGGTTCATTCACGAATAAGAGCCTTCAGGTTGGTGCAGAAGCAGGTCAGTTTATCGAGCTTAACATTGGTAGCATGAGTTGCCAGTCACTTGGCATCGACGGAACAGACGTAACTACACATGCAAATGCACAGACAGCAATTACAGATATCAAGAACGCTCTTGCATCGGTTTCATCTCAGAGATCTACCCTTGGTGCTGTTCAGAACCGTCTTGAGCACACGATCAAGAACCTTGATAACGTTGTTGAGAACACAACAGCAGCTGAATCGGCTATCCGTGATACCGATATGGCTACTGAAATGGTTAAGTACTCCAACAATAACATACTTGCTCAGGCAGGTACCGCAATGTTGGCTCAGGCTAACCAGTCGAATCAGAACGTATTATCCTTACTTGGTTAATATAGTCGCTGACTACCAAAGAGGGACGCGCATCGCGCGTCCTTCTTTTTGCGTGTTTCTACGAGCGATGCATAAAAAGAGAAGCCGTTGGACGATCGTGCTTGCACGAAATCGGACAGCGGCTTCTCTTTTTATATAGCGCGACAGCGCGACATCCGTGCGCCAGCACGGATGCGCATAGCGAGGAAAGGAAGGCGACAGCGCTACATCCGTGCGCCGGCACGGATGTGTATCATAATTGCTCCTTCACTGAATGCATGTTACAATAAACATAAGTGTTTCGGAGGAAAATATGAGAATCTATTTTTACAGATATAACAGTATATTTGAACCTGATTGTATTGATGTTTTCAGGAAATTTGGGATAGATGTATTTGAGGAGAAAGTTGAGATCACCAAGAAAGATCTGACTCAGGCAGAGAGGATCGATCTTGTTGTGAAGAGGCTTATTGATGCCGCAGATGCAGGTGATCCGTTTATGTTTGTGTTCAGTATAAACTTTTATCCTGCAATTTCGGATGTCTGCAATAAATTTCATATTTTTTATGCATGCTGGAGTGTGGATTGTCCTGTTACGGAACTGTTTGCGAAGCAGATCAAAAACGAGTATAACAGGGTTTTTCTTTTTGACAGAGCCCAATATGACAGGATCGTAAAGCACAATCCCCAAGGAGTTTTTTATCTTCCGCTTGGCACCAATGTCGAACGTCTTGATAAAACCATTGCTACAATAGGCTCTGAAGACAGAAGAAGTTATTCGGCCGATATATCATTTGTAGGCTCACTATACAGTGAGAAAAATCATCTTAAAAACATGAAACTTACTGATAAAACCAGGGGCTATATAGATGGTCTTGAAGCTGCGCAAATGAATGTATACGGTTACAATTTCATAGAAGAAGCACTTACTGATGAAGTTGTCCGAGAGATAAAAGGAAGCGATCTTTCGGATTATAAAGAGACAATGGTAGAACCGATTGATTTTTATACTGCGGCTCATTCTTATATAGGGTTCGAATTGGCTGAACGTGAAAGGATCAAGACGCTTAATATGCTTTCTCGGGATTTTAGTGTTGATCTGTATACCAGATCGGACACAACTTTACTTCCTAAAGTTCATTTTAAAGGAGCGGCCAATTCACTTACTGAAATGCCGAAGATTTTTAATCTTTCAAAGATCAATTTGAATATTACCATGCGTCCCATACAGACCGGGCTTCCGCTTCGAATATTTGATGTTTGCGGTTCGGGCGGATTTTTGATGACCAATTACCAGTCTGAGATCCCGGAAATATATGAGCCTGGAGTAGATATAGAAACTTATTCATCACTTGATGAACTCCATGAAAAATGTGCATATTATCTTGCACATGAAGAAGAGAGGCAAAAGATCGCTAAAAACGGTTATGAGAAGACTAAAGCAAAACATACAGTGGAAATCCGAATGCATGATATGATCGCAAAAATGCTGGGACGATAGTTGACAGTCGGGCAAATGACAATACGTATTTAAACCTTATTTTATCCGGGAGATATATTTTATGCAGATTTCAGAGGAAAAACTCATAGAGATATATAGGAACAATGCACTTGTTATGACCGAGATCAATCTTGCCGCAGGTGAATACAGAAAGCAGTATTATCATGATGCAGGGTTAAGAGTTTTGAAAATCATAAATGAACTGAAGACTATTGTAGAATTGCCATTGGATATCGATCTTTCAGGTGTTGCACAGAATCTTTCAGGCATAATTGATGCTTTTCAGTCTTATGATTATGTTTTGTGTGCTGATCTGTTAAGTGCCATGTTGCAGGATACAATGATACCTTTGCAGAATTACCTCAGAGAACTCCTTTCGGATTATCATAACAGGATAAGTGATGATATATATCAAAAAAGCGAAGGAAAATTTGAGATCGAAGATACTTTGTATGGATATCCTACCATTTTGTCTCATACAAGTAGAGATAATGTATATCTTTGCAGTAATGAGGATCCCATGAATGAAGGTTTCATTCTTGCAAATGAGGCGTTTGAACCAAAGGCATCAAAGTACATAATATGGGGGCTGGGGTTGGGATATCATGTGTATGCATTAAATGAATTGCTTAATGATTCAGCTGCTATATATATTTATGATAATGATAAATTTCTTATCGACCTTACCAATGATATGTATTTTGGGGTATGGCAGGAGGTTTTTAACAAATCCAATATAAAACTTATGTATGATCCCGATATGACCCAATTTATGAATGCCATATTGTCAAAGGATACAAAGACTTTTATACATATGCCTTCAGTATTTAAACTTCCGGATTCATCTGAAGTTTTAAGGCACAGGAAAACCGTTCTGAAAAAATTAAGGATACAACTCGACAGTTATGATCAGATCAAGAATACGCTTATGGTCAATTTCTACCGAAATATCCGGAACACCGACAAATATGCCGAGGAACTGTTTCCTGTTTTTGATGATAAAAATGTTGTAGTGGTGGGAGCGGGTCCGTCTCTTGATGCAAATTTGGATAAATTGAAAGAGGTAATTGAAAACGGAGGTTCCTTTTTGGTTATTGCCGTTGGCACAGTTTATAATAAGTTGATGAACAACGGTATAAAACCTGATGTAGTTTGTTTTATGGATGCACAACCGCGCACTTTTAAGCAACTTGAAAATCTGCAGGAAGAAAAAATACCGATAATTGTGGATACAACAGCTTTTTACAGATTTACATCCGATTATGCCGGAGATAAGTATCTTGCCTGTCAGGAAGGCTTTGAACCGGCAGAAAAACTCGGACATGTTATTTTTGAAAGCGGAGGATCGGTAACAACTCTTGCAATTGATTTTGCCATAAAGGCGCACGCAAGAACTGTTACATTAATGGGGTGCGATCTTGCTTTTACCGGTGGAGCATCACATGCCAAGGGTACTATGGACTTGCGTGATGCTGAAGATGAGGTGGCATTGCATGTAAAAAGCTTTGACGGCAATACGGTCGGAACCAGCATTTTGTTTACTATATACAGGGAATGGATCGAAAATCGCATTACCAAAGATGATGCATCAGATATATCGTTTTATAATGTTTCGGAAGGCGGAGCTTTCATCAAAGGTATGAAACATGTAAAGTTCGAATTATTGCTAAGCGAAATTAAATGATCAAATACTAAGAGTTTCAATAAATTTCTTATATTCATTTAATACGGTCAATAATTCTTCCTTGTTGTGATGATAATACGAAATGCGATTGATAAAACCCAAATGCACGGATTCAATATAATCTTTGTGCCCGGCCTTTTTCATAAGTTTTTCATATAATTGTTTGTTATCTTTAAAATTGGACCACACAAGTACCGCATCTTTTTCATTGTGGCCCTGACGGCTAATCTGCGTCGGGTAAGTTCTACCGTATACATTGTATTCGTTTATGAACCCGATATTTGTGATTGCAGCAAATCTGAGCCAAAAATCGTAATCGTGAGCATATCTGAAAGCAGGATTGAACCCTCCGACTTCTAAAAAGTTTGTTCTTTTACCCAGAACGGAGCATCCATGAAAGAAGTTGCTTATTTCTATCATCCTTTTATATAAGGGAGTGGAATCACCGCTTAACATTGTATTGATATATTCTTCGCTTCTTTTTTCAAAGCCGAGGATATTGTTTTTTTCATCTATAACTGCCGATAAAGAATAACAAGCGTCAAATTCCGGATGTTTAAGAAGAAAGTCAACGGAAGACTCAACCATTTTTTCGGAGTAGAGATCATCTGCGCTTAACCAGCTCAGATATTCACCGCTTGCATATTCCATTGCAATATTGATCGTTTTTGCGGTTCCTTCATTAATGGATTTGTTGACAAACAGAATTTTGTCCGGATACATTTTTTCACAATCCATTATTACATCAGCGGTATTATCGGTTGAACCGTCGTTAACGATTACAAGTTCTATATTGGTATACGTTTGATTAATAACACTTAAGATAGATTGCTTTATAAAATTCTGCGCGTTATATGCAGGCATGATAACAGATACTTTATGGCTGTTCATGATTGATGGATTCATGTATTAAGCTCCTTTTATAAGAAAGATCGGTTTATATCATTATACGATATAGTATCTTTATTTAGAAGAAAATAAATAATATAATGAAAAAAAGAAACAAAATAAAAAATTTTCAAAAAAGACTAAAGTTTTAAAAATCTATTCCGATATAATAAGTGTAAGAGAGGTAAACAACCTCACAAGTGATCACAATAATCGATTTATAAGACAACTAACGTAGCTGCAAAGACAGCAAGGACACGAAACATATTCAGGGAGGAAATACCATGATAGTACAACACAACTTAACCGCAATGAACTCAAACAGAATGCTCGGCATTACCACAGGTAGCCAGGCAAAGTCAACCGAGAAATTATCTTCGGGTTATAAGATCAACCGTGCAGCTGATGATGCAGCAGGGCTTGCTATAAGCGAGAAGATGCGCCGTCAGATCAGAGGTTTAACACAGGCATCTGCTAACGCACAGGACGGTATCTCTTGTGTACAGACAGCAGAAGGTGCTCTTGCAGAAGTTCATGATATGCTTCAGAGAATGAACGAACTTGCAATCAAGGCATCCAACGATACAATGACCACAGCAGACCGTGGATATATTGATGCAGAAGTTCAGCAGCTTAAGACCGAAATCGATCGTGTTAAAGATACAACAACCTTTAACGAGCAGAGTCTTCTTGATGGTAACTTCAAGAATAAGAGCCTTCAGGTTGGTGCCGAAGCCGGACAGTTTATTGCAATCAATATTGACAGTATGAGCTGCCAGTCACTTGGCATTGATGGAACTAATGTAACAACCCACGGTGATGCACAGACAGCAATTACCAGTATCAAGAACGCTCTTGCAAGGGTTTCATCTCAGAGATCCGATCTCGGTGCTGTTCAGAACAGACTTGAGCATACGATCAGGAACCTTGATAACGTTGTTGAAAATACAACAAGTGCTGAATCGGCTATCCGTGATACTGATATGGCAACCGAGATGGTTAGATACTCCAACAATAACATACTTGCTCAGGCAGGTACTTCAATGTTGGCACAGGCTAACCAGGCTAACTCAAATGTATTGTCACTCCTCCAGTAATCAGTGTATAATATATAGTAGAATTAAAAGGCTAACCGTAAGGTTAGCCTTTTTTAAATAACGGTGGCGTATGAGATCATATTATGAAGCGGAGATAAGAGACGGTTTTTATGTATCCTCCGTAATGAAGAGAAACTGGGCTGCAAGGCTGGAAGTGCTTTTGACCGTTGGAAAAGTACTTAAAGAAAACAATATAACCTATTTTGCAGATTGGGGTACACTTTTGGGTGTTGTCCGTCACGGAGGTTTTATCCCCTGGGATGACGATCTTGATATTGCTATCAAGAGGCCGGATTATGACAGGATATACGACATATTATTAAAGGGACTGCCTAAAAGTTATGTTATATCGGATTTTCATAATAACAAGGAATCTTTTGATAATCCAATAATAAGTATTATGAATATTCACGGTGTGTCGACCGAACCGGCCCATTTGGAAATGTTCCATGGGCTTCCTTATGCTGCTTCAATAGATATTTTTCCGCTTGATTATCTGCCCAGAGATATGAAAGCCAGAGAAAAACTTAGAGAAGAAGGCTTAAAAAAGTATGCCGAGGTTGAAAAACTTAATGGAGAAAATAGGCGTAAAGAGCTTGTAAAACTTGACGGTATAATGGCTTCTTATACGGAAGAAGACAGTGATCATCTTACTTCAATGGTTCAATGGATAAAAAGAGACAGTCTTATGATCCCTAAAGAATATTATGATGATTGTATCGAACTGCCTTTTGAATATACGGTCATGCCTGTGCCGGCAAGATATGCGGATATATTGAAGATCTTATATACGGATGGATATATGAATCCCATACGTGATTGGGACTGTCATGAGTATCCGGCTTTCAAAAAAATGGAAGACTACATTAAAAATGTACACCATATAAAGGTTATGCCCGAATATGTATATAACGATATTATCGATAAAACGGTAAGAAGAGCAACGGATAATAAGAAGCATAAGGTATTTTTTCTCCCGGTTAAGGCAGAATGGTGGGAATATTTTTATAATGTTTATGAAGAAGAGGTAAATGCAGGCAATGAAGTATATGTGATGCCTGTTCCGTATTATGTAAAATCAAAAAACGGCAGTATGAAAGATATTTCGTACGATGGAGAACTTTTCAAAGGACTATCCGGGTTTGTGCCTTTTGACAGTATGAATCTTGAGAAGATCCATCCCGATAAAATATATATGCAATGTCCTTACGATGACTGTGACAGCGGTATATCGGTACATCCGTTTTTCTATTCCGACAAGCTTAGAGCATATACCGATGAGCTTGTATACATACCTTATTTCAGTCAGGATGATTTTAAAAAAGAGGATGCGCGGTGCATGCAGACCACAAAATACTTTGTGACTATGCCCGGAGTGGTTAATGCCGATAAAGTTATTCTTGAATCGGAGACATTAAAAGAAAGATATATTGATGCACTTATTCAGATGTCGGGGAGCAAAGCTGCGAAATATTGGCGCAATAAAATAGAAGTTAAGCAGGATCTTTATACAGGTATTGACAGAGGCGATGTTATATATGAATCCGAGATTCCGGAAGATTGGGCCCCGTTTCTTAAAGACAGCAAAGGAAATTATAAAAAAGTACTTCTGTATTATACTTCTTTCTCGGAAATGGCAGGAAGACCAAAAGACTATTTAGATAAAATTACGGATAATATCAATGTTTTTGCGGAGAATTCGGAAGTAATGGCTTATATCTGGATCATGGGAGAGGATCTTGATAACGAGATCGAAGGATCGTCCGAATACAGAAAATTCGATGAGCTAAAACGGAGGTTTTATGAACTTAAACTTGGACCGATATCCGATATGAATTGCAGAGATACTGCGGTCAGAATGGCAGATGCGTTTTACGGAGATCGAGGGCTCATATTGCATGATATGATGCGTCTTAAAAAGCCTTCAATGATCCAAGATGCCAAAATAATTAAATCGTAATATAACTTTTAACGATACACAATTGAAAAGGATGGAAGTATGGACAGGATAAGCGTAGTAATACCTACATATAACAGAGCGGATTATATAATACGATCGGTTAAAAGTGCGTTGGAACAGACGGTCAAGCCATACGAGATAATCGTCGTGGATGACGGGTCAACAGACAATACCAAAGAAAAGATAGACGAATTAAATAACGAGTGTATTAAATATGTTTATCAGGAAAACGGTGGGGCTGCATCAGCCAGAAATAAGGGCGCGGAAGTTGCAACCGGAGACTGGATTGCTTTCAACGACAGTGATGATGTTTGGAGACCGGAAAAACTTAAGGAGCAGATTGAGCATGCACACAGTGACGATAAATTCGATCTGATATATTGTGCTTATTCTCTCACCTCTCCTTCCGAAAAGATCGAAAGGGTACCTTATTCGGAAAATATCAGTGAACTTGAAGGAAATATATTCTTAAGTCTTGTGGTAATGAATACGATCGGTACTCCGACAGTTATGGTTAAGCGTAATGACTTTCTTAGCGTAGGAGGTTTTGACACCGGTCTTAGGTGTATTGAAGACTGGGATTTTGCCGTCAGATTTTCAAAAGAACATAAGATCGGGTTTGTGAATAAGGTACTTGTGGATGCATATACCGTTGACAGTGGGGTTAGTACCAATATTTCCGAGATGTTCAGCGTTAGATGTAAAATGATAGCTGAAAATAAAGATGTTTTACTTTCAAACAATATCTTTGACCGTGCCGTTTCAATTATGTTTGAAGCAGCTGAAAGAATGGGATGTCTTGAGCAGGTTCAGAAAATGCTGATGTTATATCTGAAAGGGTGTTGATCAATGAATTTTTCCGTAATACTTTCCGGCGGTACCGGATCAAGAACCGGAATGAATATACCCAAACAATATATCAAGAATGACGCCGGTAAAACTGCGATCGAATGTTGCATTTCCTCGATAGTGGATTCCGATATCGCAGATGTATTTGTCATAGCCGCCGATCCCGACCGATATGATGAAATACGAAAATTGATTCATTCGGGATGTGAACATGTCTTTACGTTACCCGGGCGGACACGCCAATTGTCTGTTTGCAATGCTCTTGATGCCATATATGAAAAATACGGTGATGCCGGGCATACCGTTATGATATATGATGCAGCAAGGCCTTATATAAGCCCGGACCATATAAAAAGCATTTATGGAAGCCTTAAAAATGCGGATGGAGTCATTCCGGTACTTCCTATGAAAGATACCGTATATGAGTGCGAAAACGGCCTTATAAAGGGTCTCTTAAAGCGGGAGAACATCTTTGCGGGGCAAGCTCCCGAGTTATTTGTGTTTGATAAATATTTAAAGGCCAACAAAGCACTTTTTCCTGAAAAAATATATAATATAAAAGGATCTACCGAGCCTGCGGTATTGTACGGAATGAATATCGTGACAGTTAAAGGCGATGAAAGAAACATTAAGATCACAACCGCAAAAGATATGGAACAATTCATGCAATATAAGGGATGATATGAAAGCACTCGTACTTGATAAGATAGGACATATTGAATATAGGGATGTTGCGGATCCGAAAAGAGAGTCCGGAAATTGTCTTATAAAAGTGAAGGCATCGGGCATATGCGGTTCGGACATTCCCCGTGTTTACAGGACCGGGGCACATATTCTCCCCATAATACCGGGACATGAATTTTCGGGTGAGGTGATAAAAACCGATGCCGGTTCTGAATATAAACCCGGAGACAGAGTGGGTATTTTCCCGCTCATCCCCTGCATGAAATGTGCACAATGTCAAAAGAAGAAATATGAAATGTGCAGTGATTATTCATATCTCGGCTCAAGATGTGACGGAGGGTTTGCGGAATATGTAAGCGTGCCCGAGTGGAATCTTATAAAGCTTCCCGATCATGTTTCATTTGAGGCGGCGGCCATGCTTGAACCTTTATCGGTTGCGGCCCATGCAGTCAGGAAAGCCGCGGAAGGTGTTGATAAAAATGAAGAGATATTTGTGTACGGTCAGGGTACGATCGGACTGTTTGTCGATATGATCCTGTTAGCAATGGGATATAGAAATATTACTGTAGCACTGAATAAGGATCATCAGAAAACGACAGCGGTTAAACTGGGCATAAAGCCCGAAAGGATCATAGATTCACGACAGGAAAGCGCCATTGACCGAATTGGTAAAATAACGCGCGATATTGGTTCTTTTATATCTTTTGATTGTATCGGGAAGCAGGATATCGTATCCGATATCATCTGCATGACCGCTTCCGGCGGAAGAGTGATGCTGGTAGGTAATCCGGCATCCGATATGGGTCTGTCAAAAGATGTTTATTGGAAGATATTGAGAAATCAACTTACACTTTTCGGAACGTGGAATTCTTCTTTTACCAAAGATGAAGATGATGACTGGCATTTTGTGTTGGAACTTATGGGCAAAGGACTTATCGATCCTGTGAAAATGATCACACACAGGTTTTCGCTTGACAGTATTATCGATGGATTTGAGATCATGAGGGATAAAAAAGAAGATTACATTAAGGTTATGGGGATAATATAAAAGCCTATCGGCGGAACAGGGGAATGTAATATGAATTTTGAACTTTGTGCTTCAATGATGTGTGCCGATTTCGGAAATCTCTACGGTGAGGTAAGAGCGCTTGAGGCGGCCGGGATCGATTCTTTCCATATCGATATAATGGACGGAAGATATGTGCCGAATTTTGCCATGTCATTAAATGATATGGCTTATATAGCTTCGGTTACATCTAAACCGCTTGATGTGCATCTTATGATCGAGCACCCCAACACGCATATAGAACTGTTTCTTGATAAACTCCGTCCGGGTGATACAGTTTATATCCATCCGGAAGCAGAATATCATCCGTCGACCACTCTTCAAAAGATAATCAATGCGAAAATGATACCCGGTATAGCGATAAATCCCGGTACGAGCGTTGAAACGGTCATGGAGATGCTTCAGATCGTGAGCAAGGTCCTTGTTATGAGTGTGAATCCGGGGAATGCAGGACAGATGTATCTTCCTTATGTGAGTAAGAAGTATGATAAGATCCTTCCGCTTCAGAAAGAGATGGGATTTGATGTATATTGGGACGGAGCCTGCACAGCGGATAAGATACTTGAATACGCTCCAAAGGGTGTAAAAGGATTTGTACTCGGGACTTCGCTTCTTTTCAGAAGAAATGCCAATTATGCTGAGCAGATCGTCAATATAAGAAATCTTAAATTCTGAACATAAAGTGAATACAATTATGCAGGATGAAAGTATGAATATAAAGAGTTATAAGATCATTGGATCTTATGACTCTTTTTTGCCGGATTTATAGGTATCTATACATATCTTTCTGTAATGATCGTAATTTCTGAAATTAAGTATCCCGCTGTCATGAAGACACCATGGGAAATGTTGCTCGGGTACAATGGTCTTGTATCCGCGGTTTTTCATCTCAAAAGTCTGTGATACATCGTAAAAGTCCCAGCCGTCCAGTATATCTTCGCGCCATGGGATATCTGCCGATGTGATCATGATAAGCCCGTCTATAGCTTCGACTTCAGAAAGTCCGTCGGAAATTTCAAACTTTTTTGTACGAAGTTCGACTGCATCAGATTCGGAGAGTTTATCGTCCGTATAAGTAATACCCACTCTGTCGGTATGCCACATCACAAAATCATCGGGAAGTCTTGGCGCACCGGCCACACCGATCATTCCTATCTTTTCGTCCGAATCAAAGATCTTAAGAATGGCATCGAGGAAAAAAGGATATACGATAAAAACATCCTGATGCAGATAGATCTTATATTTTGCATCCGATGCATTCATTGCTTCGTTATAACCGCTCGTCATGGAGACGGCATCCCGTATCTCGAGTATTTCTGTTTCATAGCCTTCGGGAACGATAAGCCTTCTTATATAGTTCGTGCACTCATTAAAGTACAGATCGTTATTGGCGCATATTATAAAAGTAAATTTTCTGTCGTTCATGTGTTATCCCAAATAGTATTCTTTTAATGCACTTAATTTCATTGCGATGACAGTTTGACCTTTTTCGCTCAGAATATCGATAAGAGTATCAAACAGGTGAAAAGGTCTCTTGAAATTGCCTGATGTAATGGTTTGGGCAAGATAAAGAGAAGAAAACCCGGTGTCCGCGATATGATCTGCTAATTCGATGTAGTATTCTTTTTCAAAATCGAATTCTATTCTTAAAAGGTATAAAAACGTGAGCTTATCGATAAGTGTAAGCCCTGCCATGGAAGGGGCAAGATAAATAAACGGGTTTTCACCGATGTTTATTTCATCTTCGGAAATTTTAAGCAGTTTAAGAGTCGTGATATAATCTTCGTTTAAGTTAAGAACAGATTTAACGTCTTCTCTTAACATCAGATCTTTAATGAGTGTAAGCGAAGTTCTTTCACTGATGAGAGAATCGATTTTATCCGTGAATGCCGCACTTTTTTCATCATATTGTGCATAACGCATTTTGATCCTTTTAAAGAATTCGTCGGTGTTTATGCCGCCTTCAAGTTTAAAAACGATGTCTTTACTCATACAATTCTCCAAGATGTAACTTATATCATAAACAGTATAACACAATGTATAAAAGGATAGGTTATTATTAAGAGATTCGGGCATAAATTAAAAAACCATAAATTTACTGGAAAACCCACAAACGTTGTGCTATAATCTCTTGGTATTGTGGCAAGTGCGACAAAAAATAGTGTTTTAAGCCGTCGGACGGTTTGCGGCTTACATATATTAAGGAGGATATTTAATGAGTGTCAGTGTAGAAAAATTAGAGAACAGCATGGCAAAGCTTACCATAGAGGTTCCTGAAGATGAAGTGGAAAAGGCTCTGGACAGAGCTTTTAACAAGAATAAGAATAAAGTAAGTATTCCCGGTTTCCGTAAAGGCAAGGCTCCCAGGGCCGTTGTAGAGAAAATGTACGGTCCCGAGATCTTCTATGAAGATGCAGCCAATGACATGATCGAGACAGCATACGACAAGGCTTATGACGAGTGTGGAGAGGAGATCGTGTCCACTCCCGAGATCGAAGTTGTACAGATCGAAAAGGGCAAGCCTTTTATCTTTACCGCAAAGGTTGCTTTAAAGCCCGAGATCAAGCTCGGAAAATACAAGGGCGTTAAGATCGCCAAGATCGATACCGAAGTTACCGAAGATGAAGTCAATGCGGCTATCGACAAAGAACGCGAGAATTCCGCAAGAAGCGTATCCGTAGATCGTCCCGTTCAGGACAAGGATGAGACAATGATCGACTTTGAAGGTTTTGTGGACGGTGTTGCTTTTGAAGGCGGAAAGGGAGAGAATTATCCCCTTACCATCGGTTCCGGCGCATTCATCCCCGGTTTCGAAGAGCAGCTCATCGGTGCCAAGAAGGGCGATGAAGTCGAAGTTAAGGTTACTTTCCCCGAAGATTACCATGCAGAAGAATTAAAGGGCAAAGAAGCTGTATTTAAGTGCAAGATCAATGAAGTAAAAGAAAAAGAACTTCCCGAACTTGATGATGAGTTCGCAAGCGAAGTTTCCGAATATGAGACATTTGCGGAGTACAAGGATTCCGTAAAGAAGGGCCTTGAAGAGAAGAAGGCAAAAGAAGCAAAGGATCAGAAGGAAGATGCCGTTATCGATGCCATCATCGAAGCATCCGAGATGAACATTCCCGAAGCTATGCTCGAGACCCAGAAGAGACAGATGATCCAGGATTTCGCACAGAGGATCCAGAGCCAGGGCCTTTCAATGGATCAGTACATGAAGTTTACGGGGCTTACAGCCGACAAGCTTCTTGAGCAGATGGCTCCTCAGGCAGAAAAGAGGATCAAGTCAAGACTTGTACTTGAGAATGTCGTAAAGGCAGAAAAGATCGAAATATCCGATGAGGATTATGAAAACGAACTTAAGCGTATGTCGGAAGACTACAAGATGGAGATCGACAAGCTTAAGGAAATGATAGGTGAGAATGAGACCGCCATCAAGCAGATCAAAGAAGACCTCGCAATCCAGAAAGCGGTTGATTTCGTGGTAGACAATGCCAAGGAGGCGTAAAATGAGTTTAGTACCTTATGTCATAGAGCAGACCAGTCGCGGAGAACGTTCCTACGACATTTATTCGCGTCTGTTAAAAGAAAGAATCATATTCCTCGGCGAAGAAGTCAATGAGACAACAGCAAGCCTTGTTGTTGCCCAGATGCTCTTCCTTGAGGCTGAAGATCCCGAAAAGGATATTCATTTGTATATCAACAGCCCCGGCGGATCGGTAACCGCAGGAATGGCGATTTACGATACCATGCAGTTTGTAAAGTGCGATGTATCCACCATCTGTATAGGTATGGCCGCAAGTATGGGTGCTTTTTTGCTTGCGGGCGGTGCAAAGGGCAAGAGATTCGCTCTTCCCAATGCCGAGATCATGATACATCAGCCTTTGGGCGGAGCTCAGGGTCAGGCAACGGAAATTGAGATCGCTGCAAAGCATATCCTTCAGACAAAAGAAAAGCTGAACAGAATGCTTGCGGAGAACACAGGTCGTCCTTACGAAGAAGTTTGCGAGGACACGGATCGTGATAACTGGAAGACTGCAGAGGAAGCCAAGGAATACGGCCTTATCGATGAAGTCATTACCAATCACAAGGCTCAGGAACTGGAGAATAAATAATGGCAAAGATGCAGAAAGCGCATTGTTCGTTTTGCGGTAAGCCTCAGACTATGGTCATGAAGCTTATTGCGGGTCCCGACAATATATACATATGTGATGAGTGCGTGGCCGTATGTGCTTCGATGATCGACGATGAATTTGAAGATATACGCGAAAAGGGCACCCCGAGGCTCAAAAAAGATGAGATCAATCTTTTAAAGCCCCAGGAGATAAAAGATTTCTTGGACGGCTTTGTAATAGGTCAGGAAACCGCCAAGAAGGTTCTTTCCGTTGCGGTATACAATCATTACAAGAGGATACTTTCCGGGGAACAGAAGTCCGATGACGATGATGTTGAGCTTCAAAAGAGCAACATCATCATGATAGGACCTACAGGATCCGGTAAGACTTATCTTGCACAGACGCTTGCAAAGATACTGAACGTTCCTTTTGCCATAGCCGATGCCACAACGCTTACCGAAGCGGGTTATGTCGGAGAAGATGTTGAAAACATCCTTCTTAAGCTTATACAGGCTGCGGATTACGATGTGGAGCGT
The DNA here is from genome assembly GCA_016283275.1 of Lachnospiraceae bacterium. GTDB lineage: Bacteria > Bacillota > Clostridia > Lachnospirales > Lachnospiraceae > UBA1258. The sequence goes on from JAEEMP010000059.1 coordinate 15,007, forward strand.
GCACAACGCGGTATCATCTATATTGATGAGATAGATAAGATCACAAAGAAGAGCGAAAACGTCTCGATCACCAGAGATGTATCGGGTGAAGGCGTTCAGCAGGCTTTACTTAAGATAATCGAGGGAACCGATGCAAACGTTCCTCCCCAGGGCGGCCGTAAGCATCCCCATCAGGAGCTTATTCCGATCAATACCACAAATATTCTTTTCATATGCGGCGGAGCTTTCGACGGACTTGATAAGATAGTGGATGCGAGAATGGATCAAAGTTCGATAGGATTCAATGCGACCGTTGTATCCAAGAAGAACCGCGATGTAAGCGACGTTCTTAAGGATGTCACTCCTCAGGATCTTATAAAGTTCGGACTCATTCCCGAATTTGTGGGTCGTGTGCCGATCATGGTATCTTTGGAAGGACTTGACAGAGAGGCGATGGTAAGGATATTGACCGAGCCTAAGAACGCGCTCATTAAGCAATACAAGAAATTGTTCGGAATGGACAATGTTGAACTTACATTTGAACCCGATGCGGTCGAAGCCATTGCAGATAAGGCGATGGAGAGCAAGACCGGTGCAAGAGGTCTTCGTTCGATACTTGAGAACGTCATGATGGATGTAATGTTTAAGATCCCTTCCGATGAAACGATCACAAGCTGTACCATTACAAAAGAATCGGTAGTCGACGGAAAACCTCCGCTTACCGTTCATGCAAAGACGGGCAGGCTTAAAAAGGCAGAATGATCATTAACGCCACCCTTATAAGGTGGCGTTAAGTTTTATAGGAAAACGGTGAAAAGATGATAATAAGAAGTGTTAATCTTGAGACGGTCTGCGGTATCACAAGCAAGCTTCCGGACAACACTCTTCCCGAGATAGCTTTCGCAGGAAAGAGTAATGTTGGAAAATCTTCTCTCATTAATGCTATAATGAACAGAAAGAGCCTGGCGCGTACAAGCTCTCAGCCGGGAAAGACCCAGACCATCAACTTCTATAATCTCAATAACGAGATGTACTTAGTCGACCTTCCCGGATACGGTTATGCCCAGGTAAGTGTATCGGTCAAAGAAAAATGGGGCAGGATGATAGAAAGATATCTTCGCTCGTCCAAGAAACTTAAGGCGGTTTTTCTTTTGATCGATATAAGACACGACCCTTCGGCTAACGATGTTCAGATGTATGAGTGGATAAAGGATAACGGTTACGATCCCATCATCATATGCACTAAACTCGATAAGATAAACAGGTCTCAAAAAGACAAACAGCTTAAGATCATACGTGAGAAACTTAAAGCCGGAAAAGAGACCAAGATGATCGCATTTTCCGCGCCCACTAAGCAGGGACGCGATGAGATCTATGCTTTAATGGATGAGATTCTTTTGGAGGATAAGAAAGAACAATGAGTTCCGGAAAAAAATATTTAAAGGCGCTTGCAAACGTCCTTTTCTATTTGGTATGTCTTATACTTCTCATAACGGTCGTACCTAAGATATTGGTGTTCTTTTTACCTTTTATCATTGGCTGGATCATATCTGCCATTGCTAATCCGGCGGTAAGATTCCTTGAGGAGAAGATCAAGTTTAAAAGAAAGACTACCTCTGCAATAGCGATCATACTGATACTTGCACTTGTAATATCCATAGTGTACGGAATAGGTTATTTCCTGGTCACACAGGGCATAGGCTTCTTTACGAGCATACCGAAGATGTGGCCTTCGCTTGAAAAGGATTTTGATGAGTTCGGCGACAAGATAAACAACATATTCAGATATCTGCCCGACAGTGCGGTCTCATCGATCAATAATTTCGGAAACACAATTGAAAAATATGTATCCGATCTTGTGTCCGGGCTGGGAACACCCACGATCAACGCTGTTTCAAATGTTGCAAAAGGGCTTCCTTCCGTGATCATTTCGGTGATTATGTGCGTACTTTCGGCATATTTCTTTACGACCGACAGAAATACTTTGCTTGAAAAAGCCCAAAAGTTTATTCCTAAGGTTGCGTACGATAAGCTTGAGGTCGTGGTGCGCGGCATGAAGAAAGCAGTCGGCGGGTATTTTGTGGCTCAGTTTAAGATCGAGATATGGATCTACCTTATAACATTTATAGGTCTTATGATATTAAAGATCGATTATGCCGCGATCATTGCATTGGGTATTGCGGTACTTGACCTTCTTCCGTTTTTCGGAGCGGGGCTTATAATGGTTCCCTGGGCGATCATTTCGTTTGTAAACGGCGAATATTTTGTCGGTGCGGGCTTGCTTGTGGTATGGGGCATAGGTCAGATATTCAGACAGATCATACAGCCAAAGATCGTAGGCGATCAGGTGGGTTTAAATCCTCTGCCCACGCTGTTTTTGCTGTTTATCGGTTTTGAGTTCGGCAATATGTTCGGCATGATCTTAGCGGTTCCGATAGGCATAATCGTTGTGTCCCTCTATGAAGAAGGTCTTTTCAGAGGACTGTTGGACAGCATCAAGGTACTCTGGGACGGCATGAGCAGGTTCAGACATTTTACCCCCGAGGAAATGGCTCAGATAACGGGTAAGGATGAAAAAGAAGAAACCCGGGATACCGAGGATGCAACAAAAGGCGATACGGAAAATAGAGAAACATGATAAAGATAATCAAAAAATTAAGTATACTGCTTGATAAAAAACAAAAAAGAATAATGGCACTTTTGGTGGTAATGATGCTCATAGGTGCGGTTCTTGAAACGCTGGGTGTTTCTCTTATCTTACCTGTAATGAATATCATCCTTGAAGACAATGCCGTAGAAAAGCATGCTTATCTTAAATGGATCGTCGATACATTTCATATCGAAGGCACGAGAAACCTTACGGTATTTGTGATGATAGCGTTGATCGGTGCTTTCGTGGTAAAGAATCTGTTTCTTTTCCTACAGCAGAAGGCTACATTAAAATTTGTATACACCAATCAGTTCGCGACTTCAAGGCGCATGATGATCAACTACGTAAAGCGTCCTTACGAATATTATCTGAATGCCGACAGTGCAGTGATACAAAGGAGTATCACAAGCGATGTCAATAACATGTATGGACTCATCCTCGCATTGCTGCAGCTTTTAAGCGAAGCGATCGTATTTGTGACTCTTGTAGCGGTAAGTTTTTATGCCGATGTCTGGATGACGGTTACCGTTACGGCGCTTCTGGTAGCCATTCTTTTCCTTATAAAGGTTCTTATCAAGCCCACGATGCAGAAAGCCGGACAGGAAAATCAGGATTTCTACAGCGGTCTTTTTAAATGGATAAACCAGACGGTCACAGGTATAAAGGAGATCAAGATCTCCGCAAAAGAACCGTATTTTATCAATGAATATTCAAAGTGCGGTGCAGGCTATGTAAATGCGGTACAGCGCTATTCACTTTTTAATTCCACTCCCCGTCTTCTTATCGAAACGGTTGCGATAGCGGGCATGGTGGGATATCTTCTTGTGATGCTTTTAAACGGAGCGGAGGCAGTTGATATAATGCCTCAGATCACGCTTCTTGCATTGGTGGCCATGAGACTTATCCCATGCGCCAACAGAATGAACACTTATCTTACATCGATCTCGTATTTTGAGCCGTTCTTACTGGGTGTAAGTGATAACTTGCGTGCCGAGATAAGCGATAAGTCGGTCATCTATGATGAAGGCTACTATGCGGCCAAGGTCGATGTCGATAAACTTCCCGTGACCAAAGAGATAGAGCTTAAGGATATTACATATAAATATCCCAATACAGATACTTATATATTTGACAATGCATCGCTTACGATCCCCGTAGGAAAGAGTATAGGTATCGTGGGTTCATCGGGTGCAGGAAAGACCACTATCGTGGACGTAATGCTCGGACTTCTTGAGACGGAGCGGGGCAGCATTTACGCCGACGGCGTCAATGTAAACGATAATTATCAGGGCTGGCTTAAAAACATAGGCTATATCCCTCAGACAATATTTATGCTTGATTCTTCCATCAGAAAGAATGTGGCTTTCGGCGTAGCAGATGAAGATATAGATGACAATAAGGTATGGCAGGCCTTAAAAGAAGCAAGCCTTGACGAATTTGTGCGTGCTCTTCCCGAAGGGCTCGATACGGGAATAGGAGAACGCGGCATAAGATTGTCGGGAGGCCAGAGGCAGCGTATCGGTATAGCAAGAGCTCTTTTCGAAGATCCCGAGGTATTGGTGCTTGATGAAGCAACATCCGCACTCGATAACGATACGGAAGCCGCGATCATGGATTCGATCAACAGCCTTCACGGCAGGAAGACACTTATCATTATCGCTCACAGACTTCAGACTATTGAGAAGTGCGATATGGTATACAGGGTCAAGGATGGTAAGATACTGAAAGAAAGATAGATTTTTTAAAAATATATATTGACACCTTCACACAGTTATGTATAATGAACATATGAACAGTTGAACATATGTTAGTCGCAAGGAGAAATATGGAAGACGAATTATATGATCTTGCCGATCTTTTCAAGGTATTCGGAGACTCGACCAGAGTAAGGCTTTTATATGAGCTTTTATCTGGCGAGAAAAACGTCGGGGATCTTTCCGATGCATTAAACATGAATCAGTCTGCTGTATCTCATCAGTTAAGACTTCTTAAGCAGAGTGACCTTGTAAAGGTAAGACGCGACGGCAAATCGATGTATTATGCTCTTTCCGACGACCATGTGGAATCGATCATCAAGATCGGTATGGAACACATAACTGAGAAAAAGAAATAAGAAGGAGTCATAGAACATGAAAAGAACATTTATTTTGGAAGATCTTGACTGTGCACACTGCGCTCAGAAGATACAGGATGAAGTAGCCAAGATCGACGGTGTATCAAACTGTGTTGTAACTTTCCTTACCACAAAGATGGTATATGATGTGGAAGACGATAAGGACAAAGAAGTCGAGAAGAAGATGCGCGATATCGTAAAGCGTCTTGAGCCCGATGTGGAAGTGGTAAGCAAATAATTTATGGGGGCGGATTTCCGCCTCCTTTTTAGGAAGAAAAGTTATGACGAAAAAATTGAAAAGAATGATAAAGCGCATTGCCATCGGTGCCGCTGTGGCCTTGATCGCTTTTATATTATACGAGGCAGTCGGTGAAAAGACCGGAATATCATACATAAAGTGGACAGGCTTAGGCCTGTATGTTGCGGCATATATTATACTTGCGGCAGACGTTTTAAAAGCCGCATTTACAAATATCATCCACGGTAAGGTTTTTGATGAGCACTTTCTGATGACAGTCGCTACATTCGGAGCGTTCTTTTTGGGTGAATATACCGAAGCGGTCGCCGTTATACTGTTTTATCAGATAGGTGAGGCTTTCCAGAGCTACGCTGTAAACAGATCCCGAAAGTCCATTAAGGCTTTGATGGATATAAGGCCCGATTTTGCAAGGATCGTAAGGGACGGTGCGGAATATGAGGTAGACCCTTTGGAAGTCAATGTAGGCGATACGATCATCATAAAGCCCGGAGAAAGAGTACCGCTTGACGGTATCGTAAGATCCGGTGCATCTTCGATCGATACGGCTGCGATCACGGGCGAAAGCCTTCCGAGGGATGTATTTGAAAACGATCCGGTGGTTTCCGGCTGTGTGAATCTTTCGGGTGTCATTAATGTTGAAGTTACATCTGATTTTGCAAGATCGACGGTTTCCAAGGTTCTTGAACTTGTCGAGGAGGCTTCTGCGAAGAAGGGCAAAGCCGAACAGTTTATAACGGTATTTGCGAGAGTTTATACCCCTATAGTCGTGGGAGCCGCACTTTTGCTCATACTGGCCGGCTCGCTTATCACAAAGGATATATCCACTTGGGTGTACAGAGGCATGACGTTTCTTTTGATATCGTGTCCCTGTGCCCTGGTAATAAGCATCCCGTTAAGCTTTTTCGGCGGCATAGGAGGTGCGGGCAAAAAGGGTATCCTCATAAAGGGCGGCAACTATATGGATGTCTTAAACAAGGTCAACACCCTTGTACTTGATAAGACAGGTACCATTACAAAAGGTAATTTTGCCCTTGGTGATACAGAGCCTTCGGACAGCCTTATCGCCAGGCTTGGAGACCGCGCAGAAGACGAACTTATAAGGATGGCGGCAATAAGCGAAAGCTATTCCACCCATCCGATCGCGGTTTCGATTCTTAACCGCTACGGAAAAGAAATCGATAAATCCACAGTTTCCGATGTGAAAGAAATAGCCGGAAAAGGTGTTGCGGCTTCTTTTGAAGGACATACATATTATGTGGGCAACGCTAAGCTCATGAAAGACATTCTTGATGAAAACGAATTCAATGAGACTGCCAAATGCTCATCCGTTATAAAGGACGGAACTTTGGTATATGTTGCGGAAGACGGTCTTTTCGCAGGACATATCCATATAGTCGATGAGATCAAAGACGATGCGGCAGCTGCGCTTAAAGAATGCAAGAAGGTCGGCATCGATACGGTCGTAATGCTTACGGGCGACAATGAAAAAACGGCCGAAGCCGTATCAAGGGATGTCGGTATCGATAGATTTTATGCAAATCAGTCACCCATCGACAAAGTAGACTCGATCGAAAAGATACTTAATGAAGCTACGGGTAAGGTTGCCTTTGTGGGCGACGGCATCAACGATGCTCCTGTTCTTACAAGAGCGGACGTAGGCATAGCAATGGGTGCAATGGGCAGCGACGCGGCCATCGAGGCAGCAGACGTCGTGATCATGACCGACGAACTCTCAAAGATCGTCGAAGCTAAGCGCATCGCCAAAAAGACTTTGCGCATAGTCAAAGAAAACATATGGTTTGCCCTGGGCATCAAGGTCCTCGTGCTCATCCTCGCCGCACTCGGTTTTGCCTCCATGTGGGCAGCAATCTTCGCGGATGTAGGTGTCGCAGTCATCGCGATCCTTAACTCAATGAGAGCGCTAAAGTAGTTTCTGTTATAAAATTTCTCCTTTCTGTTAAATAACCCGCAGCCTGCGGGTTATTTTTTCTTTTACCAAGAATTTATAAGTTTTTTATTGTTTTAATACGGAATGGTGTTATAGTAGTCATAGAACAAAGATTTAAATCCAACAGACACTTAATCGATTCCGGATATCGTGCCGGCATTCGGTGCCAATAAGGGGGTGAATATATGAACATCACTAAGTTTACACAGAAATCACAGGAAGCGGTCGAAGAATGTCAAAAGGTTGCGCTTGAGTACGGCAATCAGGAGATCGAGCAGGAGCATTTGCTTCTGGCACTTTTGAGGATCGAAGACAGTCTGATCCTTAATCTTATCGAGAAGATGGGCATCAATACCGAACATTTTACGGAAAGGGTTCAGGCCGAGATAGCCAAAAGACCGAAAGTTTCCGGAGCACGTCCCTATGTGGGAGAATATCTTAATAAGGCTCTTACGTTTGCCGAAGACGAGGCAAAGGCGATGGGCGACGACTATGTATCGGTAGAGCATCTTTTTCTTTCGATAGAGAGAAATACAAGCCCGGCAATTTCAAAACTTTTCGGTGAGTACGGGCTTACGAGGGACAGATTTTTAAAAGCCTTATCGTCCGTAAGAGGAAATCAGAAGGTTACAAGCGACAATCCCGAGAGTACCTATGATACGCTCAATAAGTACGGACGTGATCTTGTGGAGGTTGCAAGGCAGAATAAGCTTGACCCCGTTATCGGCCGTGATGCGGAGATAAGAAACATCATACAGATACTTTCAAGAAAGACAAAGAACAATCCTGTATTGATCGGTGAACCCGGCGTAGGTAAGACTGCGGTCGTGGAAGGGCTGGCACGAAGGATCGTGGCAGGCGATGTACCCACAAATCTTAAGGACAAGAGGGTATTTTCGCTGGATATCGGTTCGCTTGTGGCAGGCGCCAAGTACAGAGGCGAGTTTGAGGAAAGACTTAAGGCTGTTCTTGAAGAGGTCAAAAAATCCGAAGGCGAGATCATTCTTTTCATAGATGAACTTCATACTATAGTGGGTGCCGGCAAGACCGACGGAGCACTTGATGCCGGCAATATGCTAAAGCCCATGCTTGCAAGGGGTGAACTTCACTGTATCGGTGCCACAACACTTGACGAGTACAGGGAATATATTGAAAAGGATGCGGCTCTTGAGCGTCGTTTCCAGCCGGTTCATGTAGACGAGCCCACGGTCGAGGATACGATCTCTATCTTAAGAGGTCTTAAGGAAAGATATGAGAACTTCCACCATGTTAAGATCCTTGATAACGCGCTTGTAAGCGCGGCTACACTTTCAAACAGATATATAACGGACAGATTCCTGCCCGATAAGGCGATCGACCTTGTGGATGAGGCATGCGCACTTATAAAGACCGAGATGAACTCAATGCCTCAGGAAATAGATGAGTGCAAACGTAAGGTCATGCAGCTTGAGATCGAGGAATCCGCTCTCAAGAAAGAAACCGACAGATTGAGCGCCGAAAGACTTGAAGTCTTGTCAAAAGAACTTACGGAGGCAAGAGAAGAACTCGATTCATACATGGCAAAATGGGAAAACGAAAAGTCCAGTGTGGATGAACTTTCAAAGCTTCGTGAACAGATAGAAGCCGCCAATGCGGAATTCGAGACCGCGACCAGAAACGGTGATTACGAGAAAGCCGGAGAACTTTCGTACAGCACGATACCGAACCTTAAGAAACAGCTTGAGCAGGCTGAAAATGCACAGAACAACAAAGATTTTTCGCTTGTGCATGAAGCCGTTACCGAAGAAGAAATCGAAAAGATAATTTCAAGATGGACGGGTATCCCGCTTAACAAGCTTACCGAGACCGAGAGAAACAAGACCCTTCATTTGGACGAAGAACTTCATAAGAGGGTCGTAGGACAGGATGAAGCGGTTAAAAAGGTTACCGAAGCGATAATAAGATCGCGTGCGGGCATAAAGGACCCGAACCGTCCCATCGGATCGTTCCTGTTCCTTGGCCCTACCGGTGTAGGTAAAACGGAACTTTCAAAAGCACTTGCCGAAGCGTTGTTTGACGATGAAGCAAATATGGTGCGTATCGATATGAGCGAGTATATGGAGAAGTTCTCTGTTTCAAGGCTTATCGGAGCGCCTCCCGGATACGTGGGATATGAAGAAGGCGGACAATTGACCGAAGCAGTCAGAAGGAAACCTTACTCCGTAGTTTTATTCGATGAAATTGAAAAAGCACACCCCGATGTGTTCAATATCCTGCTTCAGGTGCTTGACGACGGCCGTATCACGGACTCGTTGGGAAGGACCGTGGACTTTAAGAACACGATACTTATAATGACATCCAACATAGGTGCACAGTATCTTCTCGACGGAATAGATGAAAACGGTGAAATGTCATCCGAAGCCGAAGAGGAAGTTATGGAGCAGCTTAAAGGCTCATTCAGGCCGGAATTTTTGAACCGTCTTGATGAGATCATCATGTTTAAGCCTCTTTCGGCCGATAATATCAAGTCGATCACAAAACTGTTGATCCTGTCACTTAACAAGAGACTTAAGGACAGAGAATTGACCATAACGGTCACCGATGATGCACTTACCTTCATTGCGGAAAACGGCTACGAGCCCGTATACGGTGCGAGACCGCTTAAGAGATATATTCAGAAATATGTTGAAACGGGTGTGGCAAAACTGATATTATCAGATAGTGTAAAGATGGGTGATACCATTGAGATAGGAGTCGAAAACGGTGAGCTTAATTGCCGTGCGATATCCGGTTAAGATTAAAATGTGCTGAGGCCGGTATGGATCTATTTCAGATGATGGAGGCGAAGGCCAAAGAAACAGAGTCGCCTCTGGCAGCAAGATTAAGACCTAAGACAATTGACGAGGTAGTGGGACAGAAGCATATCCTTGCTAAGGATAAGCTTCTTTACCGCGCCATAAAAGCAGATAAGCTAACGAGTGTTATTTTTTATGGACCGCCCGGAACGGGCAAGACCACGATCGCGAAAGTCATCGCGAATACCACAAAGGCCAATTTCTGCCAGATCAATGCAACAGTTGCGGGCAAAAAGGATATGGAAGATGTGGTAAATGCCGCAAAAGAATCTCTCGGAATGTACGGTAAAAAGACTATACTCTTTATCGACGAGATCCATCGCTTCAATAAAAGCCAGCAGGATTATCTTCTTCCCTTTGTGGAGGACGGTACTCTCGTGCTCATAGGAGCGACGACCGAAAATCCATATTTTGAAGTGAACGGAGCTTTGCTTTCACGGTCCGCCGTTTTTGAACTTAAGCTTTTAACTCCCGACGATATAAAAGAGCTTATAAGAAGGGCGCTTACCGATAAGGACAACGGTCTCGGAGGTTTTGATGCGGATATTACCGATGAAGCACTTGAATTTCTGGCAGATCTTGCCGGAGGGGATGCAAGGCGTGCACTTAATGCGATAGAGTTAGGGGTCATGACTACGGAGCGCTCCGAAGACGGAAAGATACATATTACTCTTCCCGTGGCAGAGGAATGCATACAGCGCCGTGCCGTATTGTTCGATAAAGACGGGGACAATCATTACGATACGATATCTGCTTTTATAAAGAGCATGAGAGGTTCGGACCCCGATGCGGCGGTCTATTATCTTGCAAAGATGCTGTACGCGGGCGAAAGCGTGACCTTTATCGCAAGGCGTATGATGATATGCGCATCGGAAGATGTAGGTAATGCCGACCCGCAGGCTTTGGTGGTGGCAACCGCGGCCGCACAGGCGGTTGAAAGAGTGGGCATGCCGGAAGCCAATCTTATTCTTTCGCAGGCTGCAATATATATTGCAACCGCACCCAAGTCAAACAGCTGCACGATTGCCATAGAAGGAGCGACGGAGATTGTGAAAAAGACAGGAAATCTGCCGGTGCCCACACATCTTCAGGATGCACATTACAAGGGCGCGGCCAAACTTGGACATGGGATAGGCTATAAATACGCACACGATTATAAAAATCACTATGTAAAGCAGCAATATCTTCCTTACGAGTTAAGCGGTACGGAATTTTATAAGCCGAGTTTTAACGGCTATGAGCAGAAGATCGCAGAGCACATGAAGAAGATAAAGAAAGAAGCGGAAGGAGAAGACTAGGAAAATGGGAAAAAGACGACTTGTCATGTTATCGCTTGATGCGGTCGGAAGACGCGACATGGAGTTTATGATGACGCTTCCGAATTTCAGCGGGGTGGTAAAAAACGGAGCATTCTGCGACAAAGTGTACAGTGTGTATCCTTCGCTCACATATCCCGCCCATACTGCTGTCGTAACGGGCCGTATGCCCAACAATTCCCGCATAGTCTCCAACACGAAGCTTCAGCCGAACCGCATGGACCCGGACTGGCTTTATAAAAGAAAATATATTCACGGTACCACTCTTCCCGACGAAGCTAGAAAAGCCGGAATGAGCGTTGCCGCATTTTTGTGGCCGGTCATGGGCGGCCTTAAAGCGGATTACAATATTCCCGAAGTAATGGTTACCAGAAAACTCCAGAATCAGATCGTTTCCTGCTTAAGAAACGGAACTCCGCGATACCTTCTTGAAGTCAATAAATTGTTCGGAAGCATCCGCCACGGCATAGAGCAGCCGGCACTTGATGATTTTATCATGGCATGTGTTAAGCATACGATCGAAAAATACGATCCGGATATGCTCATGATCCATCTTACCGATGTAGATACCACGAGGCATAACTTTGGTGCAACGGGCAAAGAGATAACGGATGCTCTTTTAAGACATGACAAGCGTATCGGGGAGCTGAAAGAATGGCTCAAAGCCTCACGTCCCATGGACGACACAACCTTTATCGTGCTTGGCGATCATTGTCAGATAGATACCCACACGATCGTATATCTTAACAGATACTTTGCCGATAAGGGCCTTATAGATATAAAGAACGGCCGTATCACCGATTATCGCGTGATCGCAAAGGGAACGGACGGTTCGACATATGTATATCTTAACGATAAATACAGAAACGACGACTCGTTGCTTGAAAAGGTTACGGATATATTAAACGAAATGGCGGGCGATGAGCGCCTTGGGATTGAGAAGATCTATACCAACGAGGAAGCCGCGGAAATGGGCGCAGACGGTTCCTGTCTTGTGATGATAGAGGCAAAGAACGGGTACTATTTCCTTAATAATTTCGATGTATTAACCGAATCGGTCAAAACTACAAAGAACCATAAAATGCTTGCAAGTCACGGTTATCTTCCCACAAAAGAGGAAAACATCACTTTCTTCGCCGCGGAAGGACTTGGCATTAAAAAAGGTGTTCATATAGACGAAATGCATATCTGGGACGAAGGCCCCACGATCGCAAAACTCATGGGATTTAACCTGGGTGCGGTGGACGGAGTCGTTATTAGCGATATACTTGAATAGCCGATATCCGTCGGCTGCTGTTTTTAACGGCCGCCTTGATCTTACCGGATATCAAAACAGTTTTTTTACTATATCGTTATAGATGTCCTGGCTTTTGGATTCCCACTTGTCGCAGATGCCTTCCGCGATCTCTTCGGTGGGAACCGATAATGTGATATTAACGAGCTCTATCTCTTTTTCTCTTATCACAAGATTTGCTTCATATTCGCCGTTTGTGGCTTTATAGTAATCGGAGTAGACTGAGACTTCGTTACGAAGCTCGAATTCATTTTCTTTAAAATATTTGTTGATATCGTCCTTAATGGACGGACTGATGCGGTTTTGAAAGAAATTAAGGGTTTCACGGCCGTCGTCGGTAAGTTCAAGGTGAGTACGGTTTCTTATGGATTTGGCAGTGATAAGTCCCGCGCCCGTAAGCTCGGAGATAGCCTGCTGAAGATTTAAGAAGTTTGTATATTCCTTGTCCAATATAAATTCAAAGACCTGAGCCTGAGTGAGCGGAAACGCAACACGATCGAGCATGTAGAGCACTATTAATTTGTATAAAGTCAAGGGATCCTGAGTCATTAAATGTTTCCTTAATATGCACAAATGATGCTTTACAAATGAAATATCAGCAGATATAATCTTAAACATAAAATTTATTTAATTCAAGTTAATCGATCATTTTTCTTTTAATTTTATTCACAACTAATATTCCCTGTTGATTAATTGATTGCGTAGAGGAGGTAAAGATGCGCGAAAAATATGAGACACTTGCTCTTAAGGATTTAAAGGCATTAGCCAAAATTCGGGGGATTAAGGGTTATTCGACAATGAGCAAAGAAGAGATTGTCGACGCGATGGTAGCCAAAGATGAAGAAGAAGCTTTGAGCAAAGAGGCCAAAGAGCCTGAAAAAGAAGCAAAGGAAGCTTCAAAAACAAAAAAGACTTCAAAGGTTTCAAAACCTGAAAAAGCCGATAAGGCCGATAAAGAGGAAAAAGCCGATAAGCCCGCAAAAGAAGAAAAGGCTCAAAGCGGCGAAAAAACAGCCAAACAGGCTAAAAAAGACGACGGTGAAAAAACTTCAAAGCCGGAAAAAAACGTAAAGGTTTCAAAGGCTAAGAGTGAAGATAAAGAAAAAAAGCCGGGTAAAAAGCCGGAACCGGAAAAGTCCACAGAGGATAAAAAGCCTGAAGAGCCTTCAAAAGATAAGGAAAGTAAGGATGAAAAGCCAAAGACCGAAGGCTCATCCGAAGTCCGTCCCGAGTCAAAGGTATACGGAAAGACGTTTGATCGTCCCGAAGATGCGGACGAAAATCTGGACAGCGGCATCAACGCTCACGGTATTCTCGAAGTCATGCCCGAAGGTTACGGTTTTATAAGATGCGACAATTTCCTTCCCGGTGTCGATGATGTATACGTTGCACCCGGTCAGATCAGGAAATTCGGTCTTAAGACCGGCGATATCGTGGATGGCAACAAACGTGTAAAGACGCAGAATGAAAAGTTCTCGGCGCTCTTATATTTGAGAAGCGTTAACGGATACAGCCCCGAAGTGATAAAAGAACGCAGCAATTTCGAAGATATGACTCCGATCTTTCCGGACAGTCGTATCAAACTTGAAATGCCGGGTTCTTCCGTTGCGATGAGAGTCATGGATCTTTTAAGTCCTGTCGGAAAGGGACAGCGAGGTATGATCGTATCGCCTCCCAAGGCAGGTAAGACGACACTTCTTAAGGAAGTGGCAAAATCTGTTAAAAGAAACCATCCCGATATTCACATGATCATCCTTCTTATCGATGAAAGACCCGAGGAAGTTACAGATATCAAAGAAGCCATAGAAGGCCCGAACGTTGAGGTGATCTATTCAACATTCGATGAACTTCCCGAACATCATAAAAGAGTTTCGGAAATGGTTATAGAAAGAGCCAAGAGACTTGTGGAACACCACAAAGATGTTATGATCTTACTTGACTCCATCACAAGGCTTACAAGAGCTTATAACTTAACCGTGCCGCCGAGCGGACGTACTTTATCGGGCGGCCTCGATCCCGCTGCTCTTCATATGCCCAAGAGATTCTTCGGTGCGGCCAGAAACATGAGAGAGGGCGGAAGCCTTACGATACTCGCTACTGCTTTGGTGGAAACCGGTTCCAAGATGGATGACGTTGTATACGAGGAATTCAAAGGTACCGGCAACATGGAAATGGTACTTGACCGTAAACTTTCGGAAAGAAGGATATTCCCCGCTATCGATATAGCTAAGTCGGGTACAAGAAGAGACGATCTTTTATTGAATCCCGAGGAGATAAGCGCGGTCAACAGCCTTCGCCGCGGTATAAACGGCTTAAAGCCGGAGGAATCCGTGGACAGGATACTTGATATGTTTGCCAAGACAAGAGGCAACCAGGATTTTATTCATATGGTAAACAAGATTCACATGTTTTAGCATTTCGGATATAAACACGCGTTTATAAGGATGAGGATATGAAATTAAGTGATTTGTTGATCTATGACAAAATAACGATCCAGGGACATGATAATCCGGATGCGGATGCTTTGGCATCCGCCTACGGATTATATTTGTTTTTTAAGGATAAGGGCAAGGAAGTAAGGCTTGTATACGGCGGAAGAAACAGGATACAGAAATCCAATCTTTTGCTGATGCTCGATCTTTTCAAGATCCCTGCCGAATACATTAATGATCTTAATACGCATTTTGAAGGACTTTTGATCACTGCGGACTGTCAGGAAGGCGAGAGCAACGTCACAAAGTTCGGTTATGATGAGCTTGCGATAATAGATCATCACCAGCCCGCCCCGACATGTCTTGCAAACCCCGGTATGGCCGAGATACATTCGGATCTTGGCAGCTGTTCGACACTTGTCTGGGATCTTCTTAATGATGAAGGCTATGATGTAAATGCAAATGTCCGTCTTGCGACCGCTCTTTATTACGGACTTATGACGGATACCGGAAATTTCGTGGAAATGAAGCACCCCATGGACAGGGATATGCTTGATTATCTCATTATAGACAAATCAGCAGTGACCAGAATGGTCAATTCGAACATCTCTCTGGACGAACTTGAAATAGCAGGTGTTGCTCTTATAAAGTACATATACAATGCCGCACACAGATATGCCATCGTGCATTCAAAGCCATGCGATCCAAATATCCTGGGTCTCATCGCCGATTTTCTTTTGCAGGTCGATGCCATTGACATTTGTGTTGTATTTAACGATACGCCCGACGGATACAAGTTTTCGACGCGAAGCTGTATCAAGGAAGTAAATGCCGGAGAGCTTATTGCTTCTTTGGCCGAAGGCATCGGAAACGGCGGAGGTCATAAGGATAAAGCCGGCGGGTTTATCTCAAAAGAGAAGCTTGAAGAACAACACGAGGGCGCCGATATCGATGCATACATCGGCGGGGCGATGAACAATTATTTCCTTACGCACGAAGTCATTTATGCCAAGGATTACGATATCGATGTTTCGAAGTACAAAAGATATGTCAAGAAGCCGATCGTGGTCGGTGTGGTCGATCCGGAAGAATTTTGGGAAAAGGGCACAAAGATCACCGTAAGATCTTTGGAAGGCGACATGAATACGGTCATCGACGGCGAAACATATATAATGATCGGTGTGGTGGGTGAAGTATATCCCATCAAAAAGGCAAGACTCGATAAAAGTTACGAATATGTGGATGTTCCGTACGAATGCGATGTCCAATATTCTCCGACGATCATAAATCGCGAAAGCGGAGAGGTAAAAGAACTCAAACCGTACATAAAAGCCTGCCGTTCCAAGGAGACCACATATATACTTGCCAGAGAACTTGATAAGACCGTGAAGATCTTTACCACGTGGGACGATCAGAACTACATGCTCGGAAAAGTTCACGATTATGTGGCCGCAAGAGAAGAAGACATTAAAGACATATATGTTATAGTAAATGATATTTTTCATAAAACATATGAGGAAGTTAAGTAAAAGATGTGTTATAATACCCATTCGTATTATTAACCGTTCGGGAGTATTTTATGGAACTTAAAGATTTGCATTATGATGCGTTTATAAGCTACAGGCATTGTGAGCTTGATATGTTTGTGGCAAAGACCCTTCATAAATATCTTGAAAGCTTTACCGTGCCGAGGTCGGTAAGAAAACTTCACCCGGGCATGAAGACAAAGATTTCAAGAGTATTCAGGGATCAGGAGGAGCTTCCTTTAGTATCCAATTTAGGCGACCCGATAACCGAGGCGCTTAAAAACTCGGATAACCTTATCGTTATCTGTACACCCAGGCTTAAAGAGTCCCAATGGTGTAAAAAGGAAATAGAAACATTTATAAAGATGCACGGAAGACGCAATGTCTTTGCTGTTCTTGCCGAGGGTGAACCCGAGGATTCTTTCCCCGAGGAGCTTATGGTCGATGAAAACGGTATGCCCTGTGAACCGCTCGCAGCCAACTTCAGGGGCTCATCGTACCGTGAGATCAAAAAGAACATGCAGGTCGAGGGTTTGCGACTTTTGGCGCCCATATTCGGCCTCAATTTCGATGACTTAAAACAGCGCCATCGTGAAAGAAAACTGCGCCGTATCATCACTTTGGGCTCTATCATAATGGCGGTGGTATTGGGCTTTGCGGCATACAGTACGGTGACCGCGCTTAAGATCAAGCACCAGTCCGACGAGATAGCCGCCCAAAATGTTGAGATCAGTAAACAGGCGGAAGAGATAGAGATCCAATATAAGGAATCACTTAAGAAATATGAGATCTCAATGGCCAACGCATCCGAAGGTCTTATGAGAGAAGGACGCCGTAAAGAGGCCATATACGCTCTTTACAATGCAATGCCGAAGACAACGGACGATACAAACATTCCGCTTGTCACCGAAGCGCAGAAAGCGATAACGGATGTACTCGGAGCATATTCAACGGGAGATCTTTTTACACCCTTATACAATTATGAAGTCGGATCGACTATCGATAATCTTGTTGTTTCTCCTACGGGTAAAAGAATAGCCTTGCATGATGCTTCCATGAACGTAAGTGTATGGAATACCGAAGAAAACAAATTGATAAGAAACGAGTATGCAGGCACGTATTCTTATACAAACAGCGGGATCGAATTTATAGATGACGATCATCTTCTTATGTATGACGATGACGGAGAATTTATCCTCGATCTGAATACAGGCGACAGGGTCTATGTGCTGTCGCATGAAGGGAAGATCAAGTTCAGTGCCGACAGAAGCCTTGTGCTCATCGCTAGTCAGGACATCGCAATTTACGATACGTCCACATTGGAAGAAGTATTCAGGGTGGAAGGGTCAGGCGATTTCTTAAGTACGACCATGTTTGACGAAGGGGCCTTTTCCGAGGACAATACTAAATTTGCCGCTCTTATGAGCAACGATATTTATTCCGAAAACCCCACAGCGGAATTAAACGTATATGATATAAAGTCGGGTGAACTTATTTCTTCGGTACATATCGGTGTAGGAGATGATATGTATACAGCAATGTGCTACGGCGAAGATACGGTATATATAGCTGCCGGATCAACAAGCAACATGATAGAATATACAGGTCTTATCATTGCCGTTGATGTTGAAAATGAAGAGATAGCATGGGTCAATACCGTGCTGGATTCACTCTTATACGATATGCGTTTTGTTGATACGGGTATGGATAAATACCTTTATGCGCACGACAATTCGGGACCGTATACGTTGAGTGCGACCGACGGATCGTTGATATATCACGCCGGAAGCTCATCTTCCATAGTTGATTCACGTATGCTTAACGATCAAAGGTTTGAACTTTTGACATGTTCGGACGGAACACTTATAAGATACATTATAGACACCGGATATGCGCTCGATTCGTCAATGTATACTTACGATATAAAGGGTGATGTGGTCAATGCCAAATTTGCCAGTGCAAGACTTTATCTTGTGATGCGTGGAAATAATTACGTAACACAATACGGCTTTATCCATAACGATTATATCAACGAACTGGCCAAGGTTGAGACGCGAAGTTATGATTATACCGCGCCCGATCTCGGTATCGGGGCGGATTTTGAAAGCGGTGCCGACGGTACGCGTATATGTTCCGTATATGATATCGAGACTTCGGAACTCATAGATGAATTTGAAACCACCTGTTATTCATTAAACTATGTGGATGGGGGGTCCGATGGCTTTGTTTTGGCAAGTTCATGGCATATCGAATATTACGATGTAAAGAAAAAAGAGTTAAAGGTCATAGCCGAAGAAGAAGATATTTTAAACCTCATGTTTGAGAACAGCCACGGATACGGGCATATGTTCGGATATACTCAATCCCCCGACCCTGACCATAGATATTTTGGTGCCATAAACGCTCTTACCGGAGAGGACACGGGAATCATGATCGATATAAAGGATGTAAGATTTGCTTCTTACGATGTCGCTCCCGATGGATCATCAGCGGTATTACTTGATACCGCAAACAGCACAATGGGCGTGTATGTATCCGGAGACTCCAAGCCAAAGTTAAGTCCTGATTTAAGATATGGGGTACCAAACAAGGCATTGTATTCCGATGATTCCAAATATATATTCCTTTTCTACAAGAACGGAACTGTCCAGATATTTGATGCAACGGAGTTTAAAGAGGTCAAAGTTCTTTTCACCGATGATAATATGGCATACGGTGTTTATAAGATCGATGCTACCGGCGGCTACGCAATAAAAGGAAGCCGGGGAATACTTCTTAACGATGAACTGGACGATATCGCAACATTAAACGATTTTACCGGATACAATAAGGAAAAAGGCATGTTGATGTTCAGGGATTCCACAGGATTTTATGAGTGCCCGATATTATCCTATGATGAGATAATGAAAAAGGCCGGAGACGAGATAGCCAATTTTGTTCCCGACGAAAGACTTCTTAACAAATACGGCATATCGCAATAAACAGAAATAAAGTTCTTGCCAATTGATTTGCGCTGTGATACAATACACTCGCTGTTCGTGTGGACAGTAGCGGATGAGAACATAACATATTAATATAGAAGAGGTGAAAGAAATGAAAGAAGGAATCCATCCTGAGTATTATCAGGCAACCGTAACCTGCAACTGTGGTAACACATTTGTTGTCGGCAGCACAAAGCCCGAAATTCACGTGGAAGTTTGTTCCAAGTGCCATTCATTCTACACAGGTCAGAAGAAGGCTACAAGAAGCGACGGACGTGTTGATAAGTTCAACAAGAAGTACGGCATGACCACAAAGGAATAATTAAAAAGGCTTTTACATTAAGGTTGAGAGAGATCTCAACCTTAAGTTATAATTTGAGGAAAAAGTTATGGGCAAAAGCAGCAAGAAAAGATGCGTATATTCGGGAATAGGCGGACAGGCCGTTCTTGAAGGCATCATGATGAAGAACAAGGATAAATATTCGGTGGCAGTCAGAAAGCCAGATGGAGAGATCGAAGTCGATATCGATGAGTATACGGGCGTTGCCAAGAGCAGAGTCTGGAAGAAGATACCATTTATAAGGGGCGTTTTCAATTTTATCGATTCGATGGTCCTTGGCATAAAGACGCTTAATTATTCCGCAAGCTTTTATGAGGATGAAGAAGCGAAAGAAACAAAGTTCGACAAATTTATGGGTAAGATCTTTAAAGGCAATGCCGAAAAGGTGCTTACCGGTTTTGTGACTTTTTTGTCCGTAGTGTTTGCTGTGGGTCTTTTCATATTCCTGCCCCTTCTTCTTACAAATCTTTTTACGAAAGATGTAAGGAATCAAAGTTTCATAGCTATGATAGAAGGGCTTATCCGTATTGTTATCTTTATTCTTTATGTTTTTCTCATATCACTCAGCAAGGACATAAAGAGGGTATACAGATATCACGGTGCCGAGCATAAATGCATAAACTGTATCGAGCGCGGCAAGCCTCTTACGGTAGACTATGTAAGAAGTTCGTCGAGATTTCACAGAAGGTGCGGTACAAGCTTTTTGATCCTTGTAGTTATCATAAGCGTTATCCTTTTCTTCTTTATAAGAGTCGATAACATGATCTTAAGACTTGTGTTCAGACTTTTACTGGTTCCGGTGATCGCGGGTATTTCGTATGAAATATTAAGACTTGCCGGAAGATACGATAACATACTTGTAAAGATCATTTCCGCACCCGGACTTTTGGTGCAGAGGATCACCACCAAAGAGCCCGACGATTCCATGATAGAGGTTGCGATCGCAGCCGTTGAGGCTGTTTTTGACTGGAAAGATTTCAACGAAGAATATTTCAGTGAGAAAAAGCCTGAGGACAAAGAACAGGACACCGATGAGTCAAAGTCGGAGGAAAAGAAGGACGATGACGTATAGGGAAGCCTATGACAGAGGAAGCCTTGAACTTAAGGCCGCCGAAATTACCGATTTTAACAATGACGCAAGGCTTTTGCTTGAATATGTGTGCAAGACGGACCGTACGACTCTTTTGGCGTACGGTGACCGTGAAATAAGTGAAGATGAGGAAGCTAAGTATTTTGCACTCTTAAAGAAGAGGGCCGGACATGTACCGCTTCAGCATCTTACAGGCATCCAGGGCTTTATGGGCCTGGATTTTTGCGTAAATGAGAACGTGCTCGTGCCAAGGCCCGATACCGAGACGCTGGTAGAGGAGGTATTGAGAGAACTTCACGACGGTATGAGCATTCTCGATATGTGTACGGGCTCGGGATGCATTCTTTTAAGTCTTTTAAACTATTCAAACGATTGCGTCGGAGTAGGAGCCGATATAAGCGAAAAGGCTTTGGAGGTTGCAAAAGAAAATGCGAAAAGGCTTGGTATAGATGCCGATTTTATCGAAAGCAACCTTTTTGAAAATGTTGAAGGGGTATTTGATATCATAGTATCGAATCCTCCGTACATAAGAACCTGCGAGATCGAAGAACTGATGCCCGAAGTAAGGGATCACGATCCGTTTATAGCATTAAACGGTAAAGAGGACGGGGTTTCTTTTTACAGAGAGATAATAAGAGATGCCGGTGAACATTTAAAAGGCGGCGGATTTTTGGCCTTTGAGATCGGATGCGACCAGGGTAAAACTGTGTCCGACATGATGAAGGACGCAGGATATAAAGACGTAGAAGTTTTTAAGGATTTAGGCGGACTTGACCGCGTAGTAAAAGGAAGGAAAAAATTCAATGTTTGATAAGCTTGAGGACCTCTTAAGAAGGTTCGACGAAATCATGAATGAGCTTTCGGAACCCGGAGTTACCGACAACCAGACCCGTTTTCGCGCCTTAATGAAGGAACAGAGCGATCTGACACCGATCGTCGAAACATATAAAAAGTACAAAAAGTCCAAGCAGGATATCGAGGATTCTTTGGCCATGCTCGACGAAGAATCCGATGAAGATATGCGCGAAATGCTCAAAGAAGAATTGAGCGCCGCCAAGGACAACGTGGCAAAACTCGAAGAAGAGCTTAAGATCCTTCTTCTTCCGAAGGATCCCAATGACGATAAGAACGTTATCGTTGAGATCCGTGCGGGTGCCGGCGGTGATGAGGCTGCTCTTTTTGCCGCAGAGATATACCGTATGTATGTACATTATGCGGAAAAGCAGCACTGGAAGGTTGAACTTATGAACGTCGACGAGATCGGAATCGGCGGCATGAAGGACGTAAACTTCATGATAACCGGAAGCGGAGCATATTCGAAACTTAAGTACGAATCGGGTGTGCACAGGGTACAGAGAGTTCCCGAGACCGAATCGGGCGGACGTATCCATACTTCTACCGTTACCGTGGCTGTCATGCCTGAGGTTGAAGATGTTGATATAGTGATCGACGAAAAAGATATAAGGATCGATGTAATGCGAGCTTCGGGTAACGGCGGCCAGTGTGTCAATACGACCGACTCTGCGGTAAGACTTACCCACTATCCTACGGGGATCGTGGTATATTCGCAGACGGAAAAGTCGCAGCTTCAGAATAAGGACAAGGCTTTTGCGTTGTTAAGGGCAAAGCTTTATGACCTTGAGATGCAGAAGCAGCACGACGAGGAAGCGGAACTTCGAAGAAGCCAGATCGGAACAGGCGACAGATCGGAGAAGATAAGGACCTATAACTTCCCGCAAAGCCGCGTAACGGATCATCGTATAGGATTTACTTCCCATAATCTTGAAGGCGTGCTTGACGGAGATCTCGATCAGATACTCGACAGCCTCATCGCTGCGGATCAGGCGGCCAAGCTTACAAAAATGCAGAACAGCGGAAATTGAACACCAAAATTTCATATTTTAGGTGATTTACTAATGATAAAAAAGAAAGTATACTGTTAAAAGCGCGTGGCTTACAAAGTAAGCAGGCGGGCCGCGAAAGCGGCGCATAAGTTACGGAGGATATACCAATGAGTGAAGAAGTTAAGGATATCATCGAGCCCGAAGAAGAGGTTAAGGATGATGAAGAAAAGGTTGATAACGGTTCAACCGACACGATAAGCAAGAGTAAAGCAAAACGTGAAGCCAGAAAGGCCGAAGTTAAAGCTTCCAAGAAGAAAAAGGCATTGGGCAGGATAATCGAGACGGTTGTGGGTCTTGCCATTGCCGCTGTTTTCATCGGTGCTGTTGTAATGGGTATCTGGCAGTCGGCAACGACGGTTTCGCCCAACAATGCATTCGGTGCGGGTCTTACCGAAGAAGGTTTTATAGAAGGCGCCGATTTAAGTTCCGTCAAGGATCTTAAATTTGAGTCCATGGTCGTAAGCAAAGCGGATATCGAGTATTCCGAGGATAAGATAAGAGCAGATGTTGATTCCGCACTTACAAGCGCAAAGTATTCAGATGACGATGCTTCTTTGACCGTTAAAGACGGTGATACGATCAATCTTGATTACACGGGATATGTCGATGATGTTGCATTTGACGGCGGTTCCGCACAGGGTTCTTCCCTTACTATCGGTTCGGGTTCTTTTATCGATGACTTTGAGCAGCAGCTCATCGGTTCTCATCCCGGAGATGAGGTTACCGTAAATGTTACTTTCCCCGATCCTTATGACAATAACCCCGATCTTGCGGGCAAGGATGCAAGATTTGAGTGCAAGATCAACAGTATTACGGTAATTCCCGAACTTACGGACGAATTTGTTAAAGAGCACTATGCGGACGTTGCATCCACAGCCGAAGAACTTAAAGAGTACTTCAAGAAAAACGGTGAAGAAGCAAACCTTGAAAATTATATTGTTGAATACTTAAACAACAATGCATCGGCAGGAAAGTATCCAAAGGCATATGTTAAGAATCTTGCTTCCGTGCTTTACTATACGGATGAACAGAACTACGAATACACAAACCAGTATTATCAGTACATTCTCGGTACTCCCAGATACGGAAGCTTTTCCGAATATACAGGCATGAGCGATTCCGCTTATCAGAAGTCGTTAAAAGAACGCGCAAAGACCACAACGGCTGTATCTATGACTCTTGAAAAGATCTATAAAGAACAGGGTCTTAAGTATACGGACGAGCAGTATTCGGAAGTTCTTGCCGCTTACGGTGACGAAGCAACTTACGGCAAAGGATTTATCACACAGAATGCGATCAAGCTCGCCGCAATGGAATATATTAAGAGCGTCGTAACGGTACAGTAAGGAAAACTTAATGAAATAATAAGAAGGAACGGTCATTTGAACCGTTCCTTTTTTGTTAAAAAAAAGGTACAATACATATTGTATGTTATAAGGGGATTTTTTGAGGAAGGTTAAATGGACGTTAGTTTTTCCGAATACAGCATAAAGCATAAAAGGGCAGAGTACCCGGTACTGGTACGCTTTATGGAGCTTAAGACGGGCTATAAGAATTCCGAAGCCCCGAGTCTTAAGTTTAATGATATTATCATTCTTATCATAAACAACGGTTCATTAAGAGTGGCTACGGAAACGGAGAATCATGTTTTAGGTGCGGGCCGGGGGATACTTATCAACAGCGGCACCGCTTTTAAGCTTCATCTGGTTTCCAATGAATCGTGCGGTTTTTATGAAATTGCTTTTGATGTAAAATACGTATTGCCCGAAAAGCCGTTATATGATCTCTACGGCGAGCCGTTTGTCAAAAAAGTTTCGGGAAAGCTCATCCTTCTTAACGAAGACACGATCAGGGACGAGGCCATACTTGATAACTGCAACCGTATCGTTGCGGCAAACCTTGTCAAGAAAAAAGGATATGAACTCATCACAAGAAGCCTTCTTTCAAACTTATGGTTTTCGCTCCTCGAATATACGGTCGACAGGGACAGTACGATATTAGGTAAGAATTCGCATACATCCGATGAAAAGAGAGTGGAAGCCGCCGTTGCTTACATTTCGGAGAATTACAGCGACATGATCACTTTGGATGATATAGCCGATCACATACATTTAAGCAACAGCGAATGCTGCAGATGTTTTAAACGCGTTCTTTTTAAGACACCGGTCGAATACCTGATGGAGTACAGGATATACAGTGCGGTAAGGCTTTTATACAAAGACCCGGGAGCATACGAATCCATATCGGATCTTTCGTATATAACGGGATTTAACAATCCAAGCTACTTTAACAAGGTATTTAAGAGATTTGTGGGATGCACTCCGACCGCATACAGAAAACTTTTAAAAAACGATCCGGACAAGGCGGAGAGATTATATACAAATATAAAGGAAGGAATTACGGTACTGTAATATGACCACCGAAGAATTGTATTTAAAACTTGAGAACCCCGAATTTTACAAAGAAAACACCATTGAAGCTCATTCCGATCATTGGTTTTACGATTCCGTAAAGGACGTGATCCACAATGAGAACATGCCTCTTAAGCAAAGTTTGAACGGCATGTGGAAATTTAAATATTCAAAGAATCTTTATGAAAGACCGGAGCATTTTTATGAGCAGGGAGACCCGCTTGAAGGCTTTGAAGATATCAAGGTGCCCGGAAATATCGAGTTAAGCGGTTACGATGTGCCAAAGTATGTAAATTCCGAGTATCCCTGGCACGGGACCGAAGATCTTAAACCGGGTGAGGTTTCCAGAACCGATTCGCCGGTGGGAAGTTATGTGACGAAATTTACTCTTAAAGATGAGCTTAAGGGCAAAAAGGTGTTTATTTCCCTTCAGGGAGTCCAGACGGCTTTCAGACTTTTCTTAAACGGAGAATATGTGTGCTTTTCGACCGACAGTTTTACTCCGTCCGAGGCTGAGCTTACCAAATATTTAAAAGATGGAGAGAATACTCTTGCAGTAGAAGTATACAGGAATTCTTCGGAAACATGGCTTGAGTGTCAGGATATGTGGAGAATGTTCGGTATATTCAGGGATGTATATCTTTTTGCTATCCCTGTTGCGCACGTGTGGGATATTGCCACCGAGACGGATTTTGACCCGGAAAGTCAAGATGGCATACTTAAGGCACTCATAAAAGTCGAAGGACCGGCCCGATACGCTTTGACCGATGTATTGGATGCAAACGGAAATCTTGTTCTTTCAACGGAAGGAAAGGTAATTGAAAAGGAAGGCGAAAAGTTCACATATGTATCGGGGATCATAAAAGATGCACTTCCCTGGAGCGCCGAGGTTCCGAATCTTTATACACTGAGAGTAGCACTTACCGATGAAGAAGGTGAACCGCTTGAATATGCGGTAATGAAAGTCGGCTTCAGGCGTATTGAAATAGACGGAAGCGTACTTAAATTGAACGGGAAACACCTTATACTTAAGGGCGTAAACCGTCATGAGTTCAGCGCTTTAAACGGCCGTGCGGTAACATACGAAGAAATGCTTGAGGATATAAAGAACTTTAAGCGAAATAACATAAATGCGGTAAGAACATGCCATTATCCGAATCAGTCAATGTGGTACAGACTTTGTGACGAGTATGGCATATATATGATAGATGAGACCAATCTTGAAACTCACGGAAGCTGGGATTATTCGCCGGAAAGTCCTTTCAATATGCCGGTGCCTGCAAGCAGAACAGACTGGAGGGATACGGTGGTATTTCGCGCGGATAATATGGTAAGGCGTGACAGAAACCACCCGTCTGTAATAATCTGGAGTCTCGGCAATGAGTCGTACGGCGGTGAGAATTTCCGTGAAATGTACAGACACATCAAAGGGATAGATTCGACCCGTCCCGTCCATTACGAGGGAGTGAGCTGGAGCCCTGAATACAGGGACGCTTCGGACTTTGAATCGAGAATGTATGCAAAGCCCGATGATGTAAGGTCATATCTTACATCGAATCCCGATAAGCCTTATGTACTGTGCGAATATATGCATTCAATGGGCAATTCCACAGGAGGCATGAAGCTTTATACGGATCTTGAAGAATTCGAAACTTACAGCGGCGGATTTATCTGGGATTATATCGATCAGGCTTTATATACCGACAAGGAAAAGACCCGATTGGGTTACGGCGGAGACTTTGGGGATTTTCCCAATAACGGCGCTTTTTCGGGCGACGGTATCGTGTTTGCGGACCGCACGGATTCACCGAAGATTTCGGAAGTCAAAGAACTTTATGCGAATGTTAAGATCGAAGTATCGGAAGATACGATAATACTTTCAAACCGAAACCTTTTCAAAAACCTTTCTTCTTACTATCTTGTATATACCGTCTCAGACGAAACGGGTGTTATTTATGAAAAGAGGTTTGATAATCTTTTCTGCGCTTCCTTGAATTCGCTCACTTTGGAAACGGGATTTGACAATAAAGAAGGTTTAAGCGGTGATTATGTGATAAATGCTTCGCTTTTTGAAAAAGAAGCAACGAAATGGGCCGATGCGGATCATGAAGTCTGCTTCGGAGAAAAAGTCGTATATGTCGATAAAGAAGAGCCTGGAGACGTCAAAGTCTGTGAGGAAAATGCCGATAACGGTTCCGAATATGAAGAGATCCTGATCTCCGATGAAAAGAGCCCGTTTAAGTTTGTTGCGTCGGCAAAAGAAACCGCCGGAGTATCAACGGAAAATATGCGAATTTTGTTCGGAAGGTTTACCCCGGGACCGAGGGCTCTTTCTTTTGCCGGAAAAGAATATCTTTTAAGCACTCCTATGCCGGTATATTACAGAGCTTATACCGATAACGACAAGGGAACCGGCCTTGATAAGAAAGCACAGCTCTGGCAGATGCTGTCGCTGTATCCCAGATGCGTTCTTTCCGAACTTGAAGACAAGGGCGAATACGTTGAAGCCGTCTACGATTATAACTGTCTTCTTGACTTAAGGATATGGACGAGAGTAATATATCGCGTATATCCTGACGACACCGTAGAGGTTACGTTAAGTTATCACGGTCTTGAAGGGCTTCCCGAACTTCCGCTTGTGGGTATGGACTTTAAGCTTTTAAAAGAACTTGAGAACGTTAAATATTTCGGTAAGGGACCCGATGAGAATTACAGGGACAGAAACAACGGTTCAAAGACTGCTGTCCATACGGCGAAGGTATCCGAAAATCTTTCGAGATACTTAAGACCGCAGGAGTGCGGCAACCGTACGAATGTAAGATGGCTTACACTTACCGATGATAACGGAGAAGGTATTGAATTCAGGGTAAAGAGCGGTACGATGGAAGTTTCTTTCCTGCCGTACTCTGTGGCGGAACTCGACAATGCGAACCATATATATGAGCTTCCCGAGAGGAATTACACTTATGTAAGGCTTATGGCCGTAAACAGCGGTGTGGGCGGTGATGACAGCTGGGGCGCTCCGGTCCATGAAGAGTTTAAGCCGGATCCTTCCAAGGATTACGAAATTACTTTTACGATAAAACATATCAATGAAAAAGGGGACAGATAAATGAAAGTACTTGTAACAGGTGTAAAAGGCCAGTTGGGCTACGATGTGGTAAATGAGCTTGAAAAAAGAGATATCGAAGCTGTCGGTGTCGATATCGACGAGATGGATATCACCGATGCGGACAGCGTAAATAAGGTCATTAAAGAAGCCAATCCCGACGCGGTCATACATTGCGCGGCATATACGGCCGTTGATGCAGCCGAAGACAATGTTGAAATCTGCCGTAAGGTCAACAGGGACGGCACGCAGAATATTGCGAATGTCTGCAAAGAACTTGACTGTAAGATGATATACATAAGTACGGATTATGTATTTGACGGTCAGGGTACAAGACCCTGGGAGCCTGACGATAAGCAGACACCTTTAAATGTATACGGTCAGACAAAATATGAGGGAGAACTTGCCGTTTCAAATACTCTCGATAAATTCTTTATCGTGCGTATTGCATGGGTATTCGGCGTGAACGGCAAGAATTTTATAAAGACCATGTTGAATCTTTCGAAGACCAGAACAGAGGTAAACGTGGTAAACGATCAGTTTGGATCACCCACTTATACTTACGATCTTGCAAGACTTTTGGTCGACATGGTCCTTACTGACAGGTATGGTTTCTATCATGCCACGAATGAGGGCATCATAAGCTGGTATGAATTTGCCGTTGCAATATTTAAGGCAGCAGGGATAGATATGAAGGTCAATCCCGTATCCAGCGCGGAATATCCCGCAAAAGCAAAACGACCTTCAAATTCAAGAATGTCAAAGGAGAAGTTATCCGAAAACGGTTTCAAGCGATTGCCTTCATGGCAGGACGCCCTCGAAAGATACATAAAGGCGCTTAAGGATAACAATATGTTTTAAAAATGAGCAGAAAAGCAGAGATAGTACTTAAGATTTCACTGGTCATACTGGCTTTACTGGGGTTATTTTATTTCCTTGTAAGACCGCATCTTGGCCGCGATGAGGGGGATGGTGATAATTTAACGGTAAGTGATACTTCCGTAAGCATTTCAGAGTCTGTTAAGGACGACGGTAATACAAGTGTATCGACTGAAACTCCAAGCGTTGAACCCGATCCTGAACCTTCGGTATCCGCAGAGCCCGGACCCGATCCCGGTGTGGCGGAAGACGGCGATACAAGCTACAAGGATTGGATAGATACCGAAGAATTCAGGCTTATGGGAAATTACGATGTTGTATTTTTGGGCGACAGTATATTTGCCGATAATGACGGCCCCGAATCAATACCGAGTTACTTTGGCTATTATACCGGAGCGAGGGTATACAATATGTCCAAAAGCGGAATGTGTGCCGTTGCAGAGACTGCGGGCTGGCTTTCTTGTCCCGAAGCCACGGAAGCATTTATAGGGCTTACGCCTGTAGAAGATTTTGAGACCGAGATCATAGACAGGGAGATCAAGCGTTACGCAGGTGACGATCATACCGACAGGGGACTTGTGGTCATACTCGACTGTTGTATAAACGATTATACGATGGCATCACCGCTTACCGGAGGAGATGACTGTAACTTTAAGAGTTCCATAATTAATACGATCAACAGACTTCGCGAAGGTTATCCGTGGGTAAGGATAGTATATATGATCCCGCATTACTATTCGGGTTCCGAAGGCGGTACCGAACTTAACGCTTTAAACCATATCCAGACCGATTACTTTGATATAATCTATCAGTGTCAGGCAGAGATAGGATTTAATATTGCGGATGTAAGGTCAAAGTGCGGTATCGATGCCACAAATGAGCCTTTATACATAAAGGACGGAGTACATCCCAATTCGGATGGCTGCAAGATTATTGGCAAGACTCTTGCCGACGAGGTTACTCATCTGTTGGGATTAAGATAAGATTTTTGGGGAACGTGTACAAATACGTTCCCTTAATTTTTGGTTAATTTGCCTGCTGCTAACTACTTACTTAAGAAGCTCAAATATGATACAATAACATCAAATCCGCTTTTGGAGGGTTGTCATTTATAAGGAAAGTGAGGTATTCATGTTTGAGTTAAATGAGTTTGTGATCCATACGACAGGGGGAATATGCAGGGTAACCGACATCGCACCGCTTGATATGCCGGGTGCGGATAAAAGCCGCAAATATTATTTTCTTGTTCCGCTTAATGGGAAGGGGAGCAGGGTATTTGTGCCTGTAGACAATTCTTCCGCGATCCGCAAAGTCATGACCGGCGAGGAAGCATGGAAACTCATTGACGAAATTCCCTGTATCGAAGAGATGCAGGTAGATAACGATAAATTGCGCGAGTCTATGTACAAGGAAGCGATCAGAAGCTGCGACTTAAGAGAACTCGTAAAAGTCATCAAAAACTTAAGAAGCCGCAGGGCAAAGAGGCTTTCCGAAGGCAAAAAGACCACCGCGACAGACGATAAATATTTTAAGATAGCTGAGGATAATCTTTACAGCGAACTTGCATTTGCGATAGGCAGGCAAAAGAACGAAATGGAACAGGTCATAACCGAAAGGATACAAAGCGTTTTACACAGCGCAGTATAGGTTACGGCACTATGCAGTCGTATCTTACGGTTTTTCCGTTGATTGAATATGAAGGCTTTACGCCGTTTAGAAAGGCTCCTTTGAGGGGCCTTTTTATTATTATCCTTTGGGGCTTTGCGGCCAAAGCGGCCAAAAGAAGTTTATCTTCATCTTCGCAAGGAGCCTCAAGAGTATGGATGACCTGAAATTTTTTCTTTACAAGGGAAGATTTTGAACGGGCCGGAAACATCGGATCCAAGTAGATTATATCCGGAGTCTTTATATCTTTAAGCCCCGAAATGCTGTCCTCTTCGTGCAGATGCATCCTGCTTACTATAAAAGAAAGTTTCTCGTTTTTTAAGGCTCTTTCCAAAGTATCTTTTAAAAGTGCGGCGATCACTTCGTCGCGCTCGAAAAGTTCCACATTAAAGCCTGCGGCAGCAAGCAAAAGCGCATCTTCACCAAGACCTGCCGTTGCATCCACGACGGTAAGAGGATGGTCGGCGTTCTTTATCCTGCAGGCTTTTATGAGAAGTTCGTGCGAAAGATTGGCGTGGGTAAGACGCTTTAACATTCTTTCGAAATCGCCCTTTATCATAAGATCGGCGTTTTTGTATATTAGACCTTCTTCGGTTTTTATAAGGCCGGTTTTGTTGTCTTTTAAACTGTCTGTTTCTTTCATGAGTTCATTATATCACAATCTGTGAGCCGAAAGCGACAATGGCTTGAACCCTTTGACGGGTGGAGGCCTTAGCCCGTTTTACTTGACTATTAAGCCCTTTCTTGCTACGATAACAACGTTGAAATTTAGCTTTCAGGAGGCAACAGCAACATGAAAAAGATAAGATTCTATAATACGCTTACAAAGAAGGTTGAGGATTTTGTTCCCAATGTTGAAGGTAAGGTTTCGCTTTACACCTGCGGCCCTA
Source organism: Lachnospiraceae bacterium (assembly GCA_016283275.1). GTDB lineage: Bacteria > Bacillota > Clostridia > Lachnospirales > Lachnospiraceae > UBA1258. The sequence goes on from JAEEMP010000059.1 coordinate 46,627, forward strand.
CCGTTTATCACTTTGCACATATCGGAAACCTTCGATGTTATATTATGGAAGATATCTTGGACAGAACATTTCGATATGCGGGTTATGATGTTAAGCGTGTAATGAACATTACCGATGTGGGCCACTTAACTTCCGATGCGGATACCGGAGACGATAAGATGGTCGAGGGTGCAAAGCGCGAGCACAAGAGCGTTATGGAGATAGCAAAATACTATACCGACGCGTTCTTTACCGACTGCGAGAAGCTTAATATCCGCCGCCCCGATGTGATCGAGCCGGCCACAAACTGCATTCCCGAATTTATTAATATGATCGAAGGCCTTCTTGAGAAGGGTTACGCATATATCGCGGGCGAAAATGTATATTTCGATACGTCGAAGCTTGAAAGATATTATACGCTTTCCAACAACAACGATGACGATCTTCGTATCGCGGTAAGAGACGATGTCGATGAAGATAAGAATAAAAGAAACAAGACCGACTTTGTGCTTTGGTTTACAAAGTCGAAATTCGAGCAGCAGGCGTTAAAGTGGGACAGTCCGTGGGGCGTAGGTTACCCGGGCTGGCATATAGAGTGCTCCTGCATAAGCATGAAGCATTTGGGCGAGCATCTTGATATCCACTGCGGCGGTATCGACAATATCTTCCCGCATCACACAAACGAGATTGCTCAGAGTGAGTCGTTTTTGGGTCATAAATGGTGTAATTACTGGTTCCATGTACATCATTTAAATGAAAAGGGCGGTAAGATGAGCAAGTCAAACGGTGAATTCTTAACTGTTTCGCTTCTCGAAGAGAAGGGGTATAATCCTCTTGTATACAGATTTTTCTGCTTACAGAGCCATTACCGCAAACCGCTTGAGTTTTCATATGATGTAATGGATAACGTAAAGAGTCAGTATGATAAGCTTTTAAAGACGGTTGCCCGTATCAAGGCCAATGCCGGAGACGGCGAGGTCGACCGGGCGGTATTCGATTCGTACAAAGAAAGATTTTTGGATGCATTAAGCGATGACTTCAACACATCCATGGCCATTACGGTTCTTTACGATGCATTGAAGGCCGATACCAACGATGCCACAAGGTATGCGATGGCGGTTGATTTTGACCTGGTCCTTAATCTCGATCTTGATAAGGAAGAGGAAGAGTTAAGCGTCGATGCGGAACTTGAAGCTTACATCAACGAAATGATAGCAAAGCGTGCAGAGGCCAAAAAGAACAAGGACTTTGCAACAGCCGATGCCATTCGTGACGAGCTTGCATCCAAGGGTATTACGATAAAGGATACCCGCGAAGGAACAACCTGGACAATGTAAAATCGGAGATTTAAATATGAGGATCCCTTTTTTGAGCCAAATCCACAACGATTTGAAAATGGATACAAGGCATGATACCGTGCCGCTTTCAAAGTATCCGAGGCCGTCTCTTAAAAGGGATTCTTTTTTGTGCTTAAACGGTGAATGGGACATTAAAAGAAAGCTTGAAGACACAAAACCGTTTGATAAGATACTTGTGCCTTATCCCGTCGGTTCAAAGCTTTCGGGGCTTAAGAAAGATCCCGGTAAAAAATATGTATACGAAAGAAAGTTCACTCTTCCCGAGGGCTTTATAAAGGACAGGGTCTTACTTAACATAGGTGCGGTCGATGCGGAAGCGCTTATATACGTAAACGGAAAGTTACTTGGAAGCCATGAAGGAGGATATGTTTCTTATACAGTGGACATTACGGACGGTATCGATAAGACACCGGGGTATATAAATATCATTTCGATAGCAGTTACGGACGAACTTGATCATAAATACCCGTACGGCAAACAGAAGAAGCACAGAGGCGGCATGTGGTATACGCCCGTAAGCGGTATCTGGAAGAGCGTATGGCTGGAAAGTGTATCCGACGATCATATAAAAGCGATAGAGATCACGCCCTCATTGGATGCGATCGATCTGAATATAGAATCCGAGGCCAATGACTATACGATAGAAATATATGACGGGGGGCATCTTGTGACCTCGTTAAGCACTTACTACGACACAGTCCATATCGATATCCCGGAGCCTAAACTCTGGTCGCCGGAAGATCCGCATTTATATGATATAAAGATTAAGACGCCATACGATGAAGTGTCATCATACTTTGGCTTAAGGACCGTTTCGGTAAAAGAAACAAACGGTATAAAAAGGATACTTTTAAACGAAAAACCCTATTATTTTCACGGTGTGCTCGATCAGGGCTATTTTCCGGAAGGCATATATACGCCAAATACCGAAGATGATTACAAGGCCGATATATTAAGGCTTAAGGCGCTTGGCATCAATACGATCAGAAAGCATATAAAGATCGAACCGGAAGCCTTCTATGAAGCCTGCGACAGGCTCGGAATGCTTGTTTTTCAGGATATGGTCAACAACGGTTCATATAAATATATAAGGCACACCGTTCTTCCGACTCTGGGTTATCAGAAGCTTGATGATACGAAGGTCAAGGTCAAGGATGTCACAAAGAATAACTTTGCACTTTCGATGGAGGATACCCTTGTAAGCCTCTATAATTTCCCTTCCGTCGTGTATTATACGATATTTAACGAAGGCTGGGGGCAGTTTGAGTCGGACATGCTCTACGGCTGGGCCAAGACCATGGATAAGACCCGTATCATCGATTCTACTTCAGGGTGGTTTTGGCAGGAAAAGAGCGATGTCGATTCGCTCCATGTATATTTTAAGGATGTGAACATTAAAAGGTCCGACCGTCCCGTTATTCTTTCGGAATTCGGAGGGATATCCCTTAAGGTAAAAGAAAACTCTTACAGCAGATATACCAATTACGGCTACGGAAAGTGCAAGACAAAAGAAGATCTTACGGATGCCTTTGTAAAGCTTTATGAAGATCAGATCATCCCGGGTATAAAGAACGGTCTCTGCGGTTCGATCTACACGCAGGCTTTTGATGTTGAGGATGAGACGAACGGGCTTTATACTTATGACAGAAAGGTATGCAAGGTCATAGAGAACAAGATGCGGGATCTTTCAAAAATACTGAGGATAGATGATGAAGCTTAGCATTATAGTGCCCGTTTACAATATGGCGGGAGAAGATAAACTTAATTTCTGCATGGATTCTTTGTTGAACCAGACGATCGACGACTATGAGATCATTGCCGTTGACGACTGCTCGACCGATGATTCTGCTAAAATATTGAAAGAATATGAAAAAGAGCATCCGGATAAAGTAAAGGTCATATTGTCTCAAAAGAACGGCCGCCAGGGAACAGCCAAGAATAAGGGCATCAACAAAGCACAGGGCGAATGGATAGCTTTTATGGACTCCGATGACTGGGCCGCACCCGATATGTACGAAAAGTTACTTAAGCGCGCCGAAGAGACGGGGGCAGACGTTGTAGGTTGTGACTATTCTTATACCTATGAGCATTCTTTCACCGTCGGGAAGATTATTCCGAATAATCGCGACGATCAGGTCGGAATACTTGATACAGCCAAAAGAAAAAGCCTTATCCTGGACGGCGGAAGCTTATGTCCCAAGATATTTAAAAGAGACAGGATAGTAAACGAAAAACTA
>JAEEMP010000060.1 GCA_016283275.1 Lachnospiraceae bacterium
CTTCCAAGTACGGCGGAAGAAACTACTTCATCCCCGTTTACAAGGATAACGTAGAAGGTTACGACTTCATGTTCCGTCAGGATCTTATCGATCAGTTCGGATGGGATATCACAAAAGTTAAGAAACTTGCTGACCTTGAGCCCATGCTTGCTGATGCTAAGGGCGCAGGCCTTAAGTATCCCTTCTTGACCCAGAAGACAGCTATGTTCTACAGATGGTACATCGACAGCTTTGATTTCTTCACAGGCGATGCAACCTCCAACTGGGTAGCAGTAGACAGAAAGACCAACGAAGTTGTTGATACGATCCTTACTCCCGAATATGAAGAGTTCACCACTTTAATGTGCAAGTGGGCAGAAGAAGGCTACATTTCGGAAGACGAAGTTACAAAGACAACCACAGACCAGACAACTCAGACACAGGATTGGGCTGTTTCATGGTGGACAGATATCCCCAACAACGGTGAAGCTGACGGTCGTTATTTACAGGATGTTACAATGCAGCCTGCATCCAAGAGATATATGCACACAGACTCCATGCTTGGTTCATGCTTCTGCGTATCCGCAACAAGCACACCCGAGCAGGCAAAGGCTTGTATCGATTTCATGGGACTTCTTTACACAGATTCCAAGCTTGCAGATATGTATGCATTCGGTATCGAAGGCGAAGATTATCAGTATAATGCTGACGGTTATGTAGAGAAGATCGGTGAGAAGTACAACCACTCCATGTGGGAATCAGCTTCCGCAACAGTTGTTACCTGCGAAGCAGCGAACCCTTACACCGCTCAGATGTACATCGACTTCAACTCTTCAGCAGAAATCTCTTGCGCAAACGGATTCCAGTTTGACAAGACACCTGTTGAGGCTCAGTACACAGCATGCCAGTCCGTATTCGAAGAGTACGGTTTCGTTCTTGAGAACGGTGGTTATGCATCTGCAGATGTTCCTTCAGTAATCCAGGCTTATCAGGCAGCTCTTGATGAAGCAGGTTACCAGGACGTTCTTGCTGAGTTCCAGAATCAGTACAATGAATTCAAGAAATAAGACTAAATCTTGATTTTGAATGACCAACGGCGGTCGTCCCAAGTGGGGCGGCCGCTTTTTTACTATATAGGAAATTTCTTTGAAATTACCTATATAGTAAAAAGCTCCGCGTGGATGCGCACAAGCGCGAGATGAAGATGTTGCTGACGCAACCGCGCCCGGCGCAGGCGTATCGCAAGCGATACGCTTTGTTCTATTTTCTATAGATGCAACAGAATTTATTATATGGTAGAATGGTTACATTATGATAAGTACCAAATATTCAAAGGATTACAGGCAGGAAGTCGAAAAGGGCCCGGACGGAAAGATGAAAGATGTCTTTGTCTATACCGGCGCGTATTATAAGACGGACGAGACGGAGGAAAGTCACAAAAGAACCCGTCTTATTCTTGTTGCCGAAGGTTTATTGGCCGTAGCGGCTTTTATTGTCGGCATATATTTTAACAGCAGCATATCTCATACGTTTTATGCGGTCGTGCCTTATGCTCTTAACGCTTTGAATATTTATCTTCTTATAGAAAGCACGATTTATTATTTCCCTGTCAGGGAGATATATAAAAAAGAAGAAAAAGAAAAAGGCATTGACAGGATCAAGACCGTGGGATTATTGGGCAGTATTCTTTTTCTGATATCCCTGGCGGGTGCGCTCACAAAACTTTTTGTTTTTACGGTAAAAGCATCCGTCGGTGATCATGTCTTTATCGTATGTAATATCGTTCTTTTGGCTGTTTTTATTTCGGTTTTTATCGCTTTTAAAAAAATAAATACGAAAGAATTCGAAAATCCCATTGAAAAATGATCAAAAAAAAGGTAAAATAGTAGTTCGTTAGTGTAAGATTACCCAAGGTATTTTCGGCAAAAGCCGTGTAAATACAGATATCGGGAATGGTCCCGAAAGTTTTTAAGGAGGAATAATTATGAAAAAAGGTTTGAAAAAGAGCCTTGCAGCACTTTTAGGCGCTGTTATGGTTGTCGGCTCTTTGGCAGGCTGCGGTGAAGAACCCGCATCCGTTTCGGAACCGGTTGCATCTGTTTCCGAAACATCTACCGAGACTTCCACATCGGTTGCAGAACCCGCTGAAGTTTCGGAAGATAAGACACTCGTTGTCGGATATTCTAATTTCTCAAGCAAGTTCAGTCCTTTCTTTGCTACAACAGCATACGATCAGGATGTAGCAAGTATGACTTCGATTGGACTTCTTTCCACAGACCGTGAAGGTAATGTAGTAACAAAGGGTATCGAAGGTGAAGTTATCCCTTACAACGGTACAGACTACACCTACACCGGTATTGCAGATCTTGATATCACACAGAACGATGACGGAACTGTTGTATATGACTTCACCATGAGAGACGATATTAAGTTTGCTGATGGCGAGCCTTTGACAGCAGATGACGTTATCTTCAGTATGTATGTTCTTGCAGATCCCACTTATGACGGAGCTTCTTCTTTCAATTCATTACCTATCAAAGGTATGGCTGATTACAGAAGCAACATGGGTATGCTTGTAAACTACATTCTTCAGGCAGGCAGAGACAATACAGACTTCTCCAACTGGGATGAAGCTACTCAGACAGCTTTCTGGGCAGATCTCGATCAGGCCGGCGACAAGTTCGTACAGGAAATCATTGATTACTGTGTAGCAGCTGGTTATAACACAGCAGAAGATCCCGCAGGCGTTGTAATCGGTACTTGGGGATTCGATGCTCCCGAAGATGCTACAAACGTAGATATCTTCAATATCATGCTTGAAAGCTACGGTTACGATCTTGCTACTTTAAGTTCGACAGAATCGGCAGGTTCTCTTGTTGAAGATCTTATGGAGAACTATGATGCATATACAAAGGGTATCTCCGTAGGTGATTCCGCTCCCAACATCGCAGGTATTGAAAAGACAGGTGATTATTCATTAAGAATAACCATGGATACTTTCGATGCAACAGCAATATATCAGCTCGGTGTTACCGTTGCTCCTCTTCACTACTATGGTGATAAGGCACTTTATGATTATGCCAACAACAAGTTCGGTTTTGAAAAGGGTGATATGAGCCTCATCAAAGCTAAGACACTTGAGCCCATGGGTGCAGGTCCTTACAAGTTTGTAAGCTATGAAAACGGTGTTGTTACATTTGAAGCAAATGAAAACTATTTCAAGGGCGCTCCCAAGATCAAGTACATCAACTTCAAGGAAACTCCCGATGCAGATAAGCTTACGGGCGTAGCTTCCGGTACATTCGATATTACAGATCCTTCAATGAACCTTGAAGCATTAAAGAACATTAAGTCTTATAACTCCAACGGCGAGATCATCGGTGATAAGGTTTACACAAGTCTTGTTGATAACTTAGGTTACGGTTACATCGGTATCTCCGCAAACAACGTTAAGGTTGGAGACGCAAAGGACAGCGAAGAATCCAAGGCATTAAGAAAAGCTATCGCAACACTTCTTGCATGCTACAGAGATACGGTTATCAACTCTTACTACGGCGAGATGGCTACTGTTATTCAGTATCCTATCTCCAACACATCATGGGCAGCTCCCAAGCCCGCAGATGACGGTTACAAACTTGCTTACTCGGTTGATGCTGACGGAAACGATATCTACACAGCAGACATGACCGATGAGCAGAAGGCTGATGCAGCACTTAAGGCAGCTGTTTCCTTCTTAAAGAAGGCAGGTTACACCTATGATGAAGCATCGGGTCAGTTTACGGCAGCTCCCGCAGGCGCAGAGATGACATATGAAGTTATCATCCCCGGCGGCGGTACAGGAGATCACCCTGCATACGGTATCTTAACCGCAACAAAAGAAGCTCTTGCTTCTATCGGGCTTACTCTTGAGATCAACGACCCTTCAGATTCCAATGTACTCTGGGATGCACTTGATGCAGATACAGCAGACATGTGGGCAGCAGCATGGGGCGCAACAGTAGATCCCGATATGTATCAGGTATATCACTCATCAAATTACAATCAGGGCAGCAAGTCGAATCACTATTCGATCACTTCCGACGAACTTGATGAGCTCATCGTTGCAGCACGTGAAAGTGCAGACCAGTCTTATCGTAAGGCAACTTACAAGGAATGCTTGAGCATAATCCTTGACTGGGCAGTTGAAGTTCCTACATATCAGAGACAGAATGCGATCGTATTCAGTCCCGAACGTGTAAATATGGATACCGTTACACCCGACATCACCACATTCTGGGGTTGGATGAACGATCTTGAACTTCTTGAGATGAACTAAAAGCAAGTTAAGTTTATATATTATGGTTTTTTGATTTAAGCAAAGGGCCTGTAAGATCTTACAGGTCCTTTGTTAAATGTTGTTAAGAGGATATGGTATTGTCTTATGGCTAAATTTATCGTAAAAAGACTGGGTCTTTGCCTGCTGATTTTCTTTTTTGTAACTTTTATCATTTATGTTCTTGAGTACTGCCTGCCCACAAGTTATGTGGAGAAGACCGCACTCGAACTTTCCATGCGCCCCGGTAACACAAAGAGTGCGCAACAGTGGATAGATGAACTTAATGCTCAGTACGGTATGGACCAGGGAATAATCAAGGGGTATGCAATTTGGCTTTCAAATTCCGCAAGAGGAAATTATGGAGACAGTTGGGCTCAGACAATGCCCGTTACCGCACTTTTCAATAAGTGTATCTGGTACAGCTTTGTAATGGGAGCGATAGCATTTGTGATCCAGACGGCTATTGCCATTCCGTTAGGTGTGGCTGCGGCCAGAAAGCAATACAGTATCATGGACTATTCGGTCACGGTAATAGCACTTGTAGGTATTTCAATGCCTACATTCTTCGTGGCAACCGTGCTTAAACTTATCTTTTCGGTTAAGTTGGGCTGGTTTGAACTTGTAGGTATGCAGGGACGTAATTATGCGACACTTGATGCTGCGGGAAGATTTTGGGATCTTGCACATCACCTTGTTTTACCGATCATGACTTTGATAATTATAGGTATCGGTGGTTTGATGCGTTATACGCGTACAAACATGCTGGAAGTACTCAATTCGGATTATGTGCGTACCGCACGTGCGAAGGGTCTTCCCGAAAAGAAGGTTATAAGCCACCATGCCTTCAGAAATACATTGATTCCCCTTGTTACGATCCTCGGTGGCAGTCTTCCGGGTCTTTTCTCCGGAGCGCTTATCACGGAGACGCTTTTCGGTATAAGAGGAATCGGATACTATGCATATAACTCAATGGTAGTCGGTGATATTCCTTTCACCATGTTCTATCTTGCGTTTATTGCGATACTGACACTTCTCGGAAATCTTATTTCCGATATTTTGTATGCCGTGGTTGACCCCAGGGTAAGGATTAATTAAGGAGGGAGCAAAGATGGCCATATATACAGATAAAGACGGCAGAGACAGAGTTGTTCCCGATTCGGGCTATCAAAGTAACGCGGTTGTGCGTAAGAGCATACATCTTGCACTTAAGGAACGCGAACTCAAAGCCAGAGAAGATCTTAAAAACGGCGGAAACGAAGGCCCTGATAAAGAGTTAACCCTTGATGACAGCGAAAGAGTTAAGGTATTAAGCCCGGGACAGCTTGTATTTAAAAGATTTATTACAAACAAACTTGCGATCGTGGGTTCGTTTATATTGATCTTCATGTTTACTTTTTCGTTTATCGTTCCGTTAGTCTATCCTTACAGCCAGACACAGATATTCTATAAATACGACAATTCGGTCATAGATTATGCACAGGCCAAGGAAAGGACCGATTATTCGATCTATATGGTCGATGCCGGCGAGAATATCCATTATTCGGTAAAGAATAAACTCACCGCTACGATCAATGATATGAAGAGTAAAGGCCTTGAAGAACTTTCGCTTGAAGATCCCGACGGAATTTCATACAGGATCGATCGAGAGGATGATTATATTTATTCTCTTTATAAAGTTTCTTCGGAACTTTATGCTTCCATGAACGGAACAGCCAAATATGCCACATATTCGGTTGTGGGCAAGAAGCTTGAATATGAAGAAGAATCGGAACCCGTTGACGGATTTGAGAATGCCCTTCAGGCAGCCATAAAGGACAAGGCGAAGGAATTTACCGCAGGAGGCATGACCTTTACGCTTGAGCAGGTTAAAAAGACCTACAATGTTTATCTTACGAGCGATGCATTTACATATTACGGCGGAGAATACGATGCCGCTCTTGAAGCTTTGGCGCGTAACGTTGAAAAGTCCGAAGTGATCGAATCGGGCAATGATAAATACCTTGTCACCAACAATAAAGGTGCCATAACCGTCAATAAACTTATGGGAGAAGAGAAGGTTGCTCTTCTTTCGACATATGTATTCGATTCATACGATTCATCGTTTAAGATAAGCGACGAATTTATGCTGCTTGCGATCAATGCCGTAACGGAAGACAATAAATTCGAAAAAGACGGCAAGTCGTATACCGTTAAGGCGGAAGGCGAAGAAAGGCTTATATATGAAGAAGGTAATTCAGATGAGCCTGTTGCCGCTTTCTCCACCATGGTAATAAGAAGATACAACGGTGAAGACAGTCTTGAATTTGCATATAAGGAAAAGACGAGAAGCATAATAGAAGAGATGACCGCAAATAATCAGAGGACCGCAACATTTACCTGGCCCATTGCACAGGTTGACGCTGACGGTTTATATACTTATGACGAGAACGGTGATGTCATAAAGGATGACAGGACCGTTACGATAACCGACAAGAACGGATCTTTTGTCATGAGTGTCGAGCAGGTTGTATATCTTATCGATACATTCTCAAGACCCACAAAAGAACATTGGGCAGGTACCGACGGCGACGGTATGGACGTGTTCGCGCGTATGATGTACGGCGGCCGTGTATCGCTGATGGTCGCATTCGTGGTAGTTATCCTTGAGACGATACTCGGTATCATCATGGGTGGTATCGCAGGTTATTTCGGCGGATGGGTTGATAACCTTATCATGCGTATGGTTGATATCTTCTACTGTATTCCCAGCATGCCGATATTGATCATTCTGGGTGCCATGTTCGATGCACTCAAATTAAGACCTATAGTACGTATCACATGGCTTATGGTAATACTTGGTATACTCGGCTGGTCGGGCGTTGCAAGACTGGTAAGAGGTCAGATCCTTTCTCTTCGTGAGCAGGAGTTCATGGTTGCGGCAGAGGCCATCGGTCTTAAGAACAGAAAGAGGATATTCAAACACCTTATACCCAACGTAATGCCTCAGCTTATCGTTACGGCTACATCAGGACTCGGCGGTACCATTATCATGGAGTCCACACTTTCGTTTTTGGGACTTGGTGTAAAGCATCCTCTTGCTTCATGGGGTACCATGATCAACTCTGTGTCCACCGCGGAAGCGATGAAAGCATATACATATATCTGGGTTCCGGTAGGACTTTTGATCTGTCTTACCGTTATAGCGTTCAACTTTGTCGGTGACGGTTTAAGAGACGCTTTCGACCCTAAGATGAAGCGGTAAGGGGGCAGGAAAATGGCAAAGAAATCAAGTTATATTTCAAATAAAGAAACTGCAAAGATCACGCGTAAGAACCGCAAGATCACAAGAAAACTCGAAAAGGAAAGAAACAAAAAGAACATTCCCGAATCGGTATATAAGACCCGCATGAAGGATACGGAAAACGTTGTTGAATTTGACAATGTATGTTCTTATTTCTTTACGGATATCGGTGTTGTAAAGGCTGTGGACGGTATTTCTTTTAACGTGCCGAAGCGGTCGACCGTCGGTATCGTAGGTGAGTCGGGCTGCGGCAAGAGCGTTACGAGTCTTTCCTTAATGCAGCTGCTTCAAAGACCTTCGGGACAGACCGTAGGCGGGGAAATAAGACTTAACTTAGACGGTAACGGTGATGCCATCAATATCGTTAAGACTCCTACAGAGGTTATGCAGCATATAAGGGGCAATAAGATGTCCATGATATTCCAGGAGCCGATGACCAGCTTAAATCCCGTATTCAGGATCGGTGAGCAGGTAAATGAGGTTATTAAGCTCCATAACCCCGAGATGTCCAAGGAAGATATCAAGAACAGAACGCTTGAAATGCTCGATCTTGTAGGCATTGCAAACAAGGAAGGCGTATACTCCATGTACCCCCATGAATTATCGGGCGGTATGAGACAACGTATAATGATAGCGATAGCGCTTGCATGTAATCCCGCGCTTATCATAGCGGATGAGCCCACTACCGCACTTGATGTTACCATTCAGGCACAGATACTTGACCTTTTGAAGGGTCTTAAGGAAAAGGTCAACAGTTCGATCATGCTTATCACGCATGACCTTGGTGTTGTTGCCAACATGGCCGATTATGTTGTGGTAATGTATGCGGGCCGTGTGATCGAAAAGGGTACGGCAAAAGATATATTCTCAAATCCCTGCCACCCTTACACGATAGGACTTATGAAGTCAAAGCCTGTTGTAGGCAAGAAAGTCGATGAACTTTACAATATACCCGGAAGTGTTCCGAACCCGATCAATATGCCCGACTACTGTTATTTCAGAGACAGATGCGAGTATACCTGCGATAAGTGCAGAAACAAAGAAGCGGGCTTCGGTAATTATCCTCCGGAGATCAAGATAAGTGATACCCATGTTGTCTCCTGTTATCGTTTCTATGATGAAGGTGAAGTACTCGGGTATCCCAATCCCGTAAATGTGGAGGAACTGTAATGTCTGAAGAAATAATGGAAAAAGAGAATACGGCCACTCCTGTTTCGGAAGATGACGTATTGGTAGTTAAAAACTTAAAGAAATACTTCCCTACCGGAAAGACTTTTTTTGGCAAGCCGCTCGGTTTTGTAAAGGCTGTTGACGGTGTTTCTTTTACGATCAAAAGAGGTACCACGATGGGTCTTGTAGGCGAATCGGGATGCGGTAAGTCCACGACCGGACGTACGTTACTCCGCCTTCAGGACAAGACTTCGGGCGAAGTTCTTTTTAACGGTATCGATATATTTGCACTTTCCAAGGAAGAATTAAGAAAGCTCCGTCCCAGGATCCAGATCATCTTCCAGGATCCTTTCTCGAGTCTTTCACCCAGACTTCCGATAGGTGATATTATCGGTGAAGCTGTCAAAGAACACGGCATCGTTCCCGAAGATGAGTTTGAAGATTATATTTCGAGAATAATGAAAGCCTGCGGCCTTCAGGAATATCATAAGGACAGATATCCTCATGAATTTTCGGGCGGTCAGAGACAGCGTATCTGTATAGCCAGAGCCCTTGCTCTAAATCCTGATTTTATCGTATGCGACGAGCCGGTATCGGCACTTGATGTATCCATTCAGGCCCAGATAATAAACCTTCTTCGAGATCTTCAGAAGGAATTCGGGCTTACTTACCTTTTTATCTCTCACGACTTATCCGTCGTTGAGCATATTTCGGATACCGTCGGTGTTATGTATCTCGGAAACATGGTAGAGTATTCGGATACGGAAGAGTTGTTTGCCAATCCTTTGCATCCTTACACCAAGGCTCTGTTTTCGGCTATTCCGATACCGGATCCCGATGCACAGATGAACCGTATCATTCTCGAGGGAAGTATTCCTTCACCCGCAAATCCGCCTAGCGGATGTAAGTTCCACACCCGTTGCAGCGAATGTATGGAAATGTGTAAGTATGCAAATCCCGAATACAGGGAGATCAAAGACGGACATTTTGTGGCATGTCATCTCTACAATACTCCAGAGATGAATGCGGAGATTGAAAAGCAGATAAAGGACAAAAAAGGTTGAAGAAGAAAAAGCCTGAATATATCGACGATGGTCGTACCATAGCGAATATGAATGTTGAGGGAATGCCATGGTATTCTCCGAAAACAGGTGCGAATTCTTCGGATACCGACGGATTAACGGGCGAAAAGCCCGAACCTCTCGATTTTAAACAGACTCTTGCAATGACAAAAGGTGTATTACTTGCATCTTTGTTAATTGCGGGAGTTTTTGTTATAATATTTTTACTCTTTATTCTGTTCTGTGTATTTGTATGGTTCAGATGATGTAAAAAGAAGGTTGCATGGAAAGAAAGAAAGCTAAAAAAGACTTAAATTTTTATCTGGGTGCAGCGGTCGGTGTTCTTATCATCGGCCTGGTTGTGTTGTGCGCGACCCTGGAAAAAGGTCCGAAGACCAGGATATGGGCCTCGGATATGCTTACCGAATTGGACGGATGGACTGCAGAGTATGTAGGAGAAGTTGAATTTCCGTATTCGATCATAGGTAAAACCGGTGAGACTGTATGGTTTTCAAACACCCTTCCCGATGAACTTCCGGATCATTACGGTATGACGATGCGCGGGTATTTCTGCAAAGTCGAGGTTACCGTTAACGATAAGACCATTTATACCTTCGGTGATAAAAGAACGCTTCCTTTCGGATGTTTTACGGGTAATATAAGACTTGTGATCCCGATCGATAAGTCATATGCGGGCCAGCGGATGGTTGTGTATGTCACACCCATATATACGCAGCACATAGATTTTTCCGAGCCTAAGTTTGGATTTATCGGCGACATAAATATGACCATAGTCTATGAAAACCTTTTCAGGATCATAGTGGGCGTATTCATGCTTACGATATTTGTGCTGTCGATGGGACTTGCCGTGTTCCAGTCCTTTGAAAAGTCTCTGCTCAATAAGAGACTTATCGGCTTTTTTGCAATGTTTGTATTTACTGTAATGGGCTGGTTTGTATGCAGTTCCGATGTTCCTCAGTTTTTTTCGGATAATAACGGAACGGTGGCTTTGATATCATATTTATCACTTGCCATTATGGCTATTCCGTATGCGGGATTCTGTGAATGTCTTCTCCCGGACAGTAAGAAGATCATGCGGGTCTTAAGAGCTATAGGCGGATTTATTGCGATCACCAATGTATTTGGGTTTGTGACCAATTTTTTCGATCCGCCTCAAATTCTGTTTTTGTCGCATGTTTACATCTTAACTGTGTCCGGGGTATCGATCTTCTTTGCTCTTAAAGCGCGTAAGCGCGGTAGAGACGCAAAACTTTTGCTGTTTTGTTTCGCCGAACTGGTATTTTTTGTGGTTCTCGGATTTTTGTGCTATTTTCTCGCTCCGTCGAGCGGTTACGACGGAATTGTCTTCGGTATAGGACTTATGCTGTTTGTGTTTGCGCTTTTTGGCGTCATACTTTACCGTCAGGTCAAGTCCATCGAAGAAAGAAAGCGTGTGGAAATATATAAAGGACTTGCATATTCTGACATGCTTACCGGTCTTGGCAACAGAACCGGTTTTGACAGGGAATTCGAAAGACTTCATGAACACACCCCAAAGGGAACTCTGGTCACACTTGTTATGTTCGATTTAAATCATTTAAAGGTTATAAACGATTCTTTCGGACATCAGGCCGGAGATGATTATATAATGGCAATGGCGGATTGTCTTAAAAAGGTTTTCGGCCGTTTCGGGAACTGTTTCAGATACGGAGGAGACGAATTTGCGGTCGTGATGGTCAATCAGGGCGGCAGAGCGGAAGAACTTGTAAAAGAATTTGAAGAAGAATTAAGGCAGTTCAATATGAGAACAGACAATAAACTTTCTGCTTCTGTCGGATATGCCGAACTTGAGTGGAACGGTTCCGAGGATTTTGAAAAGGAATTGTTTGAAATGGCAGACGAAAAGCTGTATTCGGATAAGAAATTGTATCACGAACAAAAGAAAGGGGAATTCTACATATGACAATGGATGAATGGACCGCTCAAAAAGAAGCACAAGCGGATATAGAACATTTAAAACCCGAAGATGTTGTGGTCGAAGAACCCGGAAAAGCAGGCACTTCGCAAAGAACCGGCATGGCGGATGAATTAAGAACGACGGATATGCCTTCGGAATCAAAGGCCGCAGGGCTTTCACTTGTGGTGGGCATCATCTCGATCGTTCTCGGTATATTATTTGCGGGAGCACCATGGCTTGGAATACTTGCCGGTATAGCAGCGATCATCATTGCTTCTGTAGAGCTTAAGAACAATAATCCCAACACAAAAGGCAAGGCCGCAGGCGGTCTTGTGTGCGGTATAGTGGGTATAGTGTTCAGTATAGTTATCGGCATTATATGTTTTGTGCTCGGAACCGCGTTTAAGATTTTATTTGGACTTTTCAGCTGTCTTGGGTAAGAGATTACCCAAGATTTGTTTTTTTGCGTATAAAAAATGAAGGGTTAAGATATAAGGAGGACAGCATGGACATTTTGGAAAGAGTATTTGTTTCGGATTCGATCAAATATGTGGGGGCAGACGATCCGACGCTTACACAGTTTGAAGGCCAGTATCCTACGGAAGGAATTTCATACAACTCATATGTGATACTCGACGATAAGATCGCGGTCATGGATACGGTCGATGAAAGAGGCACAAAACAGTTTTTTGACAATCTTAAAAACGTTTTGGGTGATAAAAAGCCGTCATATCTTATCATCCAGCATATGGAACCGGACCATGCCGCCAATATCGGAAGATTATCCGATATGTATCCCGAAATGCAGCTGGTGGGTACGATGCAGACCGGAAAGATGCTTCCTCAATTTTTTGACGGAGATCTGACTTCAAAATTCATAACGGTAAAAGAAAACGACACATTATCTTTGGGAAGCCATACACTTAGGTTTATTCCCGCTCCGATGGTACACTGGCCCGAGGTAATGGCCACCTATGAAGAAAGCGAGAAAGTCCTTTTTTCGGCAGATGCTTTCGGAACCTTCGGCGCTCTTGAGAATAACGAAGAATGGATAGCCGATTCAAGCCATTATTATTTCAATATCGTGGGTAAATACGGCGCCCAGGTAAAGGCTCTGCTCAAAAAGGCCGAGGCACTCGATATAAAGGTCATCGCGCCGCTACACGGACCCGTACATAGGGATGACATTGCTTTTGTAATAGACAGGTACAATATCTGGAGCGGTTACGAACCCGACAGAAAAGGTATTTTTATCGCATATGCGTCTATTCACGGCAACACAAAGAAAGCGGTGCTTGAATATGCAGAAGAGTTAAAAGCGGCAGGTGAGACCGTGGTTACCATGGATCTTACAAAAGAGGATGTCAGTGAGGCGGTTGAACAGGCCTTTTTGTATGACAGGATGATAGTTGCCGCTTGTACTTACGACGGAGAATTGTTCCCTCCAATGAACAATCTTTTGTATCAGCTTAAGATCAAAAACTATCAGAACCGTAAAGTCGGTATTATCGAAAACGGTTCATGGGCTCCGATGGCTGCAAAAAAAATGAGAGAATATCTGGATTCGATGAAGAACATTACCGTTGCGGAACCGATGATCAGTTTAAAGTCTGTGCGAAAACCTTCGGATGCGGAAAATTTCAAGGCTCTTACAGAGGCTATGAAATAATATTTTGAATAAAGACAGTCGGGCGTCGGGATCGTATTCCGGCGTCTTTTTGTACAAAAACAAACAAAATTATTTTTTTTTCTTTTTCCCCTAAAGTTATCGGAAAATTAACCGATAAATAATGTAGATGAAGGGGTCAAGGATGACCCGGAAGGAGGAACAATTAATGCGTATAGAGGCTTATACACAGGTACAGCAGGTCTACAATTCCTCAAAGGTACAGAGAGAGCAGAACATTTCCAAGGCAAAGGCTGCGGATAAAGTTCAGATAAGCTCATTGGGAATGGATATGCAGGTTGCAACAAAGGCAGTTAAAGGCGCGCCCGATATTCGTTTCGATAAGGTTGAACCGCTTAAGAAAGCGATCAATGAAGGAACCTATGAGGTCAGCGGAGAAAGCTTTGCTGAAAAGTTACTTAAGAAGTACGAAGAACTGAGGTAGTTCGATGGCGAGTCTGGTAGAAAATCTTATTGATGTATTAAATCATGAGGATTCGGAATATCAGAAGCTCATCGAGCTATCCTCAAAAAAAACACAAACCATTGTTTCGGGCGATCTGGACGGTCTTACGCAAATTACGGAGAATGAGCAGACCGTTGTGGACGTCATTAACGGCTTAGAGAAAAAGCGCGAAGCAACAATGCATGAAATCGCTAAGATCCTCAACACGGATGTTAAAGGACTTAAGCTTACAGTCCTCATTTCTTTACTCGAGAAGTCTCCGAAGGAGCAAAAAGCTCTGGCAGATGTTCATGACAAGCTTCATGGCACACTGCACACAATGAAGCTTTTGAACGAGAGGAATGAGGAACTTTTAAACAGTGCCAGAGAAATGGTGGACTTCAATCTTAATCTGATCCAGTCCATGAGAACGGCACCGGAAACCGCCAATTATGATAAAGGAGCCTATAATACGGGCAGTCTTATCGGCGGGGTGAGTGGCGGCTTTGACGCCAAACAGTAACCTTTTAACAGTCGTGTGAGGATTTAAGTTATGCCTTTAATGGGAAGTCTTTATGTAGGAACTTCAGGATTGCAGACAAGCCAGAATGCTCTTAATACCACTGCGCATAACTTGTCAAACATGGATACGCAGGGGTACGTGCGTCAGCAGGTACTTGAATCCGATAAAATCTATAACACGATCAAAGCGGCATCCGCTGTTACTTCAAGTCAACAGATAGGTCTGGGTGTCACATATTCCAGAGTACGTCAGGTAAGAGATTATTTCTTGGATCAGTCATTCCGTCGTGAGAGCGGCAGGAGTGCTTTTTACGACGAATCATATAATGCTCTGACAGAGGTTGAAGACCTTTTGGATGAGCTTAACGACGATGCAAGTTTTAATAAAGCAATGACCAATTTCTGGTCAACGATAGAAGAACTTTCAAAGACTCCCGATGATACCACCATTCAGAGGATGATCGTTCAGAACGCACAGTCATTCCTTACGAATGCCCAGCAGGTATATCAGGGTCTTGTTGATTATCAGAATGAGTTAAATGCCCATATAAAAGATAAAGTTGAAGAGATCAACAATATCGGGCACAGGATATATAAATTAAACGAAAAGATAAGAGGCGTTGAGGTCGGCGGCATTGAAACAGCCAACGACTTAAGAGACGAAAGAAACAAAGCATTGGACGATCTTGCCGGTATGGCAAACATATCTTATTCGGAAGATATCTTCGGATCGGTAAAGGTCCAGGTTGAAGGTGTCGATTTTGTAGCAGGCGATACGGTATATGAAATGAACGTCGTGCAGGATACCGATACCGGATTTTACATTCCTTACTGGGAAATAGCGGCGATTCCGGTCAACGATACAAACAGAGCCGGCGAAAATGTATATACGGCTCCCGACGGCGGGCTTATAGATATCACATCCGCAAGAGTTTTCAATATGAAAGCCATGATCTCATCGGAGAAGAATACGGATGTGGGTCAGTTAAGGGCAATGCTTTATATAAGGGGCGACAAGGTTGCGGATTATACGGATATACCGGTCAAGCCCGAACCTCCCAAGGAAAGCGATTATGCCACGGCAGCAGAGTTTGCCGAAGCCAAAGACAGATACCTTGCCGACTGCGACAGGTATGAAGTGGATGCGGCTTATTACAACCAGACGATCAACCAGTCGATATGCATGAACATCGAAGCCGAATTCGATCAGCTCATACATAACGTGGTCACCACAGTCAATAAGATATTTGCGGATGTTTCCGATCCCGTTTCCGGATATATGTGCGACGATGACGGTTCACCGCTTCAGTTATTTAAAAAAGTTGCTTCCGACGGCTATACTTACGACTCGGTCAACAAAAAGTGGGATTACAACGAAGAAAATACAAGTGATGATTTCCATTCGGAAACTCTTTACAGTATTCCGAACCTGATGGTAAATCCTACTCTTATAAGAGAAGCAGGCAAGATGAGCTTTAAGCTTCCCGACGGAACCGTTGATTATGAAACGGCAGCAAAACTTATCGAAGGTTTTGACGCAAAGATATATGTACTTAACCCGAATGTAACGACAAAGTGCAGTATCAACACTTACTATTCAAACCTTGTTTCGCAGGTTGCAAACTCCGGTTCCGTATACAAGAACATATCTGCTTCACAGCAGGCGACGGTTGAATCGATCGATCATTCGAGGGAGCAGGTAGTCGGTGTTTCTTCCGACGAAGAACTTACAAACATGATCAAATTTCAGAACGCTTACAATGCTTCTTCCAGATACATTAACGTTATAAGCGAGATGCTTGAACACATTATTATGTCACTTGCATAGTACATAGTATGGAGGGAACCGAATGCCTTCACAATTTTTTGGATTAAATATTTCATATACGGGTCTTACAGCTGCAAACGCAGGTCTCAATACAACGGCCAACAATATATCCAATGCCGAGACTGAGGGCTATTCAAGGCAGTCGGCATTGCAGGAGGCAAATCTTGCACTTCGTACTTTTACAACTTACGGTTCCGCAGGTGCAGGCGTTGATACCATTGCGATCGAACGTATCCACGATGAGTTCTATGACACAAAGTACTGGGATAACAACGAAAAGCTCGGTGAGAACAATATCAAGGCATATTATATGAAGAGCCTTGAGAACTACTTTGTGGACGACGACCATACAAGCGGTTTCAATACAACATTGGATCTTATGTTCAATGCGCTTGAGGAATTATCAAAGAATTCCGGCGACTCTGCCACAAAGGCACAGTTTGTTAATTATTCGCAGTCTCTGTGTGATTATTTCAACACCATTTCAGGTCAGCTTACCGAACTCCAGAAAGATATCAATATGGAGATCAAGGACAGCATTTCCCAGATCAATTCCATAGCCGAGCAGGTTGCAACACTTAACAAGCAGATCAACGTGATCGAGCTTACGGGAGCAAAGGCCAATGAATTAAGGGACAAAAGAACGCTTCTTATAGACGAACTTTCGCAGTACACATCGGTTGAAGTAAAGGAAACACCTATAATCGATACGGTAAACAACTATGATACCGGCGGAAACAGATATATGGTCACGATAGCCGGCGGACAGCTTTTGGTCGATACCAACGATTATCACACAATAGAATGTGTACAGCGTGAAGTATATGAAACCGTTAATCAGTCCGATGCCGTAGGTCTTTACGATCTTAAATGGTCAAACGGTGCCACATTCAACCTCTACAGCACGATGACCGGAGGGAAACTTCAGGGTCTTATCGAATTAAGAGACGGAAACAATACAGAGTTCTTTAACGGTACCGTCACGGCTGTTGATACCACAATAGGCGCACAGTCGGTCGATGTAAAAGTTGATTATGATTACTTAAAGGATCTTGATAAATGTACTCTTTCGTCAACAGGCGGAAAGATCACACTCGGCGTTGAGACATATTACTACTCAAGCTGGAGTTACAAGATCAATGAAAAAGGCGAATCAATATATACATTTAATATAGATGAGAAATACGGAGACTGTACACTTTCCAATTCACGTCTCGGCGCGGAAGCCAAAGTCGGAAAATCCGTGGATTATCAGGGAATACCTTATTATCAGGAACAGATCAACGAATTTGTAAGACTGTTTGCAAAGTGTTTCAACAAGATACTTAAGCAGGACGGCGCGGTTGATTCGTACGGAAATCCGGGACAGATCCTCTTCGCGGGAAACGATGTCCTCGGCGGACAGTATGACTTTGATGATTACTATCGCAACGGTGCAAATATATGTGCTTCATTCGATCTTGATGCAGTCAGCGATACGGATGCGGATCCTTATTATGATTCGTATTATCTGCTTACGGGCGCCAACTTTGCGATCAACAAGGATATCGCTTCCGATCCCACAAGACTTGCTACAAGAACCGGTCTTACAGACGGCGATTCTAAGGCTGATGTGGTATTTCAGCTTTTAGAGCTTAAATCCGATGCCACAAAGCTTGTATCCGATTCGGGTACGATCGGTTTCAGAGGCGGCTCGTCAAGCGAATTTTTACAGGCTCTTTTATCGGATGTGGCACTTAACGCACAGAGAGCCAATTCGGGAGAAACATATTACAGTACGATGTCCAATACGATCAACAACCAGAGATTATCGGTATCGGGCGTTGACTCCGACGAAGAAGCAATGAGCCTTGTAAGATACCAGAACAGTTACAATCTTGCTTCAAAGATGATACAGACATTTACGGAAATATATGACAGACTGATACTCGAGACCGGAGTATAAACCGTGTTCTTTTAACGACACAAGAGGGAGGAAATAAATGAGAATAACAAATAAGATTATTCAGAATAATTCCCTGACCAATATCAATAACAACAAGACTCTTCAGGATAAGCTTTCCACTCAGATCGCAACCGAAAAGAAGATCTCACGTCCTTCGGAAGATCCCATCATCGCACTTCGTTCTTTAAGACTTCGTACAAGCGTAAGCCAGACCGAGCAGTACAGGGAAAAAAACGCCGAAGATGCGGAATCGTGGCTTACCGTTACCGAAGATTCCATAAATACGCTTTCTGAGATAATTACCGATATGCGTAAACAATACGTTAAGGGGGCAAGTGATACACTTACATCAGCAGATCGCGGGATCATACTCGAGAACCTTGAATCGCTTGCAGCGGAAGTATACAACACCGGAAACGCAGACTTCGCCGGAAGAAGCATTTTTACGGGTTACAGGACATCTTCGACGCTTACCTTCCAGAAGGAAGAAACGATCAACTATGAGATCTTTGAAGATTTCACCCCGGATGATCTTGATACGATAAAATACGTAAATTACAGTGACACAAGCGAATATGACGTATACGATGAAGAGATAACGAGATTTCGTACTTCGTACAAAAATCTTGATGATGTCGATGCAAAGCTTATGCTTCCGGTTGATTCAACTTTGGTGTCGGGAACAGCTGTAGACCTTGACGGAGACGGCACGAATGATGCTTTGGAAGTTACACCTGAAAAAATGTCATCGGGTGCAACGCCCAATCCTTACGATTATATACACAACAATCCGGACAAGATCGTGTTTGTGCCGGAAACCGGAGAGATCCTCATAGGCAAAAACATTGCAGAAGCTCTTGAGGGTACCGATACAAAGATGACGGTCTCCTACGAAAGATCAAACTGGAAAAAGGGTGACTTAAGACCGGAACACTATTTTAAGTGCCGGGACAATACAACGGGCCCCAAGGATGATTCGGGAAACCCGACCCCGATAGAATATAATTTTGAATCTTCACCCGAAGCGGAAATCTGTTATAATATAGGTGTAAACCAGTCACTTCGTATCAACACGAACGCAAGTGAATGCTTTACCCACAATATCACAAGAGACATAGACGATCTTATCGCTACCATAAAAGAAGTTGATGCCGTGGAGCTTAAGCTCACCGAACTTCAGAATGAACTTAAAGGCCTTGATGATAACGATCCCGAGAGAGAAAATGTCCAGAAAAAGATCGATGCGGTTAAGAAGTCGCAGACTTTCTTAAAAGATAAACTTTCAAAGATGTTCGGAGCGGGTATCACAAAGGCAGAAGGTTATCTTACAAAGAACAATCTTGCGCTTACCAACTGCGGTACCAGAAGCAAGAGACTTGAACTTATACAGAACCGTTTGGACACACAGCTTTCCACACTTAAAGAACTTAAGTCGGAAAACGAAGATGTTGATATGGCCGAGACGGCAGTTAAGCTTTCAAGCGCCGAATACGCATATGATGCGGCACTGATGGCCACAAGCAAGATACTTAAAGAGTCTTTACTCAATTATTTATAATATGAAGCGCTTATATTATCAGGAGGAGCAAAAATGACTATCGAGACACGAATTTTTGGGGAAGTTACGATCGATAATGACAAGATCATTCATTTTGAAAACGGCATAATCGGTTTCCCTGATCTTACCGATTTTGCACTTATCTACGATGCTGAGAAGGGCAACAATGTCGGGATCAGATGGATGCAGTCCATGCAGGAGCCCAACTTTGCAATGCCGGTTATGGATCCTTTGCTTGTTAAGGAAGATTATAACCCCGAAGTTGAGGATGAACTTTTAAAACCTCTCGGCGGTTCCGATCCCGATTCGCTTTTAGTCCTTGTAACCGTGACAGTACCTAAGGATCTTACAAAAATGAGCGTTAACTTAAAAGGTCCCATGGTCATAAACGCAGACACAAAGAAGGCTGTTCAGATAATAGTGGACGACGATCTTGATGTTAAGTTCCCTATATATGATATCCTTAACGAGAGAAAGAAGGTGGGCACATGTTAGCATTATCACGTAAGAAAAATGAAGCCCTGGTAATCAACAATAACATCGAGATCACCGTTCTTGAAATTAAGGGCGAACAGGTTAAACTCGGTATTTCTGCGCCGAAGGAGATTCCGGTATATCGTAAGGAAGTATATATTCAGATTCAGGAAGCCAATAAGGAAGCGATGAATGCGGATTCGCTCGAAAGCTTACAGAATCTTTTCGGTTAAATAGGGTAATTTTAAGGGCGGGTATACCGCCCTTATTGCACTTTTATAAAAATTTTTATTTTAACTATAAACTTTTCTTTTGGATCATCCGATAAATGATACAGAAAGAAACCCTTTTTTGGTGGAATGGATTCCACAGACAGGAGAATGATTATGGCACTCGAACCTATCAACAGCATGATGACAATGCAGGCACAGTCGGTTCAGCCCGCTAATACCCAGAAAACTGCAATGGAGTACACGGATGTTTCTATCGCAGAAAATGCGCCCAAGGTTGATGAGACTACAAAGGTAGTTGAGAACGTTGAAGAAAAAGATAATGACTTTAACCGTGAAAATCAGCAGCCTACGACGAACAGCGAAACTCTTCATAAAGCAGTTGAAGAGCTTAATAAGAAAATGAGCAACTCCGAAGCAATCTTTGGTATTCACGAGGCTACAAACCGCGTAACCATCAAGATTGTCGACAAAAAGTCCAAGGAAGTCATTAAAGAGCTCCCTCCCGAGAAAACCCTTGACATGATCGCAAAGGTATGGGAGATTGCAGGACTTTTGGTCGATGAGCGCAGATAACGCTTAACTTACGGAGGACAATCATATGACAATGCGAATTACCGGCATGAATTCGGGACTCGACACCGAAGCCATTATTTCAGAGCTTGTAAAAGCCAAAAGAGTAAAAGTCGATAAACTCAATAAAAACAAAACAAAAGCAGAATGGAAGCAGGATGCATGGAAGGACTTAAACAAAGATCTTAAATCTTTGCAGTCGAAATTCAGTGCCCTGCGTTATTCGTCTGCTTACAAGAAGAAGAGTGCGGTCGCATCAAATCCCGATGCCGTAAGGATAATAGCAGGTGCGGGCGCGATGAATTCCGTACAGACTCTTTCGATCAAGAAACTTGCACAGTCTGCGTATCTTACAGGTCAGGAGGTTACCACAAAGACCGGTGAAGCAGCAACAGGATCGACTCTTTTAAGCGAACTTGATCTTAAAGATGCAAACGGCAATACTATAGCCGCATTTGAGGGCGAAGGCTCATTTACCGTTACGACCGGCGGAAAACAAAAGACAATCGAATTCAATTCCGCAACAACGATCAACAATATCGTTTCACAGCTTAATTCCGCAGGTGTTTCGGCCAACTTTGATGCAAAGACCGGAAGACTCTTTATAGGTGCTTCGGGAAGCGGAACCGAAAATGACTTTACGATAACCGCAGATAACGCCAGCGGTCTTAATGCAATGAGTGTTTTGGGTATCAACGTGGATCCCAACGAAGCCACAACAGCCGAATACAAAAAGTATTCTGATTATTACGGAGCATTACATGGGCAGGACAAGGATGCTGCAATAGAGGCGATTATTTCGGATACTTCATCTGAAATATACGGAATGCTTAAAGCTGAGGTTGCCGATCTTGAAAATCCTGATTATGGTGAAGCTTACGATAAACTGTTAGCTAAGATAGAATATGCTCATGAATATTCAACTTCGAACAATACGGCATTGTATTCGACGGGAGCAAAAAAACTTGATGCTGCCGATGCAGAGATCGAATTAAACGGTGTTACATTCAAATCTTCATCGAACAATGTTGAAGTCAACGGTCTTACTTTTGAATGTAAGGCTATTGCAAACGATATTACCGTTACAACATCCGATGATACCGATGGAATTTATGATATTGTTAAGGATCTGTTAAAGGAATATAACACCATCATCAATAAGATGGACAAGTTGTATAATGCGGAATCGGCATCCAAGTTTGAGCCCCTTACCGATGAAGAAAAGGATGCGATGACCGATACCGAGATCGAGAAATGGGAGACAAAGATCAAGGATTCCATTTTGAGAAAAGACGACAGTCTGAGTCTTATCTTCAACGCCATGAAAGAAAATATGGCTTCGGGCATAGAAATAAACGGCAGGAACTTCTACCTTTCGGATTTCGGAATAGGTACTCCGGGATATTTCGAAGCTGAAGATTTTGAGAAAAATGCTTATCACATTGACGGCGATAAAGATGATTCATACAGTTCGGGTAAGGAAGATAAACTTAAATCCATGATTTCAACCGATCCTGATACGGTAGTAAGTTTCTTTAGCCAGTTGTCAGCCAAATTGTATAATAAGATGTCAGAGTTATCCGCTAGTTCGGAATATTCATCTTTCGGAAGTTTTTATGACGATAAGACGATGAAACTTGATCTTTCCGATTATACCACGAAGATACTTGAGGCTGAAAGCAAACTAAATGACTATGAAGATAAGTTTTACAAAAAGTTTTCCAAGATGGAGACTGCACTTGCACAGCTTAACTCACAGACGTCATATATAACAGGACTTTTCGGCGGCGGAAATTAAAATAAAAAACGGAGGCTTTTTAAATGGCTTTACCCGGTGCATATTCACAATACAATAACAGTAAGATTCTTACCGCATCACCTGCGGAGCTTACGCTTCTTCTCTATGAAGGTGCGATCAAGTTCGGCAACATAGCGATCATTAAGATGGAGCAGAAAGATATACAGGGCGCTCATAACAATATAGTAAGAGTTGAGAAGATAATCGATTATCTCCGCGAAACTCTTGATATGAAGTATCCGGTAGCTCAGGATTTTGAGAATATATACGTATATCTGTCAAGACGTCTTATGGATGTTATGGCAAGCAAGGATCCTACCATAATGGAGGAGATCGTCACACATCTTCGTTCGGTAAGGGATAACTGGAAAGAAGTCATGAAAAAGGCTAAGGCATCATGAGTAATACATATATAACAGCTTTAATCGAAAGCCTCGAAAAAAAAATAAAGGTTTTAAATGATATTCATCTTAAAGATGAGGAACAGTTAAGCATTGCCAAAACAGAACCGTTTTCTTATGATGAGTTCGATAAGAATTCCGAAGAAAAGGGCATACTTATCTATAAGCTTGAAAAACTGGATGAAGGTTTTGAACTTGTTTATAATAATGTAAAAGAAGAATTAAGCAAAAATAAGGATGCATATAAGGCTGAAATAAAGCGTATGCAGGAGCTTATTTCTGAGATTACCGCGTTAAGCACAAAGATACAGGCAGAAGAAGCGAGAAACAAAAAGGCTATGGAGGCTGCTTTTAAGGCAGAAAAGAACAGACTTAAGGCAGGAAGATCAGGCATTAAAGCGATAAGAAGCTATTCTCAGGCAATGCAGTCTAAGCCCGGAAATGACTATTCGGGACTTATGGATACAAAGAAATAGGTATAAAAATTTATTAACCATTTATTTACAAAATACCTGTTAATATTTCGGAAATACTTCCGATATATTATATAGCAAAGGAAGTTAATTCCTTAAAACCGGAACTGAGAGAACCCGGCGGAGCGTACGACCAAAGGGAACTCAAGGTTTCATAACAATCACACATTTGCAGCAAGGATGCTGCATCTAATTTCAAGGAGGAAATTATGGTAGTACAACACAACTTAACAGCGATGAACTCTAACAGAATGCTTGGCGTTACCACAGGTACACAGGCAAAGTCAACCGAGAAGTTATCTTCAGGTTATAAGATCAACCGTGCAGCTGATGATGCAGCAGGTCTTGCTATAAGCGAGAAGATGCGCCGTCAGATCCGTGGTTTAACACAGGCATCTGCTAACGCACAGGACGGTATCTCTTGTGTACAGACAGCAGAAGGTGCTCTTGCAGAAGTTCATGATATGCTTCAGAGAATGAACGAACTTGCAA
>JAEEMP010000061.1 GCA_016283275.1 Lachnospiraceae bacterium
CCAGCGCGGTTTAAGACTTCCGGTACCGGATCACCGCGCTGCAATAATACACAGTCCGCCGCGGTGGGAAGGTTTTTCTATGCGGTAAGTTTTCATTGACAAATCGGTTGTTTAGAGTATAATTTTCGTGTAAAGGCAATGGCGTCTTCGGGTAACCGAAGTACCAGCGCCTTTTTTCATTGCAAAGACACTAAAACTCCGGAGGTTATACTATGTCAAATTGCGCAATCGTAGGTATTAACTGGGGTGACGAAGGAAAAGGCAGAATGGTCGATCTTCTTACAGAGAAGTTCGACGTTGTTGTGCGTTTTCAGGGCGGCGGAAATGCCGGTCACACGGTTATTAACGAAAAGGGTAAGTTTGCCCTTCATCTTTTACCCTCGGGTATTTTCCGTGACAACGTTGTAAACGTTTTGGGTAACGGCGTTGCATTGGATCCCGAGAACTTATGGACTGAGATAAGTGATATCAAGGCAAAGGGTGTGTCCATAACGCCCGATAATCTTAAGATCAGCGACCGTGCTTCGCTTTTGCTTCCCTGGCACAGGGAGCTTGACGGACTTGAAGAAGCACGTCTGGCCGACAAAAAGTACGGTTCCACAAAGCAGGGAATAGCACCTTTTTATTCGGATAAGTTCCAGAAGAAGACCATCCTTGCGGGTGAATTGTTCCACCCCGAAAAACTTAAAAGCCACCTTGAGGACTTACTTGAGTGGAAAAACTTAACGATCACAAAGGTATACGGTGCAAAACCCCATACCATGGAAGATATACAGGAATGGCTCGATACATATTGCGAAAAGATCAAGCCGTTTGTATGCGATACCTCAAAGATCTTATATGATGCAAAAGATGCGGGAAAGAGCATTCTTTTTGAGGCACAGCTCGGTTCTTTGCGCGACATCGATTTCGGTATCCACCCTTATACGACATCATCGAACACCCTGGCTGCATACGCTCCGATAGGATCGGGTGCACCTTCGCTTAAACTTGATGAGATAGTGGGTGTGGTTAAAGCATATTCGACCTGTGTCGGCGAAGGCCCCTTCGTATGCGAAATGTTCGGAGAAGAGGCCGATAAGTTAAGAGAAGCAGGTTTTGAATACGGTGCAAAGACCGGTCGTCCCAGACGAGTGGGACCTGTCGATATCGTGGCAACAAGATACGGCGTAAAGGTCCAGGGCGCTACTTCCATAGCTCTTACAAAACTCGATGTATTAAGTTACATGGATAAGATCCCGGTATGTACAAAGTACATCGTGGACGGCAAAGAAACGGACGATTTCCCGTTCCCGTCCGATCTTGATGACGCTAAGCCCGTTATCGAGTACTTTGACGGATGGAAATCCGACATCTCGGGCATCAGAAAGTGGGAAGATCTTCCCATAAAGGCAAGAGAGTATGTCGAGTACATCGAGAAGAACATCGGATGTCATATCGGGTATGTATCCGTAGGCGCAGCAAGAGATGAGATCATACGGAGGTAGGGCATGAGAGATATATACGAATCACCGCTTTCATCGCGTTACGCATCAAAATATATGCTCGGTCTTTTTTCGGCAGACACGAGATACAAGACCTGGAGAAAACTCTGGGTGTCTCTTGCAAAGGCTGAGATGAAACTCGGACTTCCGATCACCGGGGAACAGGTTGAAGAACTTTCGGCTCATCTTGATGATATCGATTACGATGTAGTGGCAGAACGCGAAAAAGAAGTCCGCCATGATGTTATGGCACATATATATGCATACGGAAAGGTAGCACCGAAGGCAGCAGGCATCATACATCTGGGAGCCACAAGCTGTTATGTGACCGACAATGCGGATCTTATCCTTTACAGAGATGCGCTTTTGTATTTAAGAAGAGAACTTCTTACCGTCATAAAAAATCTTTCAGATTTTGCTGATAAATATAAGGCAATGCCCACTTTGGGCTACACGCATTTCCAGCCGGCGCAGCCGGTGACTGTCGGAAAGCGCGCAACACTTTGGATGCAGGATTTTATGTCCGATATAGCCGAGATCGATTTTGCGATTTCCAATATAAAGTTTCTGGGCTGCCGCGGTACTACCGGTACCGAAGCAAGTTTCATGGATCTTTTCGAAGGAGATACAGCCAAGATCGATGAGATGAACAGACTCATCGCGGCGGATTATTCTTTTACCGAATGCTTTGACGTATGCGGACAGACATATCCCAGAAAAACGGACAGCCGCATTATGGATGCGCTTGCTTCGATAGCACAGAGCTGCTACAGAATGGGCAATGATATAAGACTTCTTGAACACGATCATCAGATAGAAGAGCCGTTTGAAAAGAATCAGATCGGTTCTTCTGCAATGGCATACAAGAGAAACCCCATAAGAAGCGAGAGAATGTGTTCTTTGGCCAGATATCTTATGTGCGATTCCATGAATGCCCAGATGACGGCTTCGGTTCAGTGGCTGGAGCGTTCGCTTGACGATTCCGCAAACAGACGTATAAGTCTTCCGGAGGGCTTTTTGTGTGCGGATGCGATCATAAGACTCGCACAGAACATTACCGACGGCATAGTGGTCAACGAGACCGTTGTTTCAAGAAACATGAGAGAATACCTTCCTTTCATAGCTACCGAGAACATTATGATGGAGGCTGTAAAGCGCGGCGGAAACCGTCAGAGCATACACGGTATCATAAGAAAATGTTCAATGGAAAGTTATGAGGAGATGAAGGCCGGAGGAAAGTGCGATCTTTTATCAAGACTTTCCAAGGAGCCCGAGATAGGCTTAAGCGAAGAAGAGTTAAATTCCTGTTTGAATCCCGATGCTTATATCGGAAGATGCGCTGAACAGGTTACCAATATCATAAAGAAGGCTGCACCGATGCTTGAAGGTATCGAGCACGGCTCCGAAAGGGTGGAGATTTAATGGATAAGATTCTTGTACTTGATTTCGGAGGCCAGTACAATCAGCTGATTGCAAGGCGCGTCCGTGAGAATAACGTATATGCCGAGATAAAACCCTACAATAAGATCACAGTTTCGGATATTAAGGAAAAGGGTTACAAAGGTGTCATTTTTACGGGAGGACCCAACAGCGTATACGATGAAAAGTCGCCTCATTACGATCCCGAGATATTAAATGCGGGCATTCCGATACTCGGAATATGCTACGGAGCACAGCTCATGGCTTATATGGGCGGAGGCGTTGTAGAAAGCGCAGCCGATTCGAGCGAATACGGTAAGACCATAGTCAATTTTAAAAACCACGCCATCTTTAAAGATGTAAAAAGTCCGAGCGTGTGCTTTATGAGCCATACGGACTATATAGCCAAAACACCGGACAGTTTTACCGTTATCGCCGATACCGATAAATGTCCCTGCGCGGCGATGTGTGACGATAAAAGAAAACTCTATGCGGTCCAGTTTCATCCCGAAGTTACCCATTCGGAATACGGAAAGCAGATAATAAGAAATTTTGTGTTTGATATCTGCAATTGTTCGAAAGACTGGGTCATGGACAGCTTTATAGAGACCACGGTCTCTTCTTATAAAGAAAGGCTTTCGGGCAAGAAGGTCCTGCTCGCACTTTCGGGCGGAGTCGATTCTTCGGTAGCGGCAGTGCTTTTGCACAAAGCCGTAGGCTCGAATCTTGTGTGCGTATTTGTGGATCACGGCCTTCTTCGTAAAGACGAAGGCGATTTTGTGGAGAAGACATTCAAAGACAAGTTCGGCATGAATCTTATAAGGGTCAATGCCGAGCAAAGGTTCCTTGAAAAATTAAAAGGTGTGACCGAACCCGAAAAGAAAAGAAAGATCATTGGTGAAGAGTTCATCAGGGTATTTGAGGATGAAGGAAAGAAGATAGGCAAGGTAGATGTTCTCGCACAGGGTACCATCTATCCCGATGTGATTGAAAGCGGAAAAGGCGACTCGGCTGTCATAAAGAGTCATCACAATGTCGGAGGACTTCCGGATGTTATTTCGTTTGACGAGATAGCAGAGCCTTTAAGAGATCTTTTTAAAGATGAAGTAAGAGAGGTGGGTCTTAAGCTCGGTATACCTAAAGAGCTTGTATTTCGTCAGCCCTTCCCGGGTCCGGGTCTTGCGGTCAGAGTTATCGGCGAGCTTACAAAGGAAAAACTTGATATACTTCGTGATGCCGATGCCATCTTCCGCGAGGAAGTGGATAAGGCCGGTATAACCGATGCCAACCAGTATTTTGCGGTGCTTACAAATACAAGGACTGTAGGCGTTATGGGCGATGCAAGGACTTACGGCTATACGCTTGCATTAAGATCCGTTACCACGGATGATTTCATGACTGCGGAATGGACCAGGATACCGTTTGAGGTTCTTGAGATTGCAAGCCACAGGATCACAAACGAAGTCAAAGGCATATCAAGAGTCGTATATGACATTACTTCCAAGCCCCCGGCTACGGTCGAGTGGGAGTGAGAAGCCATTTGGACGAAGTCCAAATTTTGCATGGCTTCGAGCGATTTGGCAAGATTACGCAATAATCGTGCCGGCTTAAAGATATCTGTAACATCGGGCTACTTAAAAGGAGAAATTATAATGTGCGGAATAGTAGGTTATGTAGGAGGCAGTCAGGCAGCACCTATTTTGCTTGACGGACTTTCGAAGCTTGAATACAGAGGATATGATTCTGCGGGACTGGCCGTAAGAGACGACAAGGCTCCCGTAAGGGTCGTTAAGGCAAAGGGAAGGCTTAAGATCCTATCGGAAAAGACCGACGGCGGCAAGGCCATAAAAGGTACCTGCGGTATAGGTCATACACGATGGGCTACACACGGTGAACCGTCGGAGCTTAACGCTCATCCCCATATTTCGGGCAAGAATCCCGAAGGCAAGGGTGTGGATGATTCCAATGTTGTGGGCGTTCACAACGGTATCATCGAAAATTACGTTGAGCTTAAGGAGAAACTTCTTCGTCACGATTACGAATTCTATTCGGAGACAGATACCGAAGTTGTGGTAAAACTTGTGGATTATTACTTAAATAAGTACAAGCTGGGTCCCATCGACGCGCTTAACAGGACTATGGTGCGTGTAAGAGGTTCCTATGCTCTGGCCGTAATGTTTAAGGATTATCCCGGCGAGATCTGGGTTGCCAGAAAAGATTCTCCCATGATCATAGGTGTGGGCAAAAACGAAAGCTATCTGGCTTCCGACGTCCCCGCGATCCTTAAGTACACAAAGAAAGTCTACTACATAGGCAATCTTGAGATAGCAAAGCTCACTCCCGGAAACGTCAATTTCTATAACCTTGACGGCGATGAGATCAAAAAAGAGATAAGTGAGATAGAATGGGATGCCGAAACAGCCGAAAAGGGCGGTTTTGAGCATTTTATGATGAAGGAGATCCACGAACAGCCCAAGGTTGTGGGCGATACGATCGCTTCAGTCGTAAAAGACGGAAAGATCAACCTTGAAGGTGTCGATCTTTCGGACGACGAGATAAAGTCACTGGATCAGATAAACATAGTTGCCTGCGGCTCCGCTTACCATGTGGGCATGGCAGCCAAATACGTCATAGAGGACCTTGCAAGGATCCAGGTAAATGTGGATCTTGCAAGTGAGTTCAGATACAGAAATCCGTTACTTACCGATAAAGCGCTTGTGATCGTGATAAGCCAGTCGGGTGAGACTGCGGATACGCTTGCGGCGCTTCGTCTTGCAAAAGAACGCAAGATCAAGACCCTTGCGATAGTAAATGTTGTGGGTTCTTCGATAGCAAGAGAAGCGGACAATACCTTCTATACTCTTGCGGGGCCCGAGATATCCGTTGCCACCACCAAGGCGTACAGCACACAGCTTATCGCTTGTTATGCGATCGCAATGCAGTTTGCCAAGGTAAGAGGTCACTTAAAAGAGGCTGTTTACAAAGATATGATCAAAGAGCTTCAGACACTGCCTCAGAAGATATCAAAGATTCTTGAAGACAAGGAAAGGATACAGTGGTTTGCTTCAAAGTATTCTCATGCGCACGATATTTTCTTTATCGGAAGAGGTCTTGATTACGCAATATGTCTGGAAGGCTCGCTTAAGATGAAGGAAATTTCCTATATCCATTCGGAAGCCTATGCGGCAGGCGAACTTAAGCACGGTACGATAAGTCTTATCGAAGACAACACTCTGGTGATCGGTGTGATCACGCAGAACAGCCTTTATGAAAAAACGGTATCAAACATGGTTGAATGTAAGGCGAGAGGGGCTTACCTCATGGGTCTTACTTCCTATGGAAATTATATGATAGAAGATGTGGCGAATTTTGTGGCTTACATACCTAAGACCGACGAACATTTTGCTACGAGCCTTGCGGTAATACCGCTTCAGCTTATGGGATATTATATCTCGGTAGCAAAGGGTCTTGATGTGGATAAGCCCAGAAACCTCGCAAAGAGCGTTACTGTAGAATAATCGCCACCGAGGGGGAGGAGATTATCATGAACACAAAGTACATTTTTGTCACGGGCGGCGTTGTATCGGGACTCGGAAAGGGTATAACGGCAGCGTCACTCGGACGCTTACTTAAGTCAAGAGGTCTTAAGGTTGCGGCTCAGAAGCTGGATCCTTATATCAATGTCGACCCCGGTACCATGAGTCCTTTCCAGCACGGCGAGGTGTATGTTACCGAGGACGGAGCGGAGACCGATTTAGATCTTGGGCACTATGAAAGATTCATAGACGAAAACCTGAACAAATATTCAAACCTCACGACCGGAAAGGTGTACTGGAACGTACTTAACAAGGAACGCCGCGGTGAGTATCTCGGATCGACCGTTCAGGTTATCCCGCACATTACGAATGAGATCAAGGAATTTATCTATAAAGTCGGCAAAAAAACAAATGCCGATGTAGTCATCACCGAGATCGGCGGTACTATCGGCGATATCGAGTCACAGCCGTTCATAGAAGCGGTCCGTCAGATCTCTCTTGAGGTCGGACGTGAGAACAGTCTTTTCATCCACGTAACATTGGTGCCTTTCTTAAGCGGTTCCGATGAACACAAATCAAAGCCCACCCAGCATTCGGTAAAAGAACTCCAGGGTATGGGTATCAATCCGAACATTGTCGTATTAAGATGCGACAGACCTCTGGAAGAATCGATATTCAATAAGATCGCTTTATTCTGTAACGTAAAGCCCGATTGTGTAATCGAAAACATTACGCTCCCCATTCTCTACGAAGCTCCTCTTATGCTTGAAAAGTCGGGATTTTCCGACATTGTCTGCAGAGAGCTTTCCATTGACGCAAAAGCCCCCGATCTTAAAGAATGGCAGGATATGGTCGATGACATCAAAAACCGTACTCAGACGGTAACGATAGGCCTTGTAGGTAAGTACACGGGACTTCACGACGCATATCTTTCGGTTGTGGAAGCACTTCACCATGCGGGTTATCCCCACAAAGCCGAAGTCAATATCAAATGGATAGATTCGGAAAGCCTGGAAACGGGTGATATAAAAGAAGCATTTGACGGAGTTGACGGCATCATCGTGCCGGGCGGGTTTGGTAACCGCGGTATCGAAGGTATGATAAAAGCCGTTAAATACGCAAGGGAAAACAACATTCCTTTCTTCGGCATATGCCTCGGTATGCAGATAAGCGTTATCGAGTATGCAAGGAATGTTCTTGGTATCAAGGATGCTGATTCAGGAGAGTTCGACGAAAACTGTGCCCATAAGGTAATAGATTTTATGCCGGGACAAAGCGACGAGATCGATAAGGGCGGTACCTTAAGACTTGGCGCATACCCTTGTGTGATAGGTGAAAATACCGCTATGGAGCGTTTTTACGGTACACGGGAAATAAGCGAAAGACACCGTCACAGATATGAGTTCAACAATGATTACAGAGAAACTTTTACAAACGGCGGACTTACATTAAGCGGCATGTCGCCGGACAAGATGCTTGTCGAAACGGTTGAACTTACGGACAGAGATTTCTATGTGGGAGTTCAGTATCACCCCGAGTTTAAATCTAGACCCAACAAACCCCATCCTTTATTTAAGGGATTTGTGGGAGCAGCACTTAAAAGAAAGAATGAAAGCCGATAAAAATGGAACAGGATTTTAACAGAAAGATCGTATTTGAAAGCGGAAAAGAAATATACGGATACGGCTTCGGAGCCGGGACCGATAAGGTTCTTGAGATCGTGTTCAACACATCTATGGCAGGGTATCAGGAAATCTTATCGGATCCGTCATATACCTATCAGGCAGTTGTAATGACTTATCCCTGGATCGGAAATTACGGCATGAGCGATGCGGATTATGAGACAAAGATCCCAACGATAGGTGCGATGATAGTGCATGAATACAACGATAAGCCCTCATATTTCCGCTCCACGAAAACTCTTGGCGACGTGATGAAGAAATACGATATCGCAGGGATATACGGCGTGGATACAAGGGCGCTCACCCGTCACATAAGGGATAACGGAAGCGCAAAGGTCCTTATCACAAATGCCGATACTCCGTTAAGTGAGGCTGTCAACATCCTTAAAGAAAAAGAAGTTCCGCGTGATGCGGTGAGTCTTGTATCGCGCAAGGAAGAAGAAATATATGCCGCTGAGAGCGAAAAGTTTCTGGTAGTCGCGATCGACTGCGGTATGAAAGCCAATATCGTAAGATCTTTAAACAGACTTAACTGTAAAGTCATAGCGGTCCCTTACAATACTCCCGCCGAGAGGATAGAAGAGATAGATCCGGACGGTGTATTTGTGTCAAACGGACCGGGGGATCCCGAGGATATCCCCGAAACCGCCGAAACGATAAGAAAACTTATAGGGAAATATCCCATTTTCGGTATCTGTCTCGGGCATCAGCTCATTTCTCTTGCATACGGTGCAAAGACCTACAAGCTTAAGTTCGGACACCGCGGAGGCAATCATCCCGTCAAAAACCTTGAAACGGGAAAGATCGAGATCACAAGCCAGAACCATTCTTATGCCGTTGATGATGAAAGCATAAAGAACACGGGTTTAAAGGTTACTCACATAAATCTTCTCGACAATACGGTCGAAGGCGTAAGCGCCGAAGAAGACCGTGTATTTTCGGTACAATATCATCCCGAAAGTGCTCCCGGTCCGCAGGACAGTTTTTATCTGTTCCCGAAATTTATCAAGTCTATGGAGAATTCGAAAAATGCCTAAAAGAAGTGATATCCGCAAAGTAATGGTCATAGGCTCGGGACCGATAGTCATCGGTCAGGCGGCTGAGTTTGATTATGCCGGCACACAGGCATGTCTTGCGTTAAGAGAAGAAGGTTACGAAGTGGTGCTGTGTAACTCAAATCCCGCCACGATCATGTCGGACACCGCCATAGCCGACAAGATATATATGGAACCGTTGACCGTTGAATTCCTTTCAAAGATCATACGTCACGAAAGACCCGATGCCATTCTTCCGGGCATAGGCGGACAGACCGGCATTAACCTTGCGGTCGGCCTTTATAAAAGCGGAGTGCTGGATGAGTGCAAGGTTGAGCTTTTGGGCACAAAGATCGAAAGTATCGAGCAGGCAGAGGACAGGGAGAAGTTCAAAAGTCTTTGCATAAGCCTCGGCGAACCTGTGCTTCCTTCGGAGACTGCCACCACAATGGAAGAAGGCCTTAAAGTTGTCGAGGAGATCGGTTATCCCGTGGTATTGAGACCGGCCTTTACGCTGGGCGGTACGGGCGGCGGATTTGCTGCAAACGAGGAAGAATTCATACCTCTTATGAAGAATGCCCTTGCGCTTTCGCCGGTGTCCGAAGTGCTTATCGAGAAAAGCATAAAAGGCTACAAGGAAATAGAATACGAAGTAATAAGAGACGGTAACGATACCGCGATCACGGTCTGCAACATGGAAAACATCGATCCCGTCGGTATCCATACGGGTGACTCGATAGTCGTATGTCCTTCGCAGACACTTACCAACAAGGAATATCATATGCTCCGTGACAGCGCTCTCAAGATAATAAGAGCCTTAAAGATCGAAGGCGGCTGTAATGTACAGTTTGCATTGGATCCGAAGTCATTTAAGTATTTTCTTATAGAAGTAAACCCGAGAGTTTCAAGATCGTCGGCACTTGCATCGAAGGCAAGCGGTTATCCGATCGCCAGGGTTTCTGCCAAGATCGGTGTGGGCATGACGCTTGATGAGATACCTATAGCCAATACACCCGCTTCTTTTGAGCCTACTCTTGATTATGTGGTCACAAAGATGCCGAGATTTCCTTTCGATAAATTCGCCGATGCCGACAACGCTCTTTCTACTCAGATGAAAGCGACCGGCGAGGTCATGAGCGTCGGAAGGACTTTTGCGGAAAGTCTTCTTAAGGCCGTAAGTTCGCTTGAAATAGGCTTATTTCACATGGAAAGTTCAAAGTTTGAAGGTATGAAGGACGGAGAGCTTGCGGAATATATAAAAGAAGGAAGAGACGACCGTATCTATGCGATAGCCAAGCTTTTAAGAGACGGCGTTTCCGCAGGCAAGATATCTGAGATCACGGGTATAGACAGGCTGTTTACCGAGGAGTTTTCAAAGATAGTAAAGGCCGAGCGGGAGATATCTCTTAATGGTCTTGATAAAAAAACAGTACTTAAGGCCAAAAAACTCGGTTTTTCGGATAAAGAGATAGGAAAACTTACCGGTAAAACCGAAGATGAAATAAGGCAATTCAGGATCGACAACGGGATCGTTCCGGTATATAAGATGATCGATACGTGTGCATCGGAGTTTTTAAGCTATATCCCGTATTTTTATTCGACTTATGAAGATGAAAACGAGTCGGTCATATCCGATAAAAAGAAGATCATCGTTATAGGTTCGGGCCCGATCCGTATCGGACAGGGTGTTGAATTCGATTATTCGACCGTTCACGCGGTAATGACCATCAAGGCCAACGGCTACGAAGCGATAATAATAAACAATAACCCCGAGACCGTTTCGACCGATTATACCTGTTCGGACAAGCTTTATTTTGAACCTCTTACATTTGAGCACGTTATGAACGTTATAGATATGGAAAAGCCCGACGGGGTTATCGTATCACTCGGCGGGCAGACTGCCATAAATCTTGCGGATGTGTTAAGCGCCCACAAGGTACCCATCATCGGAACGGGCCGTGAGGCGATAGATACTGCGGAAGACAGGGATCTTTTCGAAAAGCTTCTTATAAAGCTTGATATACCGAGACCTGCGGGACAGGCCGTTACTTCCATAGAAGAAGGCGTTGAGGCCGCAGCGGCTATAGGCTACCCCGTTTTGGTGCGTCCAAGCTTTGTGCTCGGCGGCCGTGCAATGCAGATAGTCGCCAAGGAAGAGGAACTGTTAAATTACTTAAAAACTGCTGTTGAGATCGATAAGGACAAGCCTGTTTTGGTGGATAAGTATATCCGCGGCAAAGAAGTGGAAGTCGATGCGGTCTGTGACGGTGAAAGAGTATTCATACCCGGTATCATGGAGCTTGTGGAGCGTACGGGTATCCATTCCGGCGACTCAATAAGTGTTTATCCGCCCTACAGTATCTCAAAGAACGTTAAAGACAAGATCCTTGATTATACCGAAAGACTCGGCATAGCAATCGGCATAAGAGGTCTTTACAATATCCAGTTTATCGTCACCAGGGAAGAGGATGTTTATATCATAGAGGTCAACCCGCGTTCTTCGAGAACGGTACCGTTTTTGTCAAAATCAACGGGTTATTCGCTCGCGGATATCGCCACTAAGGTAATGATGGGCATTTCCTTAAAAGAGCAGGGGATCACCGATAAATATCCGGGTGAAAAGGATATGTTCTACGTTAAGGTTCCCGCATTTTCGTTCCTTAAGCTTCAGGGAATGGATGCATATCTTTCACCTGAGATGAAGTCGACCGGCGAGGCTATCGGCTACGATAAAAAGCTTCATCGTGCGGTCTACAAAGCGCTTATTGCTTCTGGCATCAAGGTTACGGATTACGGAACGGTAATATTTACGCTTGCCGATGAAGATAAGATCGAAGCACTTCCTCTTGCAAAGAGATTTCTGGACTTAGGCTTTAATATCGAGGCCACAAGTCTTACGGGAACGGTGTTCAAAGAACACGGCATCCCCACCAAGAAGCTAAAAAAGATAAGCGAAGGAAGCGAAGAGATACTGGATGCCATCCGTTCGGGCCGCATAAGCTATATCGTCAATACCCGTGCGATCTTATCGGGAGTTCACTATATAGACGGTGAGCTTATACGAAAATGCGCGGTACAGAACAATATCACGATGTTTTCATCGCTTGATACGGTAAAGATGTTGCTCGATGTACTTGAAGAGATATCCATCGGAGTATCCACGATCAACTGAAATATATGATGCTTTGAAAGAGGCATGCCACGGAGGGGAAAATGAAATTTACAAAAATGCAGGGACTCGGAAACGATTATTTGTATGTGTACGGTGAGGTTCCGGAAAATATAGAGGAGTTGGCGATCAAACTTTCCGACAGGCATTTCGGTGCGGGTTCAGACGGTATGATCTATATAAGTCCTTCGGATATCGCGGATTTTAAGATGCGGATATTCAACGCCGACGGAAGCGAAGCCATGATGTGCGGAAACGGCATACGCTGTGTGGGAAAGTACGTCTACGAAAAAGGTTATACCGATAAGACCAATCTGAAGATAGAAACGCTTTCCGGCATCAAATATTTAAGTTTAAATCTCTGCGGAGGACTTGTGAAAAACGTATCCGTCAACATGGGACAGGCAACTGCGGGAAAAGACAAAAAGCTGATCATAGACGGTAAGGAGATCATTTTGACGCCCGTATCTGTCGGCAATCCTCATGCCGTGATCTTTACGGAAGATGTTGAGAGCGTAAAACTTGAAGAGATAGGACCGAAGATCGAAAATCACGAAGAGTTTCCGGGCGGAGTAAATGTCGAATTTGTGCAGGTCATAGGCGAGAACGAATTAAGGATGCGTGTGTGGGAGCGCGGAAGCGGGATCACAATGGCGTGCGGGACCGGAGCCTGTGCCGTAACGTTTGCGAGCGTAAAAAAAGGTATAGCGGACAGCGATACCGATATAAGGATCTATCTTGACGGCGGTGTTCTCACCACAAAAGTATCGAACAACGATTATCTTTTGATGACCGGCCCTGCCGAATTTGTTTATTCAGGCGAAACCAATGTGGACGAAGTCCGCATTTCATAAATGGTTTCGCCGTCGTTGGCAGGTGCGGTTTCATAGAAGCCGCGCGTGCCGTTACAACTTTAATTAGGGGAGACAGAAGTATGTTAGTGCCCAATAAAAATTATGCGGATCTAAAGGATTCATACCTGTTTTTTAATATTGCGGGTAAGGTAAAAGAATATAGCGAAAAGCATCCGGACGACCAAATATTCAGGCTCGGTATAGGGGATGTTTCTTTGCCTCTTTGCGATACTGTCATAAAGTCTTTGCACAAAGGCGTTGATGACCAGAGCGTTAAAGAACGCTTTCACGGGTATATGCCTGAGGTCGGCGCAGACTTTTTGAGAGAAAAGATAAAAGCCTATTACGGCAAAAGAAACGTAACTCTTGATGCGGACGAAGTGTTTGTGTCAAGCGGAGCGAGCGATGAACTCGGCGATATTCTCGATCTTTTCGACAGATCGAATTCAGCGCTTGTGATCGAGCCCGCATACCCCGCTTATGTGGATGCAAATATCATCGCAGGCAGAAAGATAGTACATCTTGAATCGGGAAGGGCCGATAATTTTCTACCGATGCCCGACGAAAAGCTTTCGGCCGATATTTTGTATATCTGTTCTCCCAATAACCCGACAGGCGCGGTTTACACGAAGGAAGGCTTAAAGGCATGGGTCGACTATGCCAACAGACACGGCTCGGTCATACTGTTTGATGCCGCCTATGAAGCTTTTATTGAGGAGGACAGGCCTCACAGTATATTTGAGATAGAAGGCGCAAGAACATGCGCGATCGAGATATGCTCGCTTTCAAAGACCGCGGGCTTTACCGGGACAAGACTTGGCTACACCGTAATTCCGAAAGATCTTGTGCGTGACGGCATGAGCCTTAACAAGATGTGGGTAAGAAACCGCACCACAAAGACAAACGGAGTCTCATACATAATCCAGCGGGGCGGTGAAGCGGTATTTACCGACGAAGGCCAAAAGCAGATAAAAGAAAACATAAAGGTCTATAAGGACAATGCAAAAGTTCTTATGAAGGCACTTGATGAGATCGGTATATGGTATTGCGGAGGAAAGAACGCTCCTTATATCTGGCTTGAATGCCCGAATAAGATGGGGAGCTGGGAGTTCTTTGACCTTCTTTTAAATAAACTTCAGATAGTCGGAACTCCGGGTGAAGGTTTCGGTAAATGCGGTGAAGGATTCTTCAGATTTTCAACCTTCGGAGATCCCGCCGACACGATCGAGGCTGCAAGAAGGCTTAAAACCCTGCTATAAACTATTGACAATCAATAAAATTGTGCTAAACTAAAAATCAGTAATGATTATTAATTTTGAGGCTGTGGGTGTAATTAATATAATCCGTTTTTTTCTACTATGAAAGGAGATACTATGGCTGAGATTACATTAACTAAAGATAACTTTGAAGCAGAAGTACTTAAATCGGATATTCCGGTTGTTGTGGATTTCTGGGCAACATGGTGCGGACCCTGTCAGATGATGGGACCGATAATCGAGAAGTTCGCCGAAGAATTTGAAGGCACATATAAGGTTGGCA
The DNA here is from genome assembly GCA_016283275.1 of Lachnospiraceae bacterium. Taxonomy (GTDB): domain Bacteria; phylum Bacillota; class Clostridia; order Lachnospirales; family Lachnospiraceae; genus UBA1258. The sequence continues at coordinate 14,718 of JAEEMP010000061.1, forward strand.
AGGTAAATGTCGATGATGAAGAAGAACTTGCCGAAGAATACGGTATCATGAGCATTCCCAGTATCAAGATATTTAAGAACGGGGAGAACGTAAAGAGTGTTGTGGGAGTTCAGTCAAGAGAGAAGCTTCTTGATCTTCTTAAATAAGATATACTTTAAACAAAGCAAAAACTATATAAAAGGAGAGGTTGGCTATGAAAACTTACAAATGTTTGGTGTGCGGAGAAGTCTTTACGGTAGAGGACGGAGTTGAACCCGTATGCCCCAGATGCGGTGTTAAAGGCGATAAGCTTGTGCTTGTAGAGGACAAGAAGAATCCTTACGCAGGCACTCAGACAGAGAAGAATCTTCAGACTGCATTTGCAGGCGAGTCTCAGGCTCGTAACAAGTATACCTACTTTGCATCCAAGGCAAAGAAGGAAGGCTTTGAGCAGATAGCGGCTTTATTCTTACAGACAGCCGATAATGAAAAAGAACACGCTAAAATTTGGTTCAAAGAACTCGGCGGTATCGGCACCACAGCCGAAAACCTTGCTGCAGCGGCAGACGGTGAGAATTTTGAGTGGACCGATATGTATGATGATTTTGCAAAGACAGCCGATGCGGAAGGTTTCCATGAACTTGCGGAAAAGTTCAGGGGCGTTGCTGCTATCGAGAAGCATCATGAAGAGAGATATCGTGCTCTTTTACACAATGTAGAGGCTCAGGAAGTATTTAAGAAGAGTGAAGTTAAGGTTTGGGAATGCCGTAACTGCGGTCATATCGTGGTAGGTACCCAGGCTCCCGAGGTTTGCCCCGTATGTGCTCATCCTCAGAGCTACTTTGAAGTGAATGCGGCCAACTACTAAGATATTGGGACTGCTTTAAAAACCAAGGCCAATATGCTAACATAATATTGCCCGCTGCCTTTGGGGTAGCGGGTATTATTTTACGCACGGATTAATACCGATAACGCACAAAAGCCGTAATAAGGAGGGTTTACATGATAAAGATAGCTTTTTTCGATGCAAAGGATTATGATATCAATTCTTTCAACAAGAATCTTACCGATGAGTTTGAAGTAAAGTATTTTGAAACTCATCTTTCGATCGATACCGTTTCACTCGCCGCGGGTTTCGATGCGGTCTGTGTATTTGTAAACGATATGATCGACAAGGCCGTGATAGATGAGCTCGTAAAACTCGATATAAAGCTTATTGCCCTTCGCTGCGCAGGATACAATAACGTGGATATCGAATATGCATTTAAAAAGATCCATGTCGTAAGGGTACCCGCATATTCACCTTATGCGGTCGCCGAGCATGCAATGGCACTTTTGCTCACATCCATAAGAAGGATCCATAAGGCCTATATCCGTACCAGGGATTTTAATTTCAGTTTATCGGGTCTTACAGGTTTCGACCTTCACGGAAAGACCGTAGGTGTAGTGGGTACCGGTAAGATCGGCCGCATCTTTATAGATATCTGTAAAGGTTTTGGCATGAACGTGATCGCCTATGATAAATTCCCTGCAAAGGACAGCGGTATAGAGTATGTGGACCTTGATGAGATATGGGCAAAAAGCGATATAATCTCATTCCACTGCCCGCTTACAAAAGAAACAGAGCATGTGGTAAATGCAGATTCGATAGCCAGGATGAAAAAGGGAGTTGTGCTCATAAATACATCCCGTGGTGCTTTAGTGGATTCGGAAGCCCTGCTCGAAGGCATAAAAGCCAGAAAGATCGGTGCGGCCTGCCTTGATGTATATGAAGAGGAATCCGATGTGTTCTTCCACGATTTCTCGGGTCATATCGTAAACGATGATGTGCTTGCACGCCTTATCTCCATGCCCAATGTCATAGTTACGTCACATCAGGCATTTTTGACGGCAGAGGCTCTTGAAAACATTGCCGATACCACATATTCAAATATCCGTGAGTTCTTCAAAGACGGGAAATCGGTCAACGAAGTATGTTATGTATGCGACAAGATCGCTACCTGTCCGCAGGAACATAAGGGTAAATGTTTTTAGACGGAATTTTGATGTTATGAAAGTTTAATATGCCGGAGGGGCAGAATGTACAAACACGATTATAAGCATACGGTTCAATATTATGAAACGGATAAAATGGGAGTTACGCACCATTCGAATTATATAAGGTGGATGGAGGAAGCAAGGGGCGATTTCCTTGAGAAAAACGGTATAGGCTATGCCGGAATGGAAGAAAAGGGGATAGTATCGCCGGTAGTATCGATAAATTGCGATTACAGGCGTACCACGACCTATGCCGACACCGTTGATATAGAACTTTGGATAAAAGAATACGACGGGGTCAAACTGACTGTTTCATATGACATGAAACTTGACGGGAAAACGGTATTTACGGCCGAATCATCCCATTGTTTTTTGACCAAAGAAGGAAAGATCGTTATCTTAAAGAAAAAATTTCCGGAATATGATACAATACTTAACAAGCTTAAGGGGTAGAACGTATTTCGGAGAAGAGAATGAAGAATTACTTTAGCGGGTTTTTAAGGGCTTTGGTGGTATCCCTTTTGATCCTTTTGCAGTTCGGGATAATAATCGCGATCGGGATCACTTTAAGGAACAAGGGAATATATGTATATCTTCTGGTGGAGTTTGCCTTTACGATAGTCATACTCTGCCTTTTAAACAGGCGGGCCAACAATCTTTATAAGTTTGGCTGGCTTTTTCTTATTGCCGTTTTGCCGGTGAGCGGCATCATCATGTATCTTCTTTGGGGCAGGGAAAGAAGCACCAAAAAGATAAGAGACAGGTCCAAGAAGCTTCTTTCTTACGGAGAACGGTTTGACACATATTCGCCCGAAGCATCAAGAAGATTAAACGATCTGTTCCCCGACGAAGTAAAACTGTCAAGATTTCTCGAAGGCTTTCATTTTCCGCTTTCGGTCGGCAATATGTTCAGATATTACAATTCCGGCGAAAGCGTGTTTGAAGAGGTGATCGCGGATATAAAGAGGGCAAAAAGGTTTGTTTTCCTTAATTTCTTTATCCTTGCCGACGGAGAACTTTGGAGCCGGGTCAGGGAAGCGATACTTAAAAAGCGCGAAGAGGGCGTTGAAATAAGGATACTCTACGACGATTTCGGTTCGATGTTTCGTACCGACAGGCAGTTTTTCAAAGAACTTGAAGATAAGGGAATATTGACTGCCTGTTTTAACCCGATCTCAAAATATCTCAATAAACTCTACTTTAATTACAGAGATCATCAGAAGATGATAATAATCGACGGAAATATCGGATATACCGGCGGTTTTAACCTGGCAGACGAGTATGTGAACATCATAAGCCGTTTCGGACATTGGAAGGACGGCGGTGTCAGGATCGAGGGACCCGGCGTTAAGGATATGACTTCCAGATTCTTGAATATGTGGGGACTTTCAAAAGGCAAGAATGCGGAAGATTACAGAAAGTACGATCCGGATGCGGCTCCGAGGTCAGCGGTCGGCTTCATGCAGTTTATATCCGACGGCCCCGAGAATAATCCGGACAACCCGATCGCCGATACGATAATGCAGCTTATATATAACGCAAAAGATTATCTGTATATATCAACACCGTATCTTCTTATCGAGGACGATATGAGCGAAGCTTTGGTGCGCGCAGCAAAGTCGGGAGTCGATGTAAGGATAATTACACCGCATATTCCCGACAAGAAGATGGTCTTTTTACTTACGAGAAACAACTACGGAAAGCTTTTGCAGGGCGGTGTTAAGATATTTGAATATACTCCCGGTTTTGTTCATGCGAAGAACATAGTCACAAGGGACGTTTCTGTCATAGGTACCATCAATCTTGATTACAGAAGCCTCTTCCTTCACTATGAGTGCGGTGCGGTGATATATGACAATAATCTTTCTTTTAGCGTGAAAGAAGATCTGTTAAAAACTATGGAAGCCTCCGAAGAGGTTACTTACGAAAACTGGCTTAACCGCCCGTTATGGGATAAGATTCTTCAGTGGTTTTTAAATGTATTTTCGGGTCTTGCCTGATCGAAAAACAGTAATAATTCCTATTTTATTCTTGACTTTACTTAAAAGGATGGTATAGTAAAAAAGAGGAATGATTACTGATTTTAGGAGGCAATATGAATCACAGCAAGCAACGAGATCTCATAACGGATTATCTTATGAGCACGAAATCTCATCCCACTGCTGAGGAAGTATATAACGAAGTCAAGCTCAAAGAACCCACCATAAGTCTGGGCACGGTCTACAGAAATTTGAATCTTCTTGCGGACAATAACATTATCGTGCGGCTTCACATGAAAGACGGCATTGATCATTTTGATGCGGATACAAGCGAGCATTACCATTTTTACTGTAACTGCTGCGGCCGCGTATACGATCTTGATATAAAGGCTCCCGCGGCATTTAACAAATGCATTGCTTCGAAGGGCGATGCATCGGGGCACAGGATCGAAGGAGCCATGGTGTATTTTTACGGAACTTGCAAGGACTGTGTGCTTAAGACAGACTGATGAAAAATTAAACGCTATATGATAAAATGACCTTGATCTTAACGATTAAGGTTTTTTATTTGGGGTCTTTATGGACGATAAGAGATTATATTACATAGATTTTTTAAAATTTCTGGGGCTTACGGGTATCATTCTCGTGCATGCCGATCCGCCGTTCTGGGCTGTCTGGCTTCGAAGCTTCGATGTGCCGATAATGGTGTTTTTGTCGGCTTATCTGGCGGCACGTTCTTTTAAAAAATACAGTGAAAAAGGAAAGACGGCCGATTACATCATAGACCGCGTAAAAAGGCTTGTGATCCCGACATGGGTATTTTTATCGCTGTATTTTATACTTGATCTTATATTCGGAAATCTGTATGACGTCGGTTTTTATCTTAGATCGTACGGCATGACGCTCTACGGGATAGCTTATGTATGGGTGATCCTTATATATCTTTATTCGGCGGTTTTAACTCCGGTATTTGACAGATTTAAGCCCACAATACTTGTTTTTCTTGCTTTGCTTATCATATATTCGCTTTACGAGATAGGGATTTATTACGATCTCAACAGGAATCCTTTTGTAAATAACACCGTATTCTACATAATCCCGTTCGGGATCGTTGCTTATATGGGTTATCACTATGCCGGATTTGACACAAAAACAAGGATTTTGATATTTGTATCGTTTCTTACGGTATTTGTCGTCGGAGTGATCATGTATGCAAGAAACGAAGGAAGGATCGTAAACGTAAGCACCGCTTCTTTTCCTCCGAGGATTTATTATCTGAGCTACGGTTTAAGCGTTACAACGGGGCTTATGCTTTTATGTCGGAAAAAGGAGCTTAAGCTGTTTAAAAATCCTTTGATCGTATTTATCTCAAAGCATTCGATGTGGATATATCTTTGGCATATACTTACGGTAAGGATCGCTGAGTTTTTGAATCTTCCGGACAGCTGGTTATTGAGATTTGTGTTTATATATGTTTTTGCGGTACTGATAACATTCTGTGTCGATCTTTTCTTTAAAAAGATCGATAAGGACAATAAAATTGCATTTTCAAAGTATTTGCGTTAGGAGCCTTATGAAGGAAGGTTTATCGATAGCCTTTACCGGTGATATCGGTTTTGACGGCTATATGAACGGAAAATGGAACGACGAAAAACTCATATCAGGGGAAGTCATGGATTTTATCGCTTCTTCCGACCATGTATGCGTAAATGTCGAGGGAGCGCTTTCGGCAAAAGAAAAAGTCAGCCGTAAAAATACGGTAGCCGCGCTTACCCACAGCATGGATCCCGAGGTTACGGGCTTTTTAAAAAGGATAAAGGCCGATATCTGGAATATCTGCAACAATCACATCATGGATGCGGGTCCGGACGGTCTTTTCGATACGCTTAATGAAGCGAAGGCGGCAGGGGCTTCAACGATCGGCGCAGGAATGGATATAAATGAGGCTTCAAGACCGCTTATCATATCCGATGCGGGCGGGATAGGTATTTTTGCGGTCGGCTATCAGAGAGCCTGCAGGAAAGCGGATGAGAATACGGCAGGCTGCTTAAGCTGGAGCGACCTTGACCGTATTAAGGAAAACATCGATAAAATCAAAAAAGCATGCAGGCACTGTGTGATCGTGGCACATGCGGGCGAAGAATTCACCGCTTTACCTTCTCCTTACACTCGGGAAAGATATTTAAAGTATCTTGAAATGGGTGCGGACATTGTGGTCGCTCATCACCCTCATGTCCCGATGAATTATGAAACTGTCGGCGATAAGGCGATATTCTATTCGCTCGGAAACTTCGTGTTTGATACGGATTACCAGCGTTCTCAGTATTATACCGAATACGGTATGGTGCTTAAGATAAACTTTACAAAGGATTCTTTTTCTTTTGAAACTCTGGGTATAAAAATAGACAGGGGCGAAGAAAAAGTCGTTATGGACAGACTTCCCGATATCTGTACCGATGTTTCGGAGGACGAATACAACCTTTTGCTCCCGTTATCGGCCAAGGCGTTTTTAGAGGCCACAAAGAGGCAGCAGACTTACCTTTATCCCGACAGATACAAAAACGCAACGGACGAAGACTGGCATGAAAACTTTTATGAACCTCTCCGCTCGGGCCGCGTTCCGGGTGAGACGCTCGATCTTCAGATCATCTGTCCGATAGCCGAAAAGGAGAAAGAAAAGGCGTGGGAGAAGAGTAAGCTTGAAGGCGTAAAAGAGTATATCTTAAAGATGTTAAAGCCTATTTCGTAAATTTGTGAAAACCTCTTTGAAAGTGTTAAGTAAGTATTGAGTAGAGTTAAACCTATTGACGTTGAAGATTTTAAAATGGCAATATAAGTGATGTAAGATGCAAAGTTCATTTTGGAGTGAAATATGAAAGATTCAACCACAGGGGCCCGGGTAATTGACGAGAATACACCTCTTCTCGTAATTGCGGGGCCTATGTTTTTGGAATTACTGCTTAATATACTTATCAACAACATAGATACGCTTATGTTGAGCCATTACTCGGAAAACTCCGTCGGAGCGGTCGGTAATGCGAATCAGGTAATGTTTCTTTTCATTATCATGTTCAACATTATCGCAACGGCCACTTCGGTAGTGGTTGCCCAGTATCTGGGAGCCGGAAGATATGAGGAAATGAATAAGATATATACTCTTTCCTTTATCTTTAATCTTGTATTCGGTCTTCTTTTGTGTTCGGGCCTTGTGTTCGGAAAAGGCCTTATAATGGATGCTTTAAACATCTCGGCCGAGATGCGCCCGGATGCTATGACTTACATAAATATAGTGGGCGGCGGACTGTTTCTGCAGGCCTGCTATAACGTAATGCTCCAGATACTCCGCTGTAACGGATACCCGAAGGTCGGTATGTATATTTCCGTTGCGATAAACCTTATAAACATAGTGGGCAACTACCTTTTCCTGTACGGACCGCTTAAGTTTTTAAATCTGGGAGTTGCGGGTGTTGCGATCGCTACGGTGACCGCAAGAGCGGTCGCACTTATTGCTTCGCTCGTATTCTTTTACAGTAAAAAGGTTGGTCGCATATCATTACGCTTTATCAATCCTTTTCCGGGAAAACTTTTGTTTCAGATGATAAAGATCGGTATTCCTTCCGCGGGTGAGAGCTTTTTCTACAGCCTTTACCAGATGCTTCTTTTGTCGTTTGTAAACCGTATGGGCAACGATTCGGTAAATGCGCGTGTGTATTGCAATTCGCTTATTTCTTTTGCCATGGTGTTTTCAAATTCGAGCGCCATGGCGACCCAGATAATAACGGGGCACCTTGTCGGTGCGGGTAAAGAAGATGCGGCTTACAAGAGAGTTTTCAAGACTCTTAAGCTTACGCTTCCGATAACCGTGGGACTGGCAACAATTAACTGGCTTTTATCTCCGATAACGCTTAAACTGTTTACAGGCAACGAAGAGATCATCCGTCTCGGTTTTTACATCATGCTCGTGGATATCTTTATTGAGTTCGGAAGATGTCTTAATATGACATTTGTAAGCAGCCTTAAAGCGGCGGGCGATTATGTATATCCCCTGATCGTCGGTATGATATGCATGTGGGGGCTTGGTGCCACGGTAGGTTACGGACTCGGTATCGCGGCAGGGATCGGCGTTGCCGGTATATTTATGGGTACCGCCACCGATGAGTGCATAAGAGGCTTTATCGTCATGAGCCACTGGCGGCGCAAAAAGTGGGTCGGCAAGGCCGTTGTAAAAAAGAAAATCGATTAGTTTAGGAAGATAGATTTAAATGACTGAAGGTTCCATTTCCAAGAAAATGATCATGTTTGCCCTTCCGGTATTTTTGGGGCAGCTTCTGCAGCAACTGTACAATGTTGTGGATTCGGTGGTAGTAGGCAATTTTCTGGGAAAAGAAGCCCTCGCGGCTGTCAGTTCAACGGGCAGCCTTATTTTTTTGCTGGTAGGATTTATAAACGGTCTGTTTACGGGTGCCGGCGTAATAGTCGGAAACCGTTTCGGGGCAAAGGACTATAAAGCCGTACACACGGCTGTCCATACAGCGATCGCTTTCGGCGTCGTCATGGGCCTTACCCTTATGGCGATCGGAGTATTCGCTTCTCCCGCCATCTTAAAGATGATGGGTACACCCGATGATGTAATAGACAATTCTGTTCTTTATTTAAGGATCATCTTTTTGGGCGGGCTGGGAAATGTCTTATACAATACATGCTGCGGTATCTTTCAGGCTATGGGAGACAGCAGGCATCCGCTCTATTATCTTGTTACGAGTTCGGTGATCAATATGATCCTGGACCTTTTGTTTGTAATAGTGTTCGGAATGGGTATAGGCGGTGCGGCTCTGGCTACGATAATAGCGCAGTATATAAGCGCAGCGCTCGCATTTACGAAGCTTACAAGGACCGACGGTCCGCACAGGCTTGCGGTAAAAGACATAAAGATCGATGCAGACACTTTAAAACAGGAACTTAAGATAGGCTTTCCCACGGGTATACAGAATTCGGTGATCGCAATTGCCAATGTGATAGTACAGTCCAATATCAACGCATTCGGCTCGGTGGCCATGGCGGGTTCGGGAAGTTATTTTAAACTTGAGGGTTTTGCGTTCCTTCCCATAAACAGTTTCTGTGTGGCTCTTACCACATTTACCAGCCAGAATCTCGGTGCGGGCAATTTCGAAAGAGCGAAAAAGGGAGCACGCTTCGGCATTACTGCGGGAGTATGCTGTGCAGAACTTATCGCTGTTTGTCTTTTCGTGTTTGCACGTCCTTCTCTTTCGATCTTCGGACAGGACAATGACGTTTTATCATACGGTACACTTCAGATCCGTACCGAAGCGTTGTTTTACTGTTTACTTGCATACTCGCATTGCATGGCGTCGGTCTTAAGAGGCGCAAAGCGCTCGATCGTGCCTATGTTTGTAATGCTCGGCTGCTGGTGCCTTTTCAGGATCACATATATTACGGTAGCGATAAAAATCTTCCCGATGATAAGGACGATCTACTGGGCTTATCCCATCACCTGGTCTTTAAGCAGCATAATCTTTACGATCTATTATTTTAAGGTAAAAATGTTTGATCCGAATGCTTACGAAAATCTTAAGAAAACCGTATGATTTTTACACCCTATTGAGAAACGAAGCATTTTCTGCTAATGTTTTGTTATGTTTTTTACAGACATATCTTAGGGAGATTTATTAATGAAAAAAAGGATTTTAGCTGTTTTGACAGTTATTTTGACAATACTTGGTATGACAGCCTGCAGTACGGGTGTAAGCCTTCCTTCGATAAGCAAAGAAGACGTTCCGGATATGCCCGAGGTATCCGTTTCGGTTTCTCCGGCTTCGGAATCAGCTGAGGTTGAGCACGAGATCGAGCCCGAACCTGCGGACGACAACTCTTTTGCTTTGATAGCAAAATCATATCGCAAAGTCACATATTTGGATAATGACGGAAAAGCTGCCGTAACATATGATTTTTCCGATAAAGACGGTGAGATCGCCGAGGTTATCGACGATAATGTGATATTTATCGAAGGCAGATTTGACGGGGATATTTATGAGTATCACGCAACCGCATATAACGTAGTCACCAAGGAAAGCAAAGAAATCTGGAAGTCTGAGGATTATATAAAAACGGACAGTTACGACGGTGTTCTTTATCTTTGCTCGTACAGCTACAATGATAACCACTATACCGAAGCGGCATTTGATGCACAGTCATTTAAAGAGATCGATAATTCAAAGAATCAGAAATTATATGATGCCTTAGACGGTTATACTCTTATGAATTCGGAGCCCGTATCCGGCAATTATTATAATTATACCTGCGTACAGAGAATATTCGATAAGGTAGGCTTTGCTCTGGTGGCCGATGACACGATAGAACTTTCAACCGTGTACAAATTTGACGGAAAGAAAACGGAAGCGGTTTCGTTACCCGTACGCGCCGGAAGTATCGAAGCGTACGACAAGAATTTTGTGTACTATACGGATTACGACACATCGGATCTTATTTCCTTTGATTATAAGGATAAGTACTGTGTCATGGACGAAAAGATCAACTCCGTAATGGCCTTTGAGGACGGCGTTTTATATTGGTCGGAAATGGATCCGGCGTGGTACGGTGCCGAGCTCGTAGCTTTGTATTCTTTTGACGAAAATACAGGGAAGACCGATCTTATCGCAACACCTCAAAAGCATGCGGGCATGACAAAATCGGTCATTCCCGGAGTGACCGGATTCACGGTAGCAGGCGACTGCGTTTATTACATTGCCGACGATTCGGTAAAGACCGAGTGGTACAGGATCGTTCCTGATGATACTTTTGCATATATAATCGAGCCCATAGGAGAAGTATTGCAAAACTATGATTTCCTTAGATACGGAAAGGTTAAATATGTTAACGACGTTTTCTATTGTCCTTATTGCAACGAAGCTGTCGGCAAGGGTTATATAGAGTATTTCGAGTTAAACGACAATGTTTCGCCAAATGCCGCAAAGATAAACGAAACACTCGCCGACGCCGCAAAGAATACTCTTGAATCATTTATCGAGCATGAAAGATTAACGATAGGCGATGAGAGTCTGTGCAAAGATTATCATGGCGAATATTATTCGGTAACCTATCAGAACTACAATGTTAACGATGTATATACTGTCGGAGAGAACTATATCTCCATTGATATGGACGGATACTGGTACGGCGGCGGCGCTCACGACCTTCCGATATATTCCTTCAATCTTTTCGATCTTACAACAGGCGAGCAAGTCGGCATAAGAGATCTTTTCAAAGGCTCCGAAGAGGATCTTAAGAAGGCGGTTGCCGAAAATACAAAAAAACTGGCTGAAGAGCAGATCGAAGATTACGGATATTCCGTATTCTTTGCTGCCGATGCGGAAGGTGTATATAAGGATGCTTACGAATATATTACCTTTGATAACTTCGAAGCAATGTACGGCACTGACAGCCTTACCTGCGTGATCCCGCCATACGCTCTTGCTCCTTACGCAGCGGGCATCATCGAGGTTAAGATCCCGTATTCCGAACTCGGAATTAAACTTGATTGATACCGGATCGAAGCTTTAGCTGAACTTATGGTGAATTTTTAGCGGAACTTAAGAAAATGAATTGATCATAAAAGGCATCGGATGTTATCCGACGCCTTTTTTGTGTTGCCTTCATGAAAATCGATGACAAACCGCTTTCATTTTCCAAATAAAACGCGTAATATGGGTAATGTAAGTGTTTACATTTTATGAAAAACCGGTTTGGAGATAAATAATGGCTTCTTACAATAAAAACGGACAGGTCAACATCTATGATATAGCCCGTATGGCGAATGTATCGATCGCAACTGTATCGAGAGTCGTAAACGGGTCCGATAAGGTCAGCGACAGCACCAGAAAAAAGGTGCTTGAGATAATTGAAAAGGTCAGTTTTACGCCTAATGTATTTGCAAGGGGACTGGGACTTAATACTATGCATACCGTTGGGATAACAGTGCCCACGATATCCGATATGTATATGGCCAGAGCCGTATACTATCTTGAAAAGTTTCTTTCAAAGAACGGATACAACTGTATTCTGGGTTGCAGCGGTTTTGAACAGGACGGGAAAAAGGCCCAGGTCGATCTTCTTTTGGCGAAGCGTATAGATGCGCTCATACTTGTGGGATCTACATATGCCGGTTCAGGCGAAAATATTCACGATACGGACTATATAAGGGAAGCTGCAAAAAATGTGCCGGTATTTGTGATAAACGGCGATGTCACCGGAGAAAACGTGTATGCCTGCGTATGTGACGATAAGACCGCAATGTATGAAGTTACAAGTGCTTTGATAAAAAGCGGCAGAGAGAAGATAATGTTTCTTTCCGATTCTCATTCCTACAGTGCAAATAAAAAGCTGGAAGGTTATGAAACTGCACTTAAAGAGGCTAAGATTCCCGTAAACGGTGAACTTAAGATGTATGTCCAAAATGAAATCCATTATGTAAGGGACATGCTTCTTCAATATAAAAATCTTTCCTTTGATGCCGTGGTGGCAACCGATGACGCTATAGCGGTCGGCGTTTTAAAATATGCGGCAGCAAAGGGCCTGTCGGTACCCGGTGACATTTCGGTTGCGGGATACAACAATTCAAGCATGGCAATAGCCAGCGAGCCCGAACTTACAAGTGTGGACAATCATGTCGAACAGGTATGCTTCGATACGGTCGAGCGCTTGCTTAAAGTTATCCGCGATGAGGCAAAAGAAGTCGAACCGAGAATCATGGTACCCTGTCACATTGTCAAGCGAAATACAACCGATTTTTAGAATGTAAACGTTTACAAAATCATATTGACAATATCTGAAGAACGCTTTATAACAATGATGTAAGCGGTTACACAATATTTTCGGATTGCATGAGCCGACATTCATATAAACAGGCTTCTATACATATAAACCCGGATCACAAAGGAGTACACTATGAAAACATTTATGGACAAGGATTTTATGCTTTACAACGAGACGGCAAAGCATCTTTTTCACGACTATGCGGAGGCACTTCCGATAATCGATTATCACTGCCACCTGTCGCCGCAGGAGATATATGAGGACAGACGTTACAACAATATAGCCGAAGTGTGGCTCGGAGGAAAGAATCCCGAAGGCGGTTATTTCGGAGATCACTACAAATGGCGTCTGATGAGATCGAACGGCGTGCCCGAAGAAAAGGTTACGGGCGATGCGGATGCATACGATAAGTTTGTTGAGTTTGCGAAGACCCTTGAAATGTCTATAGGAAATCCCATGTATCACTGGTCGAACCTTGAGCTTAAAAAGTACTTCGGCATAGACAAGGCGCTTACCGAAGACAATGCAAAAGAAATCTGGGACAAGACATGCGATATGCTTAAAAACGATAAAGACCTTACCACAAGGGGGATCATAAGAAAGTCAAACGTTAAGTTCATCGGCACGACGGACGATCCGACAGACGATCTTAAGTGGCATGAGCTTCTTGCAAAAGAAGATCTCGGATTTAAAGTATGCCCTTCTTTCAGACCCGATAAGGCGATCAATATAACCAAGCCCGGATTTAAGGAATATATCTTAAAGCTTGCAAAAAGTGTCGGAAAGGATACGCTTTCGTCTGCATCGGAAGTCTGTGATGCTCTTTCCGAAAGATTTGATCACTTTAAGGCACACGGCTGTAAGGCGACCGATCACGGTCTTGATTATGTAATGTTCAGACCCTGTTCTATGGAAGAAGCCGATAATGTGTTTAAAAAGGCCATGGAAGGAAAAGAGATCACAAAAGAAGATGCCGAAAAATATCAGACAACGCTTCTTTTGCATCTTGCGCGCAAATATCATAAGGAAAATGTTGTTATGGAGATCCATTTCTCCTGTTCAAGAAATGTAAACGAACGCATGCTAAAACTCGAAGGCCCCGATACGGGCTATGATATGATCGCAAAGAGCAATTGCTACGATGAGCTTGCGGCGTTCTTTTCAGAACTTGATAAGACGGGAGAACTTCCCAAAACAATAGTTTTTTCTTTGGATCATAACGACTTTAACCAGATCACGACCTGTCTTGGCGCATTCCAGTCATCGGAGGTTCCCGGAAAGATGCAGCTTGGCGCCGCATGGTGGTTTTTGGATTCAAGAGACGGCATGGAAGAGCAGATGAAGTCTCTCGGAAACTTGGGAATCCTCGGCAATTTTGTGGGCATGCTCACCGATTCGAGATCTTTCCTTTCCTATACAAGACATGATTATTTCAGGCGTATAGCATGTAACCTCATCGGAAAGTGGGTCGAGGACGGCGAATATCCAAACAACGAAAAAGCACTTAAGAAAATTGTCGAAGGCATCTCGTACTGTAATGCGGCGAGATATTTCGGTATAGAATAACAGATCATCGGAGGCAGTAATGGCAGAAAAACTTAATTATGATGTACTTAAGAAATCGGGATATGAGGGGTATGTGTTAAAAGACGCGCCCGTAAAGGTTTTGCAGTTCGGTGAAGGAAACTTCTTAAGGGCGTTCGTGGATTACTTTTTCGATATGTCCAATGAAAAAGCCGGATTTAACGGAAAAGTAAAACTTGTGCAGCCCATTCCGAACGGTCTTACGGATCTTATAAACGAACAGGAAGGACTTTATACCCTTTACTTAAGAGGCTCCGAAAACGGGGAGAAGGTCAACAAAAAACGTGTGATCTCCGTAGTGGATTCCTGTGTAAACCCTTATAAAGACTGGGATGAAGTTATAAAGACAGCGGAAAGCGAGGATCTTTTGTTTGTGGCCAGCAACACGACAGAAGCCGGTATAGTATATGATCCCGATTCAAAATTCGATCAGGTGCCGCCTGTTTCTTTTCCCGCTAAACTCTGTGTTCTTTTGTACAAGAGATTCAAAGCGGGCAGGAGGGGACTCGTGATACTTTCCTGCGAGCTTATCGACAATAACGGCAAGGAACTTTTAAACGTTATAAACCGCCACATCGATGAGTGGGGCTTGGGAGACGACTTTAAAAAGTGGGTCAACGAGGAAAATGTATTCTGTTCGACGCTTGTGGACAGGATCGTGCCCGGAAGGATCCGTGATGAAAAGGAAGCAGCGGCTTTAAACGAAGAAAACGGCTACGAAGACGGACTTTTGGATGTCGGCGAAGTATTCGGCGTCTGGTATATCGAGGGTCCCGAATGGCTTTCGGATAAACTTCCTTTTAAGAAAGCGGGCCTTAATGTGCACGTGGTTCCCGAAGTTGCTCCGTACAAAAAGCGTAAGGTAAGGATCTTAAACGGGGCTCACACGGGTTTTGTGCTCGGCGCATATCTTGCGGGATTTGATATAGTGCGCGACTGTATGCACGACGACACGATCAGAAATTATATGAACAAGATGCTCTACGAAGAGGTCATCCCGATCCTTCCGCTTGATAAGGCCGACTGCGAAAACTTTGCCGCGGCCGTCACCGACAGGTTCAACAATCCCTTCGTGGATCATCTTTTAATGAGCATTTCTCTTAATTCGACATCCAAGTGGAAAGCAAGAAACATGCCATCATTTTTGGAATATATAGATAAGTTTGATAAGCTTCCCAAGGTTCTTACGATGAGTCTTGCGGCATACATTGCTTTTTATTCGTCAAAGATCGTAAGACGCGAAGAGGACGGCCTTATCTGCGTGCGCCCCAAGGGAAACGAATATAAGATACAGGACGATGCCTGGGTGCTTGATTTCTATTATGAAAGAAAAGACGCTGACGATGCATTGCTTGTAAAAGATGTGCTTTCAAACGAAAAGATGTGGGATCGTGATTTAAATAAGATATCCGGTCTTTACGATGAGGTATTAAAAGACCTTACGCTTATAAGAGAGAAGGGTGCAAAAGAAGCATACAAAAGCGTTCTTTGACCGGGGTAAAAATATGCAGATAATAAAAATTCACCCACTTGACAATGTGGTAGTGGCACTTACGGATATTGAAAAAGAAACCGCACTGAACGTCGACGGTGATCGGATTACCGTTAGCGAAGATATAAAGCGCGGACATAAGATATGCATATCTTTCATCAAAGCCGGAGAGCCGGTCGTAAAATACGGAAATGAGATCGCGAAGGCCACAAAGGATATAAAACCGGGCGAATGGGTTCATACCCATAATGCAAAGACGGGTCTTAACGAAGGCGGAGAATATGTATACGATCATAAGGTATATAAGCTCCCGGAAGTCGCACCCAAAACTTTCAAAGGTTTTAAGCGCGATGACGGCCGCGCGGCCATAAGAAACGAGATCTGGATAATTCCGATCGTGGGCTGCGTAAACGGTATAGCCAGGCAGATAGTCAAAGAGGCGGAAGAATATGTGCACGGAAGCGTTGACGGCGTATATTATTTTCCTCATCCGTTCGGCTGCTCACAGCTTGGAGACGATCTTAAAAACACAAAGAAACTTCTTGCCGCGCTTGTAAAGCATCCGAATGCGGCAGCGGTATTGTGCCTTGAACTCGGCTGCGAAAACCTTACGCATGAGCTTTTTTTGGAAGAACTCGGCGGATACGATCCAAACAGGGTTAAGTTTCTTAAATGCCAGGATGTCGAGGATGACGTATCGGAAGGTGTTAATATAGTAAAAGATCTTATTGAATACGCTTCAAAATATACGCGGACCGATATCCCCGCAAGTGAGCTCATCGTCGGCATGAAATGCGGAGGAAGCGACGGATTGAGCGGTATTACCGCAAATCCCTGCGTAGGAAGATTTTCTGACAGGCTCATATCTCTCGGCGGTTCTACGGTCCTTACGGAAGTTCCCGAGATGTTCGGTGCCGAGAATATCCTTTTTTCAAGATGCGAAAATGAGTCGGTCTTTAAAAAGGCCGTCAATATGGTCAACGATTTTAAGGATTACTTTGTTTCCCACGGTCAGGTCGTGTACGAAAATCCGAGTCCCGGCAACAAAGAGGGCGGCATAACGACTCTTGAAGACAAATCCTGCGGGTGTGTGCAAAAGGGCGGAAGTGCACAGATAGTGGATGTGCTCGGATACGCCGAACCGGTTACAAAGAAGGGGCTTAATGTATTAAGCGGTCCCGGAAACGATCTTGTGAGCGCGACCGACCTTACTGCGGCGGGAGCGCACCTGATCCTTTTTACGACTGGCCGCGGCACACCGTTCGGAGCACCCGCGCCTACGGTTAAGATTTCCACAAATACAGCCCTTTATGAAAAAAAGCATTCCTGGATCGATTTTAACGCGGGAACCGTTGCGGAGGGCGAAGACCTTGACGCAGCCGGTGACAGGCTCCTTGATTTTGTGCTTAAGATCGCAAGCGGTCAGAAAACCAGATCCGAGGAAAAGGACATAAGGGAAATTTCGATATTTAAGGACGGCGTTGTTTTGTGATACTAAAGGAGATCGTATGGGCAAATCCCGTTTTGGTAAAAGAATAATAAGTATGATAACGATCTTTTCCGCAATGTTTGTCTTTGCCTCATGTATGCCGGTCGAGCACACATACGATGTAAGGCATAAGATCGAAGAAGATGCAAAGCTGCTTATAAATGATTTTCTTGATAAGAATTTTAGAGGCGCAATAGCATCCGATGTGAAAATGGTCGAGGGTGACCTTGTTAAGATCCCCGACGGTCATTATTGGGGAAATTTTCCGACATATGTCGCTAAAGCGGACTTTGAGTATAGCGGTGAAAGCTACAGGATATATGCCGATACCGATACGAAAGAGATATATACAGACTATTATTTCGATGAGGTGATGACTTCGATGAGCGGGATCATCGAAGAAGCCTTTTTTGATATGGGAATGGACGTTAAAGCGGCCGTAACGGAAATTTCTTTGGATACGAAGATCGAAAACAGCGGGATTGAGACAAAGAATTACGGTTTTTGTCCCACGACAGTACGTATTTCGGATGCGATATCCTCGGATATAAAGCCAGAAAATATAAGGGGATTTTTGGATAAAGCGGTCCTTGACAAGGAGAACCTCATTTCGGTGACGGTTTCGATCTCAGAGGTCGGAAGAGTGCTTGACGCAAAAGACCGGGATGAGTTAAACGCAATGTTTCCGGGAATATCCTCATATAAGATTACGGAATATGCAGCCGATGTTGCGGATATCATAAGATCCGGTGCCAAGCCTCCCAAAACGGCCGGCCTTTTAATGCAAAGCAGATGCAACTTTTACACTGACAGCTATTATGCTTATGAATATGATGTTATAAACGAAGATTATGTATATATAAATGTTCCCGTAAAAGAATATACGGAAGACGGCGTAAACGACTTGGCGATCCCAAGGATCACGGTCTCATACTCTACGGTAACCGTCGATATCGATAATGAATTGATATCTCCGATGTTTGTGTTCTTTAAAGACTTAAAGGATCCGGATGCCATGGTCAACGTAAGATTTTTGGCTTCCTACGGAAAAGCCGATGACGATGAAGGTGAAATGTATTCTCTTGAGGATTGCGGAGGCGGATATTATACCTTGCGCGGAGCTAACAATTCCGAAGGCTTTAAGACCTATTCGGGCATCAGGATAGAAGGAATAAGATAATAATGGTTAAATGTAAAAGAACATTCGCTCCCGTTATGGGGATGAATGTTTTTTTGCATGTTTTATTCCGAAATCATAGGATATCCGGACTCCCGTTTTTTATTTACAAGGTTTTTTGTTACCACTTACCGCATGTTTTGTTACCTCTTAGTTAAAACCTATTTTCTTTTGCATATTTATCGATATAATCAAATTGTAAGTTAACCAACCGGAGAAAAAGATGAAGATTAGAGTCGAAGTCGAACCTGATCTTAAAGATACGGAAGTGGTCATAAGGTGCAATGAGGTCAATGAAACCGTGATCCAGCTTCAGAATCTTATCAATCAGGCAGAAAAAGAAAAAAAGAGAATAGTCTTTTATAAAGACGACACCGAGTTTTTCATTCCGCTTTCAAACGTGTTGTTCTTCGAAACTTCGGGCGAGCAGGTGTGGGCCCACACCGCCGACGACGAATTCCTTGTAAAGTTTAAGCTCTATGAGCTTGAGAACATGCTTCCGGAAATGTTCATGAGGGTATCGAAGTCCACGATATTGAATACGGCAAAGATTTACAGTATTTTGAGAAACCTGACGGCAGCGAGCAAAATTGAATTTTATCAAAGCAAAAAAACGGTTTTCGTATCAAGATTTTACTACAAAGAACTAAAAAATAAACTTTCACTGGAGATGGAGAGGTAATAATTATGAAAAGAATGAGTAATATTTTTTGGGGAATCATCCTTATATTGATCGCAGCGGGATTGATCCTTTACAAGCTGGGCTTCGGCTTCATGAGCTTTATTCCTTCGGTTTCGTTTTGGCAGCTGGTGCTTGCGATAGCATTTATCTGCATATTCATAAACTCGCTGATCGAACTTAATTTTGGCGGTGTGTTCTTCTCGGCGGCTTTCTTCTGTATAGTATTTGCAAATCAGCTTCATATTGAGAAACTTGTACCCTGGACGGTGCTTATCGCAGCTTTGATCTTAACGATAGCAATGGAAATGATAATTCCGGGATCGAAAAGATATAAACATGTTTCGGCACACGGTTCGATGACATCGGATGAGGTGTCCGGAGAGCGTATATATGAATCGGCACATTTTACCGGAGCTTCCAAATATATCAGATCCGAGAATTTTAAGAGTGCCAAGCTGGTTTCAAGTTTTGCGGGCATGGAAGTATATTTTGATAAGGTCAAAGTTCCCGAGGGAGAAGCCACGATCGAGCTTTATTCAAAGTTTGGCGGAGTTAAGCTTTTTATCCCCGCAAGCTGGAGGATCATAAATGAACTTAATTCCGTTGCCGGTGCGGTAGACGAACAGGGCACATGGACAGGTGAGACAGATGTTACCGTAAGACTTGTCGGAGAGAATAAATTCGGCGGCGTTGAAATAGTAAGAGTTTAATATGGTAAAGCAATAAAGAGGAAGATTATAAAAGCCCGAAGCAATTTACATTGCTTCGGGCTTTAAGTTTTCAGACTTTGGTGTGCCTAACCTAAAAGCGCGTGTATGTACTTTAAGAAGAAACCTTTCTGGAACTTCTTCCATGTGTTGTCACAGTTGTAAATGGTCTCGTCCATTGCCCATTTGGGAAGATATTCCGTCTTTCTGGTACCTGAAATGAAAGTTTCGACATCATAGAAATAGTTTGCCATAATGAAACCTCCTTTATATAAAAAATTGCGTTAGGAGAATCCGCGTCTCGCGGACATCTCTATACTTGGATAATAACATATTAAATAGTTTTGTAAAGAGGGTAAATTGCAAATTATACGAAAATTAACAAATTCTTTCGCTTTGCAAAAATGACCGCTAATAGCGGATTAATGTACGTCACGCACGGACATTAATTTAATAAGTTTTTATGCCAAAACTATGGACTTTTAGGCTGTTTTAAGGGAAAATTTAGGTTAGTGGCAAAACTGTTAGAGGGTTATAAAAAGGAGAGGACAATGTTTAAGATCACCAAAGATACGGTACTTATAAGACCTGAAAACGACTACCCGGGCGTAAACAGGGTATTTGATATTTTTAAAGAAGATCTTATGAAGGTATTTGACAGCGAACCTAAAGAAGTATCGTTAAGCGAAGCAAGCGGATCGACTTATACGACAGCGATCATTGCGGGTACTTTCGGAAAAGGAGGCCTTATCGACAAGCTTGCGGAAAAGGAAAGTTTATCGGGAAAAAGAGAAGTATACAGTCTTTTTACCGTTGATGATCCGATCCCCGGTGTAAAAAAAGCTCTGGTGGCGGCAGGTTCCGATAAAAGAGGTACGATATACGGTCTTTTTGAGATTTCGCGACTTTGCGGGGTTTCTCCTTTTATAAACTGGAGCGGTGTGACTCCGGCTGTAAAGGAATATGTTGATATAAAGGCTGAGGATCTTAAGGTATCAAAAGAGCCGTCCGTAAAGTACAGGGGAATTTTTATCAATGATGAATGGCCCGCATTCGGAAATTGGGCAACAAAACGCTTTGGCGGAGTCAACGCGGCATGTTATGCCGAAGTTTTTGAAATGCTGTTAAGACTTAAGGGTAACTATTTCTGGCCGGCAATGTGGGCTTCGGTATTTTCGGACGACGGACCCGGCCTTAAGAGCGCGATCCTTGCGGATGAGCTTGGGATAGTGATGAGCACTTCACATCATGAGCCCTGCATGCGTGCGGGAGAAGAATACAGCCGCGTAAGAGGACCGGAATCGGTCTACGGAGATGCATGGGATTTTATTTCAAACCGTGAAGGTATAATCCGCTTCTGGGAAGACGGACTTAAGCGGAACGGCAGATTTGAAAATGTTATAACAATGGGTATGCGCGGCGAACGTGATACAGCGATCATGGGAAACGCTACTTTGGCCGAGAATATAGCGCTTTTGAAGGATATAATAAAGACCCAGAACGATCTGATAAGGAAGCACGTAAATCCTGATTTAACAAAAGTTCCGAGGCAGATAGTTCTTTTTACGGAGGTAGAAAAGTTCTATTACGGTGACGAAAATACTCCGGGACTAATAGACGATCCGGAACTTGACGGCATCACGATAATGTTTTCCGACAATAATCACGGATATATGCGTACACTGCCGACCGAGAGGATGAGAGATCATAAGGGTGGGTACGGTATGTACTATCATGTGGATATGCACGGCGGATCCTATTCATATGAATGGATCGGCTCCACTTATCTTCCGAGGATACAGGACCAGATGCTTACCGCATATGATTTCGGAGTCAAAGAGATATGGGTTGTAAATGTCGGCGATATAATGACTCAGGAACTGGAGATATCCTTCCTCATGGATATGGCATATGATATGGACAAGTTCGGAAGAAAGAACTTAAATGCCGCGGAAGGCTACGTAAAGGGCTGGATAGAGGAACAATTCGGGTGTTATTTTAATGATTCCGATAAGGGCAGGATCTTTGATATCATAATGACCTATACCAAAATACTGGAAAGACGCCGTCATGAGATAATGAACGAGAAGATTTATCATCCCGTTCATTTCGGTGAGACATACGATCTTATATCCGAGTGCGGAAGGGCAATGACCGAGTGCGACAGGCTCTTAAAGAGCTGCCCTGAAAAAATTAAAACAGGATTTTATGAGCTGGTATATTATCCCGCATACGGAACGCTCAATCTCATGAAAGCCTGGGCTGCATCAACATTGAACAGATATATGATCGAGCAGAACAGAAACACGGCAAATCTGTGGAACGATGTGATCGATAAGTGTATTGAAGATGATAAGAGAGTGGTGGATTTCTTCCATACGATCGCGGACGGAAAGTTTTACGGGCAGGGTCTTTCCGAACATTTCGGATTCAGATCATGGAACGACAACAACAACCAGCTTCCGCTCAAAGTCTATTGTTATCCGGCAAATAACAGGCGTCTTTTGATCAGCAAAAAGGACGAAACCTGGTATCTTACCGGAAGGGAATATTTCCAAAGATCGATTACGATAACGGACTTCTTAAGACCGGATAGGGATGAGATCATCCTTGAGTTGTCCTGTGCGAGCAGGGACGAAGTTTCTTATAAGATACATAACGATGCTGAGTGGCTTTCTTTTTCCAAAACCGAAGGCACCACAAGGTTTACGGATGAGATCAAGGTCACGATAGACAGAAATCTGCTTACCCATTCGGAAAAGTGCGTTGTAAGGATAACGGGAGAAGCGGATATATTCGTGGATATAACTTTTATGGCTGTACCTAAAGATTTCTTTATAAATCTTATAGGAGATCATAACCGTGAAGTTTTTGTGGGTATTGAAGGTTATACAGTGATGGAAGCGGAGCATTATGCTTCAAAGCACGATACGGATACGGCGAAATATGAACTTTTAAAACCGTACGGTGTCACAGGCAGCGCAATGAAGCTGTTCCCTAATACCGTAGATGCCGAAACGCTGAACGATAAGCCTGCGCTTGAATATAAAGTGTATGTACAGGATGAAGGTGATTTTGATGCGGAATTTGTATTTGCCGCCACAACACCTGTATCTTCAAAACCCGAACAATCGTATTCGGTATCGGTCAATGGCGGGGAGCCCGTTAAGGTCAATACGGTATGGGATACAAAGAGGGAATTTCATAACAGTCCGCAATGGAGCCATGAGACAAAGACAAGTACCAAAAAAAGCGTTACAAAACTTCATTTAAGTGCGGGCATCAACACCATAAGATATTGTCAGCTTTCACCCAATCTTATCCTGGAGAGGATAGTGGTTGCCGCCGACATAAAAAATGTTCCCGAATCTTATCTTGGTCCTTTGGAAAGTTACAGAGTATAATAATAAAAAAATAATAAAAAAGGAGAATGCTTATGGTAGGAATAATTGCAAGAGGCCTGCTCATACCTTTTCTTGGGACTTCGCTCGGAGCATGCTGCGTGTTCTTTATGAAGAAGGAGTTAAATCCGAAGCTCCAGCGTGCGCTTATCGGATTCGCGTCCGGAGTCATGGTTGCCGCATCGGTATGGAGTCTTTTGATACCGGCTATGGAGCAGAGCGAACATCTCGGTAAGTTTTCTTTTGCACCTGCGGTCATCGGTTTTTGCTTGGGTATGGCATTTTTGCTGATACTTGATAATGTTACACCGCATATGCATTTAAATAATGTAGTTGAAGGTCCGAAGGCCAACTTAAGAAAGACCACGATGATGGTGCTTGCGGTCACGCTTCACAATATTCCCGAAGGCATGGCCGTCGGAGTCGTATATGCGGGCTGGGCGACCGGTAATGTCAATATTTCCGCTTCGGGAGCGCTTGCGCTTGCACTCGGGATAGCCATACAGAACTTCCCCGAAGGTGCTATCATATCAATGCCGCTTCACGGGAACGGCGAATCCAAAGGAAAAGCTGCCTGGTACGGCATCCTTTCGGGAGTCGTGGAACCCATAGCGGGTCTTGTCACAATACTGCTTACACGTGTTGTGATCCCGATACTTCCGTATCTTCTCGGGTTTGCGGCGGGCGCAATGTTCTATGTGGTGGTTGAGGAACTCATCCCCGAAATGTCAGAGGGTGAACATTCCAATGTTGCCACGATCCTTTTTATGCTTGGTTTTTCATTAATGCTTGCCCTTGATGTGGCACTCGGATAAATATTATGATCAAAATTTTTCTTGTCGAAGATGAATATGTGGTGCGTGAAGGCATCAAGAAAAACGTGGACTGGACCGCTCACGGTTATGATTTTGTGGGCGAAGCGGGCGACGGTGAGCTTGCGTTACCCATGATCAGGGATTTAAAACCCGATATCCTTATAACCGATATACGTATGCCTTTTATGGACGGTCTTGAACTATCAAGACGCGTAAAGACCGAACTTCCCGATACCAGGATCATCATCCTTTCGGGATATGCGGAATTTGAATATGCCAAGGAAGGACTAAAGATCGGTGTTTCCGAATATCTTACAAAGCCCATAAACAGTGAGGAATTATTGCATTGTATCGATGTGGTCGCAGCGGATATCATAGCCAAGAGAAAAGAACGCGGGGTAAAAGAAACCTTTGATAAGGTCCGGGGCGATCTTATGGACCGCATTAAAGAGATGTATTCCGATATCGGACTTAAGGACGATGATTTCAATGCGGCAAATATAGATCCTGAGGTTGTGAACATAAAGCGTGCGGAGGCATTTTTAAAAACGGGCCACACAGCGGATGTTGAAAACTTCGCAGATCGTTATCTTGAAGAACTTAAGGATTCGGTAGATTCTTTCATATTCAGACAGTACATAGTGCTCGGCCTGTATTTCTGTGCGGTTTCTTTTATCGAAGGACTCGGTGCCGACAGAAGCGGGATAGAGGCTCCGGATCTTAAAACGGGTACTGTTTCGGACAGGGATAAGACCAGAGAATATATAATAAGAGTATTTACCGAAGCAATTAATATAAGAGACAGACTTACAAAGGGTAAATACGGTTCGGTCCTTGACGATGCGGTCGCTTATATAGGAGAGAATTATAGCGACACCGAGCTTTCTCTTAATACGGTCGCCCGCGTTGTCAACGTTACTCCGAATTATCTGAGCAATCTTTTCAGTCAGCAGATGGGTGTAAATTTTGTAAAATACATAACCGATCTGAGGATCGAAAAGGCCAAAGAACTGCTTTTGTGCACATCCATGAAAAATTCGGAGATAAGCGAGAAGGTCGGATATGCCGACCCGCATTATTTTTCTTCCTTATTCAAGCGCACGACCGGCAAGACGCCCACGGGATTTAAGGAGGGCTGAGCATGATAAAGAGGCTTAAACGCATGATCATGGATCTGCCTCTTGCGTCGAAGATAAGGATATCCTATTTTGTGGTCCTGGTGCCTACCGTAATACTGATGATCATTTTCTTAAACAGTCTTATCAAAAGCAACAGGACTTACGAGGACATGATAGAATCCGCAGTTGTGGCCAGCGATTTCAGTCTGGATTTCAAAAAGGATTTCGATTATGAGACCTATCTTGTAATAGTGGGCAACAAGACGTTTGAGGAATCGGGGCTTGACGAACTTTTGGACAAGGCCAATGAGGTCGTAAAAGAACTCGAAGGTATAAGCGTGTCTTTAGACAACGCAGACAGACTCGAAGCGATCAAAAAATACCTTGTAAACCTAGAGACATATAAGACCCGTATTGCGGACAACCTTTCCGTCGGCAACCGATACGCGGAAAATATCGAAATCTGGGAAAACGATGTTCAGATCGTGACCGGTCTTATAAGGGAGAGTATCCTTCAATATATATATTATGAAATGGAAGCCCTTGATGAGGCCAGAGCCGAATATCAGAAATTCAACGTAAGTCTTATACGTGCAACCGTTATCGCCCTTTTGGTCATTACCGTTGTAACCATGGCTCTTTCGATCATCATATCCCGAAGCATCACAAGCCCGATAAGAAGGATAAGCGCCGTTACCGACAAGGTTGCAAAGGGGGATCTTTCCGTAAGATCGAATGTTAAATCATCCGATGAGGTCGGTGTTCTTTCGGATTCGCTCAATACCATGATCGACAAGATAAACGATCTTATAAAGCAGGTTACGACGGAACAGATCTCGCTTCGAAAGACGGAGCTTGAACTTTTACAGGCTCAGATCAACCCGCATTTTCTGTACAACACGCTTGATACCATAATATGGCTTGCGGAGGGAAATAACGAAAAAGAAGTCGTACATATGGTAAAGAGTCTTTCCGACTTTTTTAGGGCAGCTCTTAACGAAGGCCGCGATGTGGTACCCGTAAGGGATGAACTTGTGCATGTGAGAAGCTACCTCGAGATCCAGCAGGTACGTTATCAGGATATATTGAGTTTTGATATAAATGTTCCCGACTCCGTCACCGGATATGCCATACCCAAGATATCTCTTCAGCCGCTTGTGGAAAACGCACTTTATCACGGGATAAAGAACAAGCGCGGCGGCGGTAAGATAAGCGTTTATGCCGATGAGGACGAGAATTCTTTTTCCGTATATGTAAAAGATGACGGCATAGGAATGACTCCGGAAAGACTTTCAGAGGTAAGAGAAGGCATTAAGAGAAGTGAAAAGGGCGGTGCTATGTTCGGGCTTTACAGTGTAAACGAACGAATACGCCTTAAATTCGAAGGAGATTACGGATTAAGCGTAGACAGTGTATATAATGAGGGCACGACCGTAAGAGTAAGGCTTCCAAAACAGTTTATAACGACCACAGTTTAAAAAAATCAACCCAAAACTTAAAATATTCAACCTTCCTTGTAATTGTCCGTTAATTTTTGAAAAAAGTTTCGTAGAAATTGGGTGTAACGTTTTACGTGAATCCAGTATCATCAGATTAACGGGAAATAGTTCCCAGACTTTTTCAAAAACTACAAGGGAGGTTTTTCAATGAAAAAGAGAATTTTAGCAGTTATTATGGCATTAGTTATGGTTCTCTGTGTTGCAGGCTGCGGTGGCGGCGGTGCAGCAAAGAAGGGTAACGGACTTATCAAGGTCGGCATTATCAACAACGACCCCAACGAATCCGGTTATCGTACAGCTAACGACAAGGATCTTAAAGCAACATTCTGTGAAGCAAACGGCTATGAAGCTTCTTTCGCTTACAGCTTAAAGAACGACGAGCAGATCACATACGCTCAGAAGTTCATCCAGGACGGTGTTGACTACTTACTTCTTTCCGCAGCTGATACAGCAGGTTGGGATTCGGTTCTTAAGGATGCGAAGGATGCAGGCATTCACGTAATCTTATTCGACCGTACCATCGATGCAGATCCTTCACTTTATGATGCTTCTATCGTTTCCGATATGGCAAAAGAAGGCGATACGGCAGTTAACTGGTTAAAGGGACAGGGATTATCCGAATACAACGTTATCCACATCCAGGGTGTTATGGGTTCCGCAGCTCAGAAGGGTCGTACAGGCGCTCTTGATGCTCAGGTAGCAGCAGATGCAAGCTGGAATCTTGTTACACAGCAGACAGCAGAGTGGAATGCAGAAAAAGCACAGCAAATCGTTCAGTCGGTTATCGACTCCGGCGCTTCCTTCAACGTAATCTACGCTGAGAACGACGATATGGCAAAGGGTGCCGTAGCAGCACTTGACAAAGCAAACATTTCTCACGGCGTTGGTAAAGACGTCATCGTTATGGGCTTCGACTGCAACAAGTGGGCACTTCAGGAACTCCTTAGCCAGAACTGGAACTACGACGGACAGTGCAATCCTTTCCAGTCATCTTATATCGACGAAGTTATCAAGACGATCGAATCCGGAAGTTCACCCGCACAGAAGACCATCATCATGGATGAGAAGGGCTTCGATGCATCTACGATCACAGCAGAAGATGTTGAGAACTACGGTATCTAATAACATTATTGTTTGAAGTTAATGCGGCGCGGCGGAAATCGCTGCGCCGTATTTTAGAAGTTGGGAGAACGAAAGGAAAGTCACTCCATGAATGAAAATTCCATTCTTGAAATGAGAAATATAGATAAAGTTTTCCCCGGTGTAAGAGCACTCTCGGGTGTGGATTTTACTTTAAGAAAAGGTGAGATACATGCTCTGATGGGTGAAAACGGAGCCGGCAAATCCACGCTTATCAAGGTTTTAACCGGTGTATATCCCAAAGACAACGGTGAGATAAGAATGGCGGGTCATGATAAGCCCGTGAACATCAAATCTCCCGAGGATGCACAGAATATAGGCATAAGTACCGTGTATCAGGAGATCACGCTTTGTTCAAACCTATCCGTGGCGGAAAACATCTTTATAGGTCGTGAGAAGAGCTTTTTCACAAACTGGAAAATGAGGAATAAGCGCGCGGGAGAAATTCTTAAGTCACTCGATATTCCCGCTTCACCCACTCAGCAACTCGGTACCTGCTCGATCGCGGTCCAGCAGATGGTTGCCATTGCCAGAGCGGTTGATATGGAATGCAAAATACTTATTCTTGACGAGCCTACATCTTCACTTGACGAGCAGGAAGTTGCAAAACTCTTTAAGCTTATGCGCGAACTTAAGCAAAGAGGCGTAGGTATAATCTTCGTAACCCATTTCTTAGATCAGGTTTATGAGGTATGCGACCGTATAACGGTACTGCGTGACGGAAAACTCGTGGGTGAATATGAGATCAAAGATCTGCCGAGACTTATGCTTGTTTCCAAGATGTTAGGTAAAGAGCTTGACGATATGTCGTCCATTAAGAGCGACAGCGGCGGCTATAACGGGGAAGATAAGGATAAGATCTTATTTGAAGCAGAGAATCTTTCGAGTGTGGAAGCGGTCAATCCGTTTGATTTCCACATAAAGAAGGGTGAAGTTAACGGCTTTACCGGGCTTCTGGGCTCAGGCCGAAGCGAAAGTGTACGTGCGATCTTCGGCGCCGACAGGGTACTTAGCGGAAAGCTGAAGAAGGATGGCAGGGATATCAAGATCACAAAGCCCATAGACGCCATGAAGAATAAAATAGCATATCTTCCGGAAGACCGTAAGGAAGACGGGATCATCGGAGATCTTTCGGTAAGGGAGAACATAATCCTTGCACTTCAGGTGCTTGAAGGTTTCTTTCACCCGTTTTCAAGAGCCAAAGCCGAAGAGTTTGCCGACGAATATATAAAGCTTCTCGAGATCAAGACAGCTTCGACAGATACTCCGGTCAAATCCCTATCGGGAGGAAATCAGCAGAAAGTTATCCTTGCAAGATGGCTTCTGACTCATCCCGATTATCTGATACTTGACGAGCCTACGAGAGGTATCGATGTAGGTACCAAGGTCGAGATACAGAAGCTGGTTCTTAAGCTTGCAAGCGAGGGTATGGGAGTTACTTTCATATCTTCCGAGACGGATGAGATGCTGAGGACATGTTCGAGGCTAATCGTAATGAGAGACCGTCATGTGGTCGGAGAGCTTACGGGCGAAGATCTCAATCAGCACAAGATAATGAGTACGATTGCGGAAGGAGAGAGTGAATAATGAAAACCGGAAATATATTTCAGAAGATTTTCAGACGTCAGATAATGATACCGCTCGCTGCATTTTTACTCCTTGCGATTTTTAATCTTGTGGCGGATCCGTCTTTTTACAAAATAACATTAGGCTATAACAGTGCAGGAAACCCTGTATTGTCGGGATATCTTATCACCATACTTGACTACGGTTCGGAACTTGCGATACTTGCGATCGGCATGACGCTTGTAACCGCTGCATCCGGCGGACAGGATATTTCGGTCGGCGCGGCAATAGCGATAAGCGGAAGTATGTTGCTTCGTTGCCTTTGCGGTGCGGATACAAGATCAGAAAATCTGAATATGCCGATAATCTGTGCTTTCCTGATAAGCATGGTGGTTGCAGGTCTTTTCGGAGCATTTAACGGTGTGCTCGTGGCGTATTTTAAGATCCAGCCAATGGTCGCGACTTTGATCCTGTTTACCGCAGGCCGTTCAATAGCCGCATGGATCAACAACAACGAGCTTCCGATCGTAAATGACCAGAGTTTTGCGATATATGGCGGCTTCATACCGGGTATTCCGATCCCGATGCCGTTCTTTATAGCCGTGATCGTAATGATCATCACATGGCTGATACTTAAGTTTACGAACTTAGGACTCTATGTGCAGTCCGTAGGTATAAATGAAAAATCTTCAAGACTTAACGGATTGAATCCCGAACTTTTAAAGGTTCTTACCTTTGTGCTCTTGGGTGTATGTGTAAGTGTTGCTGCACTTATCAAGACCAGTCGTCTTATGACCATCAACTATTCGGTCATCGCCAAGGATATCGAAATGGATGCGATCCTTGCCGTAGCGCTCGGCGGTAATGCATTAAGCGGCGGTAAGTTTAACATCCCCGCATCGATACTCGGTGCATATGTTATCCAGTTTTTGACGACAACGCTTTACAAATTTAATGTATCGTCCGATGCACTTTCGGCTTACAAGGCCGTTGTGGTAATCCTTCTTGTTGTATTCAGTTCCGAATCGGTAAGAGGCTGGATCGGAGGACTGTTTAAGAAGAGCGTTGCCGTAAAAGCCGGAAAGGAGGCTAAGTCATGAAAAAGAAACTTATGAACATGAGTGACACAAACCTCCTTTTGACCATAACGATAGTGGTATTTGTCGTTATGTATCTGTGTGCCATTATTTTTGAAGGTAAAGGTTTTTTAAAGCCCCAGACCTTCTTTAACATCTTAAATGCCAATGCGGCGCTTATCATTCTTTCCTGCGGCTTAAGCCTTGTCATGATAACGGGAAGCATCGATATTTCGGTAGGCGGTATTACTGCTCTGGTAAGTATGTGCTGTGCTGTATATCTTGATTATCACGGCGGTTCCGTGTTCGGTTCCGTCATGATAGCTTTGGGTATCGGTCTTGCATTCGGACTTTTCCAGGGTTTACTTATCGCTTACCTCGATATTCAGCCGTTTATCGTAACTCTTGCCGGAATGTTCTTTGCAAGAGGTATGACGACCATAGTGCATACAAATCCTTTCAACGTTGAAAATGAGGCGTTTGTTGCACTCAAAGAGACAAGGATCATCGTTCCGGGAATGGGTTCATACAATAAAAACGGTACTTACGTAAATGCTTATGTGGAGATCGGTGTTATCGTAGCCCTTTTGGTAGTGGCGATCATGTTCGTTCTTTTGAGAAAAACCCGTCAGGGCCGTGCATTTTATGCGGTCGGCGGTAACGGACAGAGTGCATTGATGCTCGGTATCAACGTTAAGCGCACCAAATTTATCGCACACCTTATCTGCGGTATTCTTGCGGGTATCGGCGGATATGTGTATTTTCTCCATGTAGGATCGGGTGCCGCATCTCATGCAAGCGGTGCCGAGATGAACGCCATAGCTTCATCGATAATCGGCGGTACGATGCTTACAGGCGGTGTAGGTAACATTATTGGTACACTGTTCGGTGTTCTTTCATTAAGTACCATTCAGAATATCGTGTCATCCGCAGGTCTCGATCAGGCGTGGTGGACAGGTATCACAATAGCGGCAATGCTCTGTCTGTTCCTTGTTATACAGAGTGTGGTAATGGCCCGCAAAAAGAAAATGACAAAGAAATAATAATAAGTTTCATGATCGACTCTCTTATAAATGGATGGTTTGGGCAAAAGATGAACACAATATCTGTTGTGTTCATCTTTTGTCGCATGTTATTATATTTAAAGTATGAAAAAAACAACGATTTTTCTTTTGATCTTAATAATGATCCTTTCTTTTTCGTCCTGCAAAAAAGAGGTTAAGGAAGAGAAAACTGAGCCGGAAACCGATAATCTTATCGTAGTGGGCTTTTCGCAGCTTGGGGCGGAATCAGACTGGAGAGCCGCCAATACAGAGTCCATGAAATCGGTTTTTACCGAAAAAAACGGATACAGGCTCATATTTGACGATGCGCAGCAAAAACAGGCCAATCAGATCACTTCGGTAAGAAACTTTATACAGCAGGAAGTTGATTATATCGTTATCGCTCCGGTTACCGAAAAGGGCTGGGACACTGTATTAAAAGAGGCAAAAGATGCCAATATACCCGTTATCATAGTGGACAGGCGTGTGGATGTTTCGGACGAAAGCCTTTTTACTTGCTGGGTGGGTTCGGATTTCGAGCTCGAAGGTAAAAAGATGGCGGAATGGCTGTACAGGTTTACCGCAGAGCACGACATCGCACCCGAAGACGTGCATATTGCCAATATTCAGGGTACTATCGGCGCTACCGCCCAGATCGGCCGTACCAACGGATTAAGATGGGCTGTGGAAGAATACGGATTTGACCTTCTTGCGGAAGTTCCGGGTGAATTTACAAAAGCCAGAGGCTATGAAGCAATGGAGAGCCTTCTTGCGGATTATCCCGATATAAATGTTGTATATTGCGAGAACGACAATGAAGCCTTCGGTGCGATAGAAGCATGTGAGGCGGTCGGACGGATTGTCGGAACCGATATACAAAACGGCGAGATCATGATCCTTTCTTTTGACGGAGTTAAAGAGGAAGCTTTGACGGATGTACTTGAAGGAAAGATCGCATGTATAGGTGAGTGCAATCCTCTTCACGGTCCGAGAGTAGAATCTTTGATAGCAAGACTTGAGGCGGATCAGTCCATTTCAAAATATACCTATGTCGATGAGGAGATCTTTTCCGCGGATGAGAGTATCGAAAGTCTTTTGATCGACAATACCGTGTACAATGTAATACGACTCACACCCGAATATGTGGAAGAAAGAATGGAACTTTTCAACGTGGGAAGTTACACCAACACAAACCAGTCGCAGGATGCTTATTAAGACAAAATGCACCTAAAAAGTGCCGATTTTATGCGGTTTGCAACTGCCGGTTGACAAATTTCAAAGCAAACTTTATAGCCTGCAACCGTTACATTTGTTAGATTGAGGTTGTTCGAACGAAAGAAGATCATCAATCACAAATTTGTAAGGTGCAGGCAGTTTTACAACATTCATTTAAAAGGAGAAACTGCTATGGCATCGGAAAGGAAAAACATGATATTAGCAGATAAGATCATAAATGAAAGAAAGAAACTTAACTGGTCGCAGGAAGAGCTTGCCGAGAAACTGGATGTATCACGACAGTCCGTATCAAAGTGGGAGGGAGCACAGTCTATTCCTGATATTTCAAAGATCCTGGCAATGGCAGATCTCTTCGGAGTATCTACGGATTATCTTTTAAAGGATGAGATACTCCCTGAAGAAGCGGTTTCGGATTCTTATATCAGAGAAGACAGCGGATCTTCCGAAAATTTGAAAAAGGTTTCCATGGAAGAAGCAAACGAATTTCTGAGTGCCAGAGAAAAGGCGGCTCCGAGAATGGCAATAGCTTCGATGTTATGTGTATTCAGCCCTGTTACACTGATCCTTCTCGCGGGTCTTTCCACACTGGAGAATCTTAATTTCTCGGAAAACGCTGCAGCGGGTATCGGGCTGGCAGTACTCTTTTTAAATATAGCGGTTGCGGTATGTATCTTTATCACAACATCGCACGGGAGCAATAAGTTCAGATATCTTTATACCGATAATTTTGAAACCGCTTACGGTGTGAGCGGAATGGTAAAAGAAAGACGCGATGCATATGACAATACGACTCATACTTTAAATACGGTCGGTGTAATGATCTGCATCTTAAGTCCGCTTCCGCTTATCATAACAGCGTGTCTGGGAGCAACACCGTTTGTGATAGTCGTAATGGTATGTGTACTTCTTACCATGGTTGCTTCGGCAGTTCTTTTCTTTGTACTGGCAGGAGTCGTAAACGGTTCCTTTGATGTTCTTTTAAAAGAAGGCGATTATACCGTAAAGGCAAAGAGAAGCAACAAGAAACTCGATAATGTTACCGGGATCTACTGGTCGGTTGTTACGGCAGGTTTCCTGCTTTACAGCTTTGTGACCAATGACTGGGCTCGTTCCTGGATAGTATGGCCCGTTGCCGCAGTCCTTTTCGCCGCATACAGGGGCATTATGGCGATGATCCTTAAGGCAGAAGAGTAAGCTGTCATTAAGAAGACACCAAAAAGGTGCATAGATATCGTTTGTTATCGCAACACGGGCCCGCCGGCCCGTGTTGTTTTTTCTTGGAGCCGATTACCACATTATGATATAATAATTCATAAAGATAGAAGGAGAGAAGAACATGAACAGTACTCAGGCTTATTCCAATGCTCCTTTTGAACTTATGAGCGAATGGAAAGAAGATCAGAAATTCGTCCTTGCAGATCCTGCGCCCGCTGATCTTGACGAACTTAAGGCGGCAGCAGACGTTACAGACCCGAGAAGTGTAGCGGCGTACTGGGTTCTGGCAGTTAACAGACTTACAGAAGATTATGACGACGGCATGGCTATGATGAAGTATCTTTTTGCTGATATCGAGCCCTTCGGAAGAGGCTACACCGAAGGCGGCGGAGCAGGCAGAGCAGGCTGGGACAGCTATTTTAACGAGCGCCTTAAGGACAGCAACTATTCATGGCTCCCACGTGCGTATTTTAACGGAAACTCCGGCAGAAGCGACAAGTTTGCTCTATGCGCGCCGCTTTCCATAGACCTTTACTACAACGAACCCAACACCAAGACTGTTAACAGCCAGTCACTTGAATCACTCGGAAGACTTAATATCGTATACTGGGTTAAGAGTCGTGCGGCAGGCAATAAGGTTAACATAACTCTTGGCCGCTTTGACGGAACCGACCGTTGGTACGTAACAAGCGGAACTTCTTCCGCTGCGCTTTTCTATATGCAGTAGATTGGGGGGAATCTATGAGAAGATTGGGTATATTTTTCTTGATCCTTTTATGTGTTCTTTCTTTTGCCGGCTGTGCTTCAAAGGAGGGTTCGGACGTGAAACTGTTTAAGAAAACATTTGAGGTGGGCAAGGATATTGAGCGCTACAACATCAAAGAATTTTACTACACTTACGAGAATATAAATTACGACGCGTTTTATCAGCGCTATCACGTTTACAAGACCGATTACGGTACACCTTATTTTACCCATATCACCAGACAAAGAAAGAACGACTACGGCCCCACAACTCCGGCGGATACCGTTAATTCCGGTACCATCGAGATGACAGACGAGCAGTGGAAGAAGTTTTACGAGCTTATCTTAGGCGGAACCGTTTCGGAGCGTGAGGATACCGCAGACGCCGGGGGCAGCGGCCCCTGGTACTTCCTTTACTGGGATAACGATAAAGAAAAGTACAGGGAATACAAATTTGTATCCTATGCGGCCGAGAAGGCTCTTGAAGAGTTTTTTGTTTCTTTGGCCGATGAACCCATAGCGGTGGCAAAAGAAGACTACCCTGCTCTCGAAGACTCCGATATCGGCGGATGGCTTGGTTACTTTGGCAACGTAAGCGGACAGTATTACATGGAAATAGGCGCAGCTTCAGATAATGCTTATCCCACGAACATCCGCTTTATCTGGAACTATTCGGAGGACGGCGACAACGGAATGTATTCGGGAGAGGTAACTGTCGACGGTTTTATCACTAAAAATGCAGACGGACTTACCGTTTTTTGCGGCACCACAAAAGAGGACGACGAACTCATTGAAGCGGTGATAGGCAAGTCAGGCGACACACTAAAGATGATCGTCACAAGATCCGACAGCGATCGTATATATGCCGGCAACCGCTTTGAACTGACGCGCGAGCAGTAAACATCACTTAAAAAGATACTTGGGCTAAAAAATGAACACCGTAACGTATTTATCGAATCGCACAACACTGATCATGCTGGCAATAGTTGTGCTTTTGGCAGCTCTTCTTATCTTTGTGCATATCAAAAACGCTCCGAAACGTGAGAATGCTAAGAAGATAAGAAATTTCAGAAAAACGCTTAAGAAAAACCGAAAAGAAAACCCGGATATTAAATCCGACGATCAGATCTTTCGGGAAATGGCATTTAAACAGGGCAGGGTCAATCCCTGGCTGTATCTTGCCCTTCTTCTTACTGTCATTTTGTTTGCAATCGTAAGATGGGATCTGATCGTGGCCGTATCAAGGTGGGGCGGAAATGTTGCCTCTATGATAGGAAATGCGATCAAGGAGACATTGTATCAGTTTGCAAGGATAATAAGCAATGGAGGTTAAAAGATGCAGGAACAGGATATAAGAGCGGTAGAGTCGATGTGCAGGATCGGGATGAGTTTAGAGACGGTCAAGGCAAGCTTTAAAAAGTTTCCGGAGGATGAGTTAGAGGCAATTTATAACAGGATACAAAAGCTTAACGATGTGCCGGAAGAAAAACCGGCTTTTAAGATAAACTGTTCGTAAAAGAACACAATGTTTTTTCTTTTAAAGTTAAGATTTAATTAAGGTTTTCCCTCTGCAAAGATGATTGACGCTGTGCTATCATAATTAGCGGAGGGAATTTTAATGAGAAAAATCAGTATTGTAATGGTCATTGCAGCACTGTTTTTGTCGGGATGCGGCTTTGGCGCATCGGAAACGTCAGGGTTTAAGGGTGGTAAAACAGAATATAAGGATGTTCCGACCGAGATAACGTCTTTTTTGTGGCAGGAATGGTCGGATACGCCTGTGCACGGATATCTTATAGAACGCAGGAATTCCGGTAATTGTATATGTCTTGAAGGCAATGTCAACGAACGTGAGTCCATGACAGAATGGGATATAGATGATTCCGTAATGGATGAACTTGCCGATTGGGTGGATGATTACAACATTCGCGAGTGGGACGGTTTTGACATGGACAAGGACGATCGTAAACCGTCCTCGGGCTTTGAACTGGTGATCGAGCTCGGTACCGGCGAGAAGATAAAAGCGACGGGCAATAATGTCTTTCCAAAGGATTACGACGCTGCCAGAAATTATTTAACGGAGTTGTTGAGCGATATGCCGCTTGCAGCCAACGAAAAATCTGCTGATCAAGAGGCAATAAACGGCGGTTACACAAGCACATATTACGAAGAAGATAATTATTCGGAGCCTGTATACTCGGACGATCTTGGGGATATGGACGGCGACGGTATCAACGAATATGTTGAGTATCAGCTTGGTCATCTTGAGTTTATGCTTGACGGAGTCTCGATATTTAAGCACGATGAGCCGGTACTTTACGTTATGGGAACGGGTGGATCGTCTTATATCGATCTTGACGGTGACGGCAAAGAAGAAATATTCTTTTCGTTTTATCCGTCGGTTAATTCCATGCCGCTTGTGGAATTTGCGGTGCTTAAGCAGGATGCATACGGATGGACGGCGATAGATAAGCCTCTTTTCGAAGGAGAAGATTACTTAAATGTTAAACTTCCGTTTAAGGGTATAAGGATTTCCAAAGATGAAATGGAAGTTTCCCTTGAAGGATATGAGGATACTTTAACGGTCGATATAGGATCGTATTTTAAGGATCAGATCGCTCAGTTTAAAGAAGAAGGCGACGAATTCATGCTCCACGAATTTGAAGGAGTATACAACGGCAAGTACGGTGATGAAGAGTTTCCCGAGGGCTGTGAGTTCGGTTATCCGATGGAGTGGGGGATCTGGGAGATCGATGCCGGCACATATGACGGCAAAAACTGTCTTGTGGCAACCGAAGGCATATGCGGTCCTTATGGAAAAGATGAGTTCTTCGGTGTGATAAAGGTTTATTTTGACTATACATCCGACGGAAAAAGAAATATACTGAATATGGAGTTTACGCCGTATGAATTATACTGAATACGGAGTATACGCCATATTAAGCAGTAAGGATGTATTGGGTTAATGGAATTGGATACAAAGGGCAAAGTAGCATACGGTCTGGGCGGTTTCGGTAAAAACGTTGCCTATACTTTTGTTGCATCCTATACTTTGTATTATTACAATACGGTTTTATCAATAAGCGCAGCGTTCATAGGCACCATGCTTATGGCGATGCGCATTTTTGATGCTTTTAACGATCCTTTCATGGGAGTTTTGGTCGCAAGGACAAGGTCAAAGCACGGTAAATACAAACCATGGATATTATCGGGTGCGGTACTTAATGCACTTGTGATAGTTGCAATGTTTTCCGTGCCGAAAGCTTTGAGCATGGGCGGTGTTAAAACCTATGTGGTCATAACGTATCTTATCTGCGGGATCACATATACACTTACGGATATACCTTACTGGTCGATCATACCGGCTATCACAAAACCCGGAAAGATCAGAGAAGATCTGACGGTTTTTGCCAGAATGTTTTCGGGAATAGGAAGCGGAGTACCGACGGTCTTTACCATGTTTTTTGTATCGCTTCTTGGAAGCGGAGTGGGACGCGAGGCATACAGAAGCGGCTTTTCAAGGCTTTCGGTCGTAATTGCCGTTATGTATGTGTCTCTTACGATCATAACGGTTTTGCACATTCCGGACACGAAAGAAGATGACAGTGTCCTGCC
The DNA here is from genome assembly GCA_016283275.1 of Lachnospiraceae bacterium. Taxonomy (GTDB): domain Bacteria; phylum Bacillota; class Clostridia; order Lachnospirales; family Lachnospiraceae; genus UBA1258. The sequence goes on from JAEEMP010000061.1 coordinate 53,141, forward strand.
TACATTCGGCGAACTCTTTAAGGCCCTTTTTAAAAACGATAAGGCGATGGTCGTTTCTTTGATCATTATCCTTTTTTACTCGGCAACGAGTCTGACCGTTAATCTTGTCATATATGTTTTTGACTATGATATATCAAGGGCGGATCTTTATACGCCGTTTATGGCAGTGATCGGGGTCATGCAGTTATTGCCGATGCTTTTTTACACATGGCTTCGCAAATTTTTTTCAAACAGACGTATCTTTATCGTTGGAATATCTTTGGCACTTATAGGCTATACCAGTCTTGTGTTTTTGATCCCTGTCGAGAGATATACGATGGCGCTTATTCTTTTACCCTGTTGTCTTATAGCGGCGGCCAACGGGACAGCATATGTGCTCACGACCGTTCTCGTGGCGGACGCCGTGGATTACGGGGAAAAGAAAAACGGAAGACGCGATAACAGCATGGTCTCATCTCTTCAGACGCTCATGGTCAAACTGTCATCGGCGTTTGCCGTGTTCTTCTCGGGACTCGGGATAGAGCTTATAAACATTACCGACACGGCAAGCCAGAGTGAAGCGACGATAAGGGGACTGCACATTATATTTTCGATCCCGTCGTTACTTCTTGCATTCGGGGCTATCATATTACTTATAAGGAGAAAGGATATCTGAATGAAGATCTCATCACAGCTTAAGCTTTTAAACGACGAATACGAAGGCTTCTATTCCTGCGGGCTTACGATGTTCAACAACAGGTCGATGAACCGCTTTAAGACAGTTAAGGATACGGAAAAAGAAACTGTCCTCGAATCGGAAGACGGGCTTATATTTACCGTTGAGAAAACAAAGGACGAAGTTACCGATGCTCTGCATATATGCACAAGCGTTGAAAACAAAGGAAATGATCCCGTTACCCTTGAAATGCTCGACACTTTTGTGATCTCGGAAATAGAGGGCGATAAGCTTCACCGCTTTACGTCATTCTGGTCGGCAGAGGGGCGTCATAAGGTTGACGAACTTTGCGACTTAAACCTGGAACATGCATGGAATCATATGGCATACAGAGTTGAAAAATTCGGGAATACGGGGAGCATGCCTGTAAGACGTTATTTTCCTTTTGCCGCGATCGAAGATTCGAAGACAGGCAGGTTTACCGCCGTACAGATCTATTCACCGGCGTCCTGGCAGATCGAAGTGATAATAAGAAAAGACGATAAGGTGACGCTTGCGGGAGGTCTTGCGGACAGGGATTTTGGGCACTGGACAAAGAAACTTTACCCGGGCGAGACCTACAATGCCCCTAAAGCTGTGCTTGCGCAAGGCGATTCTTTGGAAGAAGCATGCGATAAACTTGTAAAGTCGCAGCATCCGAACGTAAGCCCCGTTGATGATAAAATGGGGGTTTCTTTTAACGAATACTGTGCCACATGGGGCGATCCCGATGAGGGAAAGATGATGCGTCTTGCGGATAAACTGTACGGTCACGGCATTCAGTATCTTGTTATGGATTCCGGCTGGTATCTTGACAGGGGTGCATACTGGTGGGAACACCGCGGCGAATGGACAGTCAACAAAGACCGCTTTCCCAACGGTTTAAAGCCTGTTTCCGACTATATAAGGTCAAAGGGCATGATACCCGGAATATGGTATGAATTCGAGACGATCTCCGACCACTGTCCTATCTTTAACGATGAAGACATGCTTCTTTCAAAAGACGGAAGCCCGCTTACGATAGCCGGAGCGAGATTTTTGGATCTTGAAAAGGAAAAAGCATGGAACTTCCTTAAAGAGAGTGTTATAGATCAGCTTAAAGACAATGATTTCGGTTATATAAAAGTCGATTACAACGATAGCCTTGGCATAGGCTGCGACGGTCCCGACGGAATGGGTGAGAATCTTCGAAGGAAGATCCTTAAAACCCAGGAGTTCTTTAAACTTATGCGCACAGAGATCCCGGATCTTGTGATCGAAAACTGTTCAAGCGGCGGGCACAGGCTTGAGCCTTCAATGATGGAAATCTCATCTATGGCAAGCTTTTCCGATGCTCACGAGATAGTATCCATCCCGCTTATCGCGGCTAACCTTTTATATCTTGTGCGTCCCGACCAGAATCAGATATGGTCGGTGCTTCGCGCTTCCGACTCGATCGACAGGCTTCACTATTCCATGTGTGCGACTCTGTTCGGCCGTATGGGGCTTTCCGGCGATGTCTACGATATGTCGGATGAGCAGTGGGCTATAGTCGATGAGGGCATTTCTTTCTATAAAAAAGTTGCGGACGTGATCAAGAACGGAACGCTTAAGTTAAGGATCGCAGAACCGAAATACTATAACGATCCCGAAGGCGGTCAGCTCGTGATAAGAGAGTACGGAAAAAGAACGCTGCTCGTATATCACAGGTTTAAAAATTCCGTCAGCCTTTCCGAGTTCTTGAAAAATCATAACGTCGATCTTCCAAAAGGAAACAAGACCGTGTACGGCGCGGCTGAAGCCGATTTCAGCGCCGTTTCGATAGAATTTGCCTGAATATGTGCTCTTTATAAGCCCGGTTTAATTATTTGATAATTTTCATTTTTGGGCTAAAGATACTATATATAGTGGTCGATATATACATTGAGAAACAATATGTAGCAAGGGATTGCATCAGTTAACTGATTACTTTCATTGGCAAGGAGGGTAAAGTATGCGTAGTGTTTTGTATGACCGGCCCGAATTATTTATTCTGGCACCCGTAAAGAACACCCTTAAGGAAAGACCTAAGGACGAAGTTCAAAGCAAAAAGAAAGAAAACGGATCAAAGGATGACTTCGATAAGATGCTTGTGGCTCAAATAGCCTCTCTTACAAAATTTTAAAGGATAAGTCGAAGTTACTTACAAATTCCCCGTGAGAACATGATTGTTACTCACGGGGTTTTTGTGTTATTTTAATATTACAGTGTTCATTTCGGAGGCTATATTTGAAAAACGGGCGGCTACGGTTAAGTTCCTTAAGTATATGGGTAATAACGGGTATTCTCGCGGTACTTACGGTACTGCTTATTTTCTATTATATTTCTTTCAGCACAAGACTCGGCGCACAAGAGGAAAATACGGAATACGAAAGATATTATGCGATGATCACCGACGATTCCGATTCATCGTTCTGGCAGTCTGTCTATAAGTCCGCACTTGCATCGGCAAAAGAACAGAATGCATATGTGGAGATGATGTCGGAAAATCTTTCGAAGGATTATGATATATACGAACTTACCGAGATCGCGATCGCATCGGGCGTTGACGGCATCATCATAGAGGCCGATGAAAGCGAAGAGATGACAAGGCTTATAAATAAGGCCAATGATGCGGGAATAAGTGTTGTGACCGTTTATTCGGACAATTCAAATTCCGATCGTTTAAGCTTTGTGGGCATAAACAATTACAATCTGGGCAAGCTGTACGGCGGGCTTATTTTAAGCCTTTCGGCCGAAAAGTCTTTCTCAAAAGGCAAGATAAGAGTTGTCGTTCTTACGGATGCTTATGCGGTAGATACGGGTCAGAACGTTTTGTTCGGTGCCATTCAGGAAGCCATCGAGACGGAACCGGGTTCCGGTAAGGCCCAACATCCTCCGATCGAGGTTTCCATGTATTCCGTCGATTCCACAAATGAGTTTTCGGTAGAAGAATCAGTGAGAAATCTTCTTGTGAAGGGTCGCGAAGAACTTCCGGACATAGTGGTATGCTTAAATGAGATCGATACCACGAGTACATATCAGGAAGTGGTCGATTACAATGAAGTAGGTCTTGTAAATATATTGGGATATTATGATTCCGAGACCATTTTAAAGGGTATAGACAGAAACGTTATCTATGCTACTGTTTCGGTTGATACTGATCAGATGGGGCAGTTCAGCATCGATGCGCTTTCGGAATATTTTGAATACGGTTACACAAGCCAGTATTTTACGACCGACATTTCACTTATAAACAAGCGAAATGTCACCGAATACATGGAGGACAGAGAAGAAGATGAAGAATAAAATCAAAAATCTGTCCGTTCAGGTTAAGATGACCGTTATGTCGCTTGTGGTCAACCTTTTTGTATTCTCGATCAATATAGTTCTTTTGGCCGGCATAAACAACATGTCCGCAAAGATCGATACCGTTTATCAGGCCAATATCCAGTTAAACGAGCTTTCCGCATCGCTTAAGTCGGTGCAGGACAGTATGACGGAATACTTAAATGCAAAGACGAGCGATTCGCTTGAAAATTATTATAAGATCGCTCAGGAATATTCGGAACTGACCGCCGGTCTTTCCGAGACCGTTACCGGCAAGACGCTTGACAGGATGGAGTTCTCCATAAGGAACATGTCGGAAGTTTACTTAGACGAAGTAGGCCAGACCATTGAAGCCAAGCGAGGCAGAAATGTCGAAAAATACAGGACGCGTTATGAGGAGGCCACAAAGCTCTACGGCTATATAAATACCTATATCTACAGTCTTAACAATGAGCAGTTCAAAGAAAATTCCGAGAACTATCGTGAAATGGTATCTGCATTAAGGACTTTTGAGACCATAGGAAATATCATCCTTATTGCCGTTATCGTGGTAAATGTCTTGCTTATATTAAGACTTACCGCGGGAATAATAAGGCCGTTACGATCGCTTACCGGCATGGCCGACGAGGTTGCAAAGGGTAATTTTGATATCGAACCCCTTACGGTCTGGTCGCGTGATGAGATCGGAGTCGTTACGACCGCATTTAACCAGATGGTCGTAAGTATCCAGAATTATATCAGGCAGGTTCGCGAAAATGCGGAGACAGAGCAGAAGTTAAAAGAAAAAGAACTCATGATGGAGACTCACTTAAAGGACGCTCAGCTTAAGTATCTTCAGGCACAGATCAATCCTCATTTTCTTTTTAACACCTTAAATGCCGGAGCTCAGCTTGCAATGATGGAGGGAGCCGACAGGACCTACGAATACGTGCAGGTCATGGCCGAGTTTTTCAGATATAATGTCAAAAAAGGTTCTGAGACTGTTACCATAGGCGAAGAACTTGAACTTGTGGATTATTATATTTACATATTGAATGTACGTTTTTCGGGTGAGATCCACTACGAGAAGTCGATAGACAGTTCGCTTCTGGATGTTAAGATGCCCAGTATGATACTTCAGCCAATTGTCGAAAACTGTGTCAACCACGGTATACGCGATATGATGGGCAAGGGAGTCATAAAGATGCGTGTATACGGCATAGACGACTATGCATGTATAAGTATAGAAGATAACGGCGCGGGTATGGACGAAGAGACGATCGATGCTCTGCTTAACGGAAGATCTTTAAAGGGCGAAAAGAAGGATTCAAACGGTATCGGAATGGATAACGTTATGGCTCGTCTTAAACTCTTTGTGGGAAGCGATGACGTACTTAGTATCGAAAGCGAAGGCCCTGGCAAGGGCTCAAGGTTTGTCATTTACCTTAACAATGACGTGAGGGAGACTTACGATGTATAAAGTGATGCTTGCTGACGACGAAGGCATAGTGATCGATTCACTAAAGTTCATAATCCAGAAGGAGTTCGGCGATGAATGCCGTATTGAATACGCAAAGACCGGCAGGAGCGTTATCGAGCTTGCGGAAACTTTCCATCCGGATATCGCGATAATGGACATTCAGATGCCCGGAATAAACGGTATCGATGCCATGCGCGAGATAAGGAAGAGCAACGATAATATCATCTTTATCGTTATGTCCGCTTACGATAAGTTCGATTACGCCAAAGAAGCGATCACGCTGGGTGCCATTGAATATATCACCAAGCCCATGGAAAAGAACAAGATGATCAATGCCATCAAAAATGCCATGGCCATCGTGGACGAGGAAAAACTGAGAAGATCCAACGATCTTATGGTAAAAGAAAAACTCGAGACCGTAGTTCCGATCCTCGAAAACGGTCTTATCTACAATATCCTTTTCCATGAATATTTCGATGAAGATATAGAAAACTACAAGACCATGCTCGATATCCGCGACGATTACGGGTATATGATGGTACTTGTTTCGGGTGATGCAAAAGAAGGAAACCATATGACCAATGCGGTGGGGTCGGGTGTAAGACTTCAGCAGCATTACCGGGAGATAAGAGACTATATAAAGGACTATTTTAACGGTATAGTCGGCTCCGTAATGGGCAATAAGATAGCCGTCTTAATACCGTTAAAAGACGGAGAATTCGACTACAACGAGCGTGTGGAAGCGATCACCAAGGCCAGGGAGCTTGCACACAGGTTAAAGGCCAAGACCGATATCGTGTTCAGGATAGGAATGGGAAAGGCCGGCGAGATCTACAATATGGAAAAGTCATACAGGGATGCGCTTAACGCACTTGTCATGACCACCAATACCGTTGCCCATGCCGACGACCTTCCGATCGGCTGCGAATACTCCGATAACTACCCGATCGATCTTGAGAACAAGCTCTTTGAAGAGGTCGAAAAGGGCAGAACCGATGCGGCAGTCAGTGCGGCAAAGGATTATTTTGAATTCATACGAACAAAGGATATCATGGACGTAAGACTTAAGGTCCTTGAGTTTGCTCTTTGGGCCGAACATATATCCTATGAAAGCGGCGGTATGACGTACAACATATCGGACAGACGCGATTACCTGCCCACACTCATGGGTCTTTCCGATATGGACGGATTATGGGAATGGTTTGCCGACAGGATAATCTTTTCGTGCAGGAATATTTCCAATAAGAAGGAAGAAAGTTCAAACGATGCGATACAGGCTTCAAAAGCATATATTGAAGCCAATTACACAAAGAACATAACTCTTGAGGATGTATCCAGAGAGGTTAATATAAGTTCTTACTATTTAAGCAGGATATTCAAAGAAGGTACGGGGGAGAACTTCATCGATTATCTTACGAGGTTAAGGATCGAGAAGGCAAAGGAGTTACTGAGCACCACGCAGTATTCCATGAAGGAGATCTGCTCAATGTCCGGGTATTCCGATCCCAATTATTTCAGTAAGTCCTTTAAAAAGAATGTGGGAGTCACTCCAACGGAGTACAGAGAGGGTAAATAGGTGAAAAGAAAGTTAGCTGCTCTTGTTTTGTCGGCTTTTCTTGTTTTGTCGGCCTGTGGAAAGCCTCAGGATATAACGGCAAAACCCGGACAGGAAAGCGAAGACAAAATAGAGATAGGAATGAGTTTTGATTCGTTTGTTATCGAAAGATGGCAGAGAGACAGGGATGTATTCGTATCTACGGCAAAAGAACTCGGCGCGACCGTAAATGTACAGAACGCAAACGGCGATGTCGACAAGCAAAAGGAACAGATAGAATATTTTGTCAAAAAAGGCGTGGATGTGATCGTTATCATATGTATCGATTCGGATTCGCTTAAAGAGACCGTAGCAAAGGCAAAGGATGCAGGCATAAAGATAATTGCCTACGACCGGCTGGTCACAAATTCGGATGCCGATCTATACATTACGTTCGATAATGTGATGGTAGGCACGCTTATGGCGGAAGCTCTTTCAAAAAACGGCGCCGCAGGCGGAAAGGTTCTTATGCTGGGAGGGTCACCCACCGACAACAATGTACCGCTTGTCGAATCGGGTTTTAAGTCGGTCTGCGAAAAGAACGATATGGAAATAGTCGATTCGATCCATTGCGACGGCTGGAGAGCGGAGCTTGCGGGTGAATACATATATGAGCATGAAGATATCGTATCAGAAGTCAATGCGATAATGTGCGGAAACGATAACCTTGCCGGACAGGTCATAAGAGCCCTTTCCGAGAAGCGTCTTGCGGGAGAGATACCTGTCGTCGGCCAGGATGCGGATCTTGAAGCCTGTCAGAGGATAATTGAAGGCACACAGACAATGACGGTATACAAGCCCGTTGAAAAGCTTGCGAAGCGTGCAGCGGAATGTGCGATAAGCCTTGCCAAGGGTGAAGAGATAACCGGTGATGATGTCACGACAATAAATGACGGTACTTACGCAATATCTTACATCGGTCTGACTCCGATAGCCGTTACCGCGGAAAATATGGACGAAGTCATCGTAAACAGCGGATTTCACTTAAAGGAAGATGTGTATCTGTACGCACCGGAAAAATAGAAAATACCTGTCCCGACATGCGGGGCGGGTATTTTTTTGTACCTAAAAAAATACAATGACAATAATTTATTAGTCACAAATATTTTACCCATTAAGGTACAAAAAAATTTAAAGATTGATAAAAATTAATTCCCCGTTAATGATGTTACAGTGTATGTGTACCAAAAAACTATCCTAGAAAAAGGGAGGAAATATTATGAAAAAACTTTTAAGTTTATTACTTGCGGTTGCAATGGTAGCTACAATGCTTACCGGTTGCGGCGCAGGCGGAAGTGCCAACAAGGTCGGTGTATCAATGCCCACCAAGTCTCTTCAGAGATGGAACCAGGATGGTGAGAACATGAAGAAGCTTCTTGAAGCAGCAGGTTACACCGTAGACCTTCAGTACGCAGATAACATCGTAGAAACCCAGGTTTCTCAGATCGAGAACATGATCAACTCAGGTTGCAAGGTTCTTGTTATCGCAGCAGTTGAAGGCGACTCACTCGGAACAGTTCTTGCACAGGCAAAGGAAAAGAACATTCCCGTTATCGCTTATGACCGTCTTATCATGAACTCCGATGCAGTTTCTTACTATGCTACATTCGATAACTACATGGTAGGTACAAAGCAGGGTCAGTACATCGAGCAGGAACTCGGTCTTGCAAGCGGCGCAGGCCCCTTCAATATCGAATTGATCACAGGTGACCCCGGTGACAACAACGCAAGATTCTTCTTCGGCGGCGCTATGGATGTTCTTCAGAAGTACATCGACAATGGTCAGCTCGTTGTTAAGTCAGGCCAGGTTGATTTCGATACCGTTGCTACACAGAGCTGGTCAACAGAGAACGCTCAGAACAGATTCGATGCTATCATCTCCGCTAACTATGCTGACGGTACAAAGCTTGACGCTGTTCTTGCATCGAACGACTCAACCGCTATGGGTGTTACAAACTCTCTTGAAGCTAACTATGCAGGAAATCACGACAACTGGCCCATCATCACCGGTCAGGACTGCGATATCGCTAACGTAAAGAACATGATCGCAGGTAAGCAGGCAATGTCTATCTTTAAGGATACCCGTACTCTTGCAGCTAAGACCGTAGAAATGGTTGATGCTCTTATGAAGGGTGGCGAGGCTCCCGTTAACGATAAGGAGACATATGACAATGGTACAGGTATCATTCCTTCATACCTTTGCGAGCCCGTATTTGCTGATGTTAACAATTACAAGGAATTATTGATCGACTCCGGTTACTATACCGCAGATCAGCTTCAGTAAGATTTAAAAACAAGACGCAGGCGGGGCAAAACCCGCCTGTGTTTAAGTAAAGGTATATATGAGAGTATATACAAGGGAGGAATAAAGTTGGCTGGTAATATACTGGAAATGAGAAATATAACCAAAACATTCCCCGGCGTCAAGGCACTCGATAATGTGTGCCTGGAAGTGGAAGACGGCGAGATCCACGCTCTTGTAGGTGAGAACGGAGCCGGAAAGTCCACTTTGATGAATGTATTAAGCGGTATCTATCCTTACGGGACCTACGAAGGTGACATAGTATACAGGGATGAAGTGTGTAAATTCAACACCATTAAGGATAGCGAACATAAGGGTATAGTAATTATCCACCAGGAACTTGCACTCGTACCTTATATGACTATCGCCGAGAATATGTTTCTGGGTAATGAACGTGGTACAAATTTAAAGATCAATTGGAATGAAACGAATGAACTTGCAAAGAAATACCTTGATATGGTAGGTCTTAATGAATCCCCGCAGGTTCTGATTAAAGATATAGGCGTCGGCAAGCAGCAGCTTGTCGAAATAGCGAAAGCTCTCGCAAAGAACGCAAAACTTCTTATTCTTGATGAGCCCACAGCTTCTCTTAACGAAGAAGATTCAAGAGCACTCTTAAATCTGCTTCTTAAATTCAAAGAAAACGGAATGACTTCCATTATCATTTCACATAAGCTTAACGAAGTTTCTTATGTAGCGGACAAGATTACCGTCATACGTGACGGCTGTACGATCGAGACACTCGACAAGAGAACGGATGATATTTCGGAAGGTCGTATCATAAAGGGTATGGTAGGTCGTGAGATATCCGATCGTTTCCCTAAGAGAACATCCAACATCGGCGATGTGAAGATGGAGATCAAAAACTGGAGCGCTTATCATCCGCTTTATTCGGAGAGAAAAGTTGTCGATGACGTAAGCATGTATGTAAGAAAAGGTGAGATAGTGGGTATCTCCGGTCTTATGGGTGCAGGACGCACCGAGCTTGCGATGAGCGTATTCGGAAAGAGCTACGGCGAGAATATAACCGGTGAGATCTATATCGACGGACAGCAGGTACATCTCGACACTGTCGAAGCGGCGATCAAACATAAACTTGCATATGTAACCGAGGACAGAAAGGGTAACGGTCTTATTCTTTCAAATCCCATAAAGATCAATACGACTCTTTCAAATCTCAACGCCGTAAGTAAAAAAGGTATCATAGACAAGGACAGGGAATATCAGGCAGCTGTCGAATACAGACAGAAACTGAATATCAAATGTCCTACCGTTGAACAGAATGTAGGTAACTTATCGGGTGGTAACCAGCAGAAAGTATTGCTTGCAAAATGGATGTTTGCGGATCCCGATATTCTTATACTCGATGAGCCCACAAGAGGTATCGATGTAGGTGCCAAATACGAGATATACTGCATAATGAACGATCTTGTAAGCATGGGCAAATCCGTAATAATGATATCTTCGGAAATGCCGGAGATTTTAGGTATGTGCGACAGAATTTACGTCATGAACGAAGGTAAGATGGTAGCGGAACTTGACGGCAAAGAAGCTACGCAGGAAGCTATAATGTCACACATTATAAGAACCGCGTAGGACTAGGAAGGAGTGATAGATATGGACAGAACAAAAGCGCTTGATTTTGCCAAAAAGTATACGATGATAATCGTACTTATTCTTGTACTGGGATTCTTTGCTGTATGTACCGGCGGAAGCATATTACTTCCAATGAACGTATCGAGTTTGATCTCCCAGAACGCATATGTGTTTATTCTTGCAACAGGTATGTTGCTTTGTATTTTAACAGGTGGTAACATCGATCTTTCCGTCGGATCGGTCGTATGTTTCACCGGTGCAGTGGGAGCTGTCTTAATGACAAAGTTCCATGTTCCCTTTATCGTGACCGTGCTTTGCATGTTTGCACTCGGTACCGCGATCGGTGCTTTCCAGGCATTCTGGATCGCATTTGTAAGAATACCTCCTTTCATCGTAACTTTGGCAGGTATGCTTATATTCAGAGGTTTAAGTAACGTAGTTCTTGACGGCCTTACGGTTTCCATCAAGGAATGCACAACATTCGTAAACGTATTCGGCGGCGGAGCAAACTGCTATATCCCCGATATATTCGGTATCCCCGGATTTAACGGAACATGTATGCTGGTTGGTGCCATCGGCGCTGCGATTTTCCTTGGAATGCAGATCAAAACAAGAGCCGAAAGGACCAAAAAGAATTTTGAAGTTGAAGGTGCAGCGATATTCTGGACAAAGACGATCCTGATCGCGGCAGTTATACTCGCTTTCTTCTTCAGACTTTCACAGCACAAGGGTATCCCGACAGTGCTCATCTGGGTACTTATCGTAGTACTCGTATACGGATATATTACATCCAATACAAAGACCGGTCGTTACTTCTACGCAGTGGGCGGTAACGAAAAGGCTACAAAGCTTTCCGGTATCAATACCAACAAGGTTTACTTCCTTGCATACACCAACATGGGACTTCTTTCAGCCCTTGCAGGTATGGTCACGATCGCAAGACTTACATCCGCTCAGCCCACATACGGCCAGAACTATGAGATGGATGCGATCGGTTCCTGTTTCATCGGTGGTGCTTCGGCATACGGCGGTATCGGAACGGTTCCCGGAGTTATCGTAGGTGCGGTTCTCATGGGTATCATCAACCTTGGTATGTCTCTTATGGGTGTTGACCAGAACATGCAGAAGGTTGTTAAAGGTCTTGTATTACTTGCAGCCGTAATCTTCGACGTTGTTTCGAAGCGTGGCGGTAAGATGATCTCCAAAGGCTGATACAAAATCGTAAAATAAATCTCTTTTTCATCATAAGCCGGGATAACCCCGGAAGCCACACACAAAAGGGAAGGGACCGTTCGGTCCCTTCCTCTTTTTTATCTTACCAATTCGTTATATTGTTCGTTGAGCCAGTCGACGGCTTCGCACACGCCTTCTTCGGAAAAAGGAAAATCCTTAAAGACTTTATCTTTTGAAGTGTTGAAATTAAAAGGCTCGGGCCAGGCATAGGCACGTATCAGATAACCTTCTCTTTCTTCCGGTTTTTTGTAAAAAACGTTATCCAAGGGCTCGATCCCTATCCGGTATCTTAATCCCTTATGACTTCCGTAAAATGCCTCACCGTACAGAAAATATGTAAAATGATGAATGTCGCTTCGTTCAATGGCCATGTTTTTTTACCTCGGCGATAATTGTATCATAGCTTTGGTACTTTCGTATAGATTTATCATGACGATTTTGGTACAATCTATTTTGGATTGTTATGCAGAAAGGTATGGATATGCGTGAACTTGAATATCCGTTTGATGCGGACCTTATTTTATCCAAGAAAAAAAGTTTAAAAAGGCGCCTTTTGGAGGAGTCCGGTTCTTTTACGGAAAAAAGGATCGCGATCTTAGGCGGCGGTACCACTTCGGATATAAAGCAGATCCTTGAATTGTTTCTTTTAAATTACGGGATCGCGGCTAAATTTTACGAAAGCGAATACAATGCTTTTTATCGCGATGCGGTATTTGACAATGAAGAGCTTATAAAGTTTAAGCCCGACATTATATATGTGTGCACTTCAAACAGAAATATAGATGCATATCCTTCTTTAAACGATGACTCCGATACGGTCGACATGCTCTTAAAGCGTGAGACGGACAAGTATATGGCTGTATGGAGATCGTTAAAAGAACGCTATAACTGCCCGATAATACAGAATAATTTTGAAATGCCGTATTTTAGGCTTCTCGGTAACCGTGATGCGTACGATATCCACGGGAGGGTTAATTTTTTATCAAGACTTAATGCAAATCTTTACGAATACGCAAGAGAGCATGAAGATTTTCATATCTGCGACATAAACTATATTTCCGCGGATTACGGACTTAAAGAATGGTCGGATCCTTTTTACTGGCATATGTACAAATATGCGCTTAACGTTAAGGCTGTCCCGTATCTTTCTTTTAACGTTGCAAATATCATAAAGTCGATATTCGGAAAAAACAAAAAAGGATTTGTGCTCGATCTTGACAATACACTGTGGGGCGGGGTCATCGGAGACGACGGAGCGGAGAATATAGTGATCGGCCCGGAAGAATCCGAAGGGCAGGCATATACCGAGTTTCAAAAGTATTTAAAAGCCCATGAAGACCTTGGGATAATATTGAACATCGATTCAAAGAACGATGAAGAAAATGCGCTGTTAGGGCTTGATCATCCCGACAGTGTGCTTAAAAAAGACGATTTTATAGTGATAAAGGCCAACTGGGAGCCCAAAGACAAAAACTTTAAGGAGATAGCGGATTCGCTCAGCCTTCTTCCCGAAAGTCTTGTATTCGTGGATGATAACCCGGCTGAACGCCATATAGTAAGATCGTCTTTCGGAAACGTCTCCGCACCCGAGATAGAAACCGATGACATCTCGCATTTTGTGACAGCCATAGACCGCGCGGGTTATTTCGAGGCAACCTCGATCTCGGAAGATGATAAAAAGAGGAAAAAGATGTATGAGGATAATGCCAAAAGGGCGCAGGAAGCCGCTTCTTTTACCGATTATCACGACTATCTTATTTCGCTTTCGATGAAAGCCGATATAAAGGCTTTTGAACCGGTTTATATGGCCAGGATCGCGCAGCTTACAAATAAGAGTAATCAGTTCAACTTAACAACAAAGCGTATGACACAGGACGAGATCGAAAAGGTCTCGGCAGACGATACGTATATTACCCTTTACGGTAAGCTTACGGACAAGTTCGGAGACAACGGTGTCGTATCGGTAGTCATAGGGCATATCATCGGGGATGCGCTTGATATAGAGTTATGGCTAATGAGCTGCAGGGTGTTAAAGCGTGATATGGAATACGCTATGCTTGATACTCTTGTAAAAAGGGCAAAAGAAAAAGGCATAGATAAGTTTTTGGGGCATTATTATCCTACGGCTAAGAACGCAATGGTCAAAGATTTTTACGCCACCCTAGGATTTAAAAAGATCAAAGAGGAATCCGATATGAGCACCTCTTGGGAACTATCCGTAAAAGATCACAAGGATAAGAACACCGTTATCTGTGTGGAGGAATAAATGACAAGAGAAAAGTTATACGAAGAACTTAACGAGGTTTTTAAGGATGTTTTCGACGATGAGAGCATCTGTGTGGACGATCATACAACAGCAGACGATATAGAGGATTGGGACAGTCTTGAACACATAAACCTTATCGTGGCGATCGAAAAGAAGTTTTCGATCAAGTTCAATATGGGCGAAGTCAACAAGTTTAAAAACGTGGGAGAAATGGCGGACAATATCCTTGCCAAACTGTAATTACCGATGGGCGTAACATCTGTGGGATTTCTGGCGTTTACCGCCGTAAGCATAGTCATATACTATATTGTGCCGAGGCGTTTTCAGTGGTGGGTGCTGTTAGCGGACAGCCTTATATTCTATTTTCTGAATTCGGTTGCCTATACGTTCGCATACCTACTTGTTTCCGTAATTTCGGTATACTTTGCCACTTTGTATTTTGAAAAGCGCGATAAGGGCAAAAAACCGGTCCTTGTACTTACGATAGTATTGAATGCGGGCCTTCTGGCTGTTTTAAAGTACACAAATCTTGCCATTAACACGGTAAGTTTCATAAGGGAAAGAAGCGGCGGTGAAGCTTTAAAAAACGTTAAGTGGTATGCATCGCTTGCGATAAGTTTCTATACACTCCAGATCATAGCTTATCTGCTGGACAATTACTGGGGGGTGACGGAAAGGGAAAAGAACCCGCTTAAGCTTCTTTTGTTTACCTCATATTTTCCGCAGATGATCTCCGGTCCCATAAGCAGGCATTCCGAGCTTGCCCCGCAGTTTTTTAGGGAGCATTCTTTTGATTACGAAAAAGTAACAAGAGGTATGCGAAGATGTGCTTTCGGTATAGCAAAAAAGGTGATCGTTGCAGACAGGCTGGCGGTTTTTGTATCGGTGCTCTTTTCGGATCCCGACACTTATTCGGGAATCTGGGTAGTTATTGCCGCAGTCTTGTTTATCATACAGCTTTACTTTGATTTCAGCGGCTGCATGGACATAGTGCTGGGTGTTTCGCTTTCATTCGGCATAGAGCTTACTGAGAATTTCAAAGCTCCTTTTCTTTCAAGAAGCATACAGGAATTCTGGCAGCGCTGGCACATAACACTCGGTGCCTGGCTTAAATCATACATAATGTATCCGATCCTTAAAACAGATGTTTTTTCCGACATGGCGGTAAAATGCAAAAAGCGACTCGGCAAGCAGGGTAAGAAGATTCCTTCTTACATCGCAATGCTCGCGGTTTGGTTTTTGATGGGCTTATGGCATGGAAATTCATGGAAATATGTGATCGGCGAAGGGCTTTGGTTCTGGCTTATCATCGTGCTCGGACAGGTATTTGAGCCTTTGTTCAAAAAGTTAAAGAATACACTTCACATAAAAGAGGAAAGCGTTCTTTTCAACATATTCAGGGTTGTAAGGACGGTTCTTTTGTACAGCTTCGGTATGATATTCTTTAACGCAAAGAGCCTTAACGCATCGTTTTATATGATAAGCAGAATGTTTGTGCAAAGCTCATTTATCGGGGGTCTTAAATCGCTTTATGACGAAGCGTTTGCAAGTTTCGGCGGATTTGATGCCCTTTTGGCAGTCCTTTTGATGTTCGCGCTTCAGATATATGCCGATTTTAAGATCTATGCGGGAAAAGACGTTCAAAAGGCGGTTACAAAAAGATCCCTTGTACAGAGGTGGATATTGTATTTTGCATTTGTATTGTTGATCATAACGGAAGGCGCTTTCGGACAAAGCTCCTTTATCTATTTCGGATTTTAGCATATGAGTAAAAAAAGCACGGTTTTTGTCCTTATCCTTATTTTTCTTACCGTAGCGGCAACCCTTATCTATGCGTTTGCCCCGCGCGGAGAAAAGTTATCGTTAAGGACAAAGGATCAAAGTGATCTTGAAAAAATAATCGAAGACAGGGAAGAAGATCCAAATCTTTCGGCGACGATCGTATTTAACGGTGAGCGTCTTTTGTTTGATTCGGTCAATTCGGTCTATTATTATTCGCTGAACGAAGACGATAAAAAAGCGTTTGATCCGCGCACCAAGGTTCTTGAAGAAGGAATAAGATTTCTGATCGCCGGGGATATCAAAGAGGATATGATCGCGAAGGCGGAGACTTTGCCGATGATCATATACAGCGACTTATCGTATAAAAGAGTAGATCTTGCATTAACAACACTTCCACTCATAAATATCACTTACGACGGAGATCTTGACGGCGACGGCGCCAAAATGCATCTTTATCTTTACGATAACCGGAAAGGTGTTGAGAACAGGATCACAGAGTCCGATGGCACGATCAGATATCGCGGCGCATCCACGCTTTTTTATCCCAAAAAGTCGCTTAAGATAAACCTTCTTGACAGAAACGGCGACAAGAACCATACTTCGCTTCTTGGAATGCGTGTTGATGAGGACTGGATACTTTATGCACTTTATAACGATCAGGATAAGGTAAGGGACGTTTTTTCGCAAAAGCTTTGGTATGAAGGCTGTGCAAAAGACAATTCCTGGGGCGTGACCGCGGGAATGGAGTATAAATACACCGAGGTGCTTTTAAACGGTGAATACATGGGAATGTATGCGCTCGGTTATCCCATCGATGAAAAGCAGTTAAACCTTTCGGGCGACTTTAGGAAGGAAGCTTTATACAAAAAGCAGGGATGGGACAGCGAAGAACTGCTTGGCATGAATGTCTGGGGAGGATTTCCGGGATACGAGTGCAAGACCGATAACAGACTTGTTTCACAGGGTTATACAGGTGAGTTCGGCGTATGGACAAACGGCAAGGGCGATACTAAGACAGATATGTCCGAGTGGCAGCTTCTTTATAAGTATTACTTTTATCTTTCGGATAATGCGCATGATTCCGATAAGATGATCGATCTTATCGATGTAAACAATGCGATCGACATATACATTTTTTACAATCTCATCCAGGGCTATGACAGTGTAAGGGACGATCTTATAAAAAACACCTATATTGCTGTCAGGGAAAAAGAAAAAAAGCTTTCCGTACTCTATGTACCGTGGGATATGGATATCACCTGGGGCAACACCTGGATAGCGGACGGCGACATTAATTTTATTGTCCCGGATCATTACTCACCGACGGATAATTTTATATCCTTATACGGTCCGCTTGAGCAGATCATTTTAAACGGCGATACGGATATATTCGAAAAAGTTTCAAAACGCTATTTTGAGTTAAGGGATACCGCATGGTCGGATGAAAATGTAAATCTTATCCTCGATGAATACGAGGCAGATATTTTCTATTCGGGTGCATATATCCGAGAAGCGCAAAGATGGCCCGACGCAACGCTTCGTGATCCTTCGGAGGATCTTTCAAGATTCAGATCGTATGTTCTTGAAAGATTTAAGGCTACGGACTTATATTATTCGGGCATGAAGGACTTTAACGGCCTTTCAAAGTATGTTTTAAGGACAAAGGCTTTTTCCGATTTTTCCACATCGTGGATATTTATCGAACTTAACGATCATTCTCTTATGGAAGACCCGGCTTTTCTCGATCTTTTGAATGAAGCATATGTGGACGGAAGCAAAATAACGGAAAATACACATTTTATCGTAGGAAACATTGCGGACGGATACAGTTATCATGACGATGAGCCGAATAACAGTTACGATCTCGGTACGGGACTTGGGAATTTTGTGCTCAAAAGGCTTGAGACAGGGGAATATTTATATGATGACAGTTATACCGTATGCTTGAATGATCTTCCCGCATATGATATAAGAATTTCGGAGCGGGAACCTGTATATTTAGGTATCTTCAAAGACGGACGCATCAGTATGTTTAGTTTTTCGGGCTATTATGAGCCCACGGTCGACATTGATTCGTTAAAAGATGAGACGCTTATCAAACTTGCGGAAGACTATTTAAACGGTAAGGGCGAATGATCCTTTCCGTGTGGGAGAGTTATGACAGCGGATTTATATACGTTTTCTTTATCAATTTTCATAATCACTTTGGCCATTTTGTTAAGGCAGCATCTGTCGCTTAAGGTTGCGGACAAGTTATCGCGGTATTTTAATGCGGTGCTTGTGATCTCAATACTGTTCTGTATGATCGATCTTTTGTGGGGCCTGTGCTACTTTCGCCTGATGCCGGCGAACAGTGTTGCTTTGAGCGTATTTACATATATATATCACATCTTTGCACTTGCCATGGCAATAGGCTGGTATATGTATACTTCGGCATATCTTGAATTTAAAGATTCCCTTTTTATGAAGCTGCTGGTCTTCATTCCGGTTGTTGCGGGTGTGGCTTTATTGTATATAAATTATACGACGGGATTACTGTTTTATATATCGGGCGATATGGAGTTTCATGTCGGCCCCGTTCGAATGGCTCTGTTTGCCATGGAACTATTCTATGTGCTTGCAGCTTTGGCAAGAACACTGGTAAGGCTTTCGGCCGAAAACGATGCTTTCAAAAAGAGCCGTTATAAAGTTGTGCTTACTTATCTTATCGTGCTTTTGGGCTTCGGCATCGCTCAGCTGTTTTTTGTGATAGCACCGATCTATTCGGCAAGCCTTATGATAAGCGCGCTTATCGTTTTTATAGGAAATATCACGACAGAGAGAGAAAAAAGGCTTTCGGACAAGTCCGATTATTACATGACGGAGTCGAGGGAATCATTCAGGGCACTGTCAGCGCTTGCGGAAGCATATGTATCCATTCACGTTATCGATCTTGTAAACAATACGGTTACGGAAATCCGTTCACCTCACTATGTGGAACGGTTTGTATTGCAGGATGAAGGTGCGGATATGCAGATAAGACGTGCGATGGAAGCGGTTGCCATTCCGGAAATGGAAGAAGAGATACTGGAATTTGTGGATCTTGGTACATTACGTGAACGCCTTAAAGACAAAACCAGTATAAGCCACGAATTTATAAGCCGTTACGAAGGCTGGAGCCTTTCAACTTTTACCAGGATGGAAGAGGATACCGTGGGTGAACCCACCAAGGTTTTGCACGCAGTTTTGGATATAGATGAAGGTAAAAGAAAAGAAATTGAATATCAGGAGGCATTAAAAGTCGCCCTTGAAAACAAAAACGAAATATATGCCGAAATGCTCAGAATGCAGGCGGGCGGTATCGTGGCATCCGATGATAAGGGTCAGCTCATATTTATAAACGATGCGGCTGCAAAGATGTTCGGTTATATGACATATAAAGAGGTTGGCGGTTCATATACCGCTATCCTTGAGAGAATGGAATCGGATCAGAAAGAGGAATTGCCGGAGCTGTTGAGACGCGTGGTAAAAGAAGGCATGAAGCTGGTATTCTATTTTTCCACAGCGGATTACAAGAGCAGGCAGATATATGCGAGAGCCGACGTAAGGCGGCTTCAGCTTAAGAACGGAAGCAACATTGTAATAACATCTCTTACCGATATGACAGCCAATAAGGAAATAGAAGATAAGCTTACGGTCCTTTCGGAGACTGATGCGCTTACGGGTATCAGGAACAGAGGAAGCGGCGAGAGTCTTACGATCAGAGAACTTAAAAGCGGGGTGCAGGGCATGTTCTGCCTTGTGGATGCCAATAACTTCAAGAATATAAACGATACATACGGACATCAGGCAGGCGATAAAGCGCTTATAGCGATAGCCGAAACATTAAAGGCATCATTCAGGGATGACGATATCGTCATGAGACTCGGCGGCGATGAGTTTGCCGTATTTGCCAAGTCGATCATGGACAAACAGCTCGCTCAGACGGTCATAAGAAGATTTTTCGACCGACTGTCATCCGTAATAATAGAAGAGTTAAACGGAGAAAAACTCACGGTAAGCCTTGGGGCTGTGTTTACCGAAGGCGACGGGCAGGATACGTTCGAGCAATTGTACAGCAGAGCGGACTCTGTGATGTACCTTTGCAAGCACGAAAAAAATACAAGCAATATGGCATTTTACGAAGTGCATTAATTGTGGCGGGATCCGCGCAAATCTGATACAATTAAATTGTTGTTTACAAGGGGAGTTTAAACTTTTGAGGAGGGTTATCCATGAAAAGAAAACATGCAGGCAAATTTAAATTTGCCGTCCCCGGGGTTAGTATCCGCACCAAGATGATATTCAGCATTTTGATACCGGTCATCTTTATGATGATCATCGGTATGGCTGCATACAGTACGGCGGAGAGAGGCATGCGTGAAAAGTACGAGGCCTCCACGATGGAATCCGTCAACATGGCTTCCGCACATGTGGAGCTTGTATCGTCGTTTATACGAGGCGAGACCACAAAATATGCTTTCGATGAGAACTTAAGAAAACTCACATCGGGTTTTTATAAAGACGATCTTTTGGCAAGAAAGTACGCCATTGATGCGGTGGGTTCGAGCCTTATGTCCAGCCAGTCCACCAATTCTTTTATTGAGAATATACATATCATCACTGATCCGTCCGATAAGATGTTTTCCACCAAATCCAATTCAATAGACGGAATATTTCCCGCATATAGGGATTCGATGCTGGCAGACGACAGCGGGAAAAAGATAGTAAACTGGATAGATTCACATCCGCTTGTCGATGAAGCTTTTTCTTTGTCGCCTACGGAATCATATATTCTTTCTTATCAGATGATGGGTTCAAGCAATAAGTGCATTGTGGTCATTGATATTTCCAAGAAAGCAATGCAGGAGTTTCTTGACGAGGTTGACTTGGGTCCGGGTTCCGTTATAGCAATGGTTACAATGAACGGTCGTGAGATATACCACGAAAGCGGCACGAAGAATTATCCGGAAGGCGATGTGATCTTTTACGGAAGGGATTTTTACGATAAGGCCGTAAAAGCGGTTGCTGCGGGTGAGACCGCAGGACACAGTGAAGTAAAGATTGAAGGAAAGAGTTATCTTTTCTTTTACTCATCGTGTGCACTTTCCGGTTCCATGATATGTGCGCTCGTACCCTTAAAGACGGTTACCGAACAAGCCAATTCGATAAGGTCGCTTACGATAGTTCTGGTCCTTATCGCGATCGTTGTGGTAATGACCATAGGGATGCTCATATCCAACAGCATAAGAGCAAACGTTAAACGTATATCGGGCAGACTTGATGAAGTTGCCAAGGGAGATCTTACCGTTTCCGTTACCGCAAAAGGCAATGATGAATTTAAAGGACTTGCGGCTTCTGCAAGCGATATGGTGGTAAATACAAAGAATCTTGTTAAGAAAGTCGATGATGCAACTGTTCAGCTCGAATCGTCTTCCGTAAATGTTAAGGAGGCAACCGATGCTTTGGGCGACTGCTCAAACGATATTTCCTATGCGGTTTCGGATATAGCAAAGGGCATGGAACGCCAGTCAAGACATGCCGAAGAGTGTGTCAGGACAACTGACAGTTTATCGGAAGAGATCAGGAACGTTGCCGAAATGGTCGAAAAGGTAAGAGTTCTTATCAAAGAAACCGGCGCCATGATCGAGGAGGGAGTTAAACTTATCAAAAACCTCGGCAATAAGGCGGATGAGACTACCAAGGTAACCGAAGAAGTAAGCATTAGTATAGACGGACTTCGTGCGGAGTCCGAGAATATCAGTAACTTTGCGGGAGTTATTACCGATATTTCTTCTCAGACAAACCTTCTTTCACTAAACGCATCGATCGAGGCCGCCCGTGCCGGAGATGCGGGACGCGGTTTTGCCGTTGTGGCGGAAGAGATACGCAAGCTTGCCGATGAATCGGCCGAAGCTGCCGGAGAGATCGCAAAGCAGGTTGAAAAGATTAATGTTCAGACCGTCAATACGGTTACAAATTCAGCACGTGCTCAGGAGATCGTTAACGAACAATCCGGCCTTGTAATGGAAGGTGTACAGGTTTTCAATAAGATGCATGAGAGAATGGAAGCTCTTACAGAAGGCCTTGAAGATATCATTGAGGCATCACGTTCTGCGGATGCAATGAGAAGCGAGGCGGTCGGAGCCGTAAGAAATATTTCCGATATCATAGGAGAAACGGCCGAGAATGCGGAAACCGTTATGAAGGCAGCCGACAGACTAAAAGACAGCGTGGCTAACCTTGATGCAACAGCCAATGAGTTAAGTGACAGTATGGCGGGACTCAAGACGGAGATCGAGGTATTTAAGATTTAAAGAGGCAGAGAATGCGCGAAAAGCTTTTACTTAACATATACAGAGTATTACTGCTCATTTGTATTGTTGCCCTTATATTTGCATATAGGGGCAACATTGCTCGTTTGATAAATGGCAATGAAGAGGTGGCGGCAGAGGAACCCGAAAGTTCCGTGAGCTTCGGAGTCGTTGAGGGTTTTGAAGGCTCTACGGAGCAGACACCCCCATATAAGCCCGATACATCACTTTCATCGAAGTACACGGATGAAAGAAAGCCGGATTACAGTATCGTGAACACATGTATCAACGATCCCGTATCAAACGAGTTTACATGGACTTCATTCGAAGGGCTTTATTATGCCACGATCTGTTATTCGATCGACGAAAAACTGTATGAGTATTATAAAGGCCTCGCAAGATATTACGGCAACGATGAGTATATAAATTACATTACCGATCCAATCAATTCGGAATATATCGACATGATAGTCGAGAACTTAAATGAGATCGGCGACAGAAGAGAATATACCGAAGGAGAGCGGGTGAGAGAAGCGGTAAGCTTCTGCCAGAGCTTTGAATATGTGGAAGACGATTCGTCCACGACCCATACCGAATGGCCCAAATATCCGATCGAACTTCTGTATGAGCGTAAGGGTGACTGCGAAGACACAAGCATTCTTCTTGCGGGCATACTTAAAAAGATGGGCTACGGAGTGGCTTTGATTAAATTCGATGACCATATGGCCGTCGGGATAAAAGGCGATGAAACAATCTACGGAACTTCATATAATTACGAGGGAAACGACTATTACTATGTGGAGACCACCAACAAAGGCTGGTATATAGGCGAGATACCCGAGGAGTATAAGGAGCTTCCCGCGACTGTTATAGTATTAAATTAGAGGTAAATGCCATGAAATATGATGTTATTGTTATAGGAGCAGGGCCGGGAGGTATTTTTTCCTCATACGAGCTTATGAAAAAACGCCCCGACCTTAAAGTGGCCGTATATGATTCGGGCTATCCTTTGGAAAAAAGAAAATGTCCGATAGACGGTGATAAGGTCAAATCCTGCATAAAATGCAAGACCTGTGCGATCATGTCGGGCTTTGGCGGTGCAGGAGCTTTTTCCGACGGAAAGTATAATATCACAAACGATTTCGGCGGAACTTTATATGAATATATCGGCAAGGAAAAAGCGCTTAAGTTGATGCGTTATGTCGATGAGATAAACGTTTCCCACGGCGGTGAAGGCACAAAGATGTATTCGACAGCCGGTTCCGAATTCAAAAAGCTGTGTATGCAGAATAAGCTTACACTTCTGGATGCTTCGGTAAGACATCTGGGGACGGATATCAATTACATCGTGCTTAAAAATCTCTATGACGAGATGAAGGATCATATAACCTTCAATTTCCTTACTCCGATAAGGACTATCGAGAAGCTCGAAGACGGTTATAAGGTTAAGTATGATAACGGTGAAGCCGAGTGCAGGAATCTTATAGTTTCCGCAGGCCGAAGCGGCAGTAAGTGGATGGAACAGGTATGCAACGATCTTGAGATCCCCACAAGCTCAAACCGTGTGGATATAGGTGTAAGAGTGGAACTTCCCGCAGTTATCTTTTCACATCTTACCGATAAACTTTATGAAAGCAAGATCGTATACAGAACATCGAAGTTTGAAGACAGTGTCCGTACTTTCTGCATGAACCCCAACGGAATAGTGGTCAACGAAAACACAAACGGTATTGTAACGGTTAACGGCCACAGTTTTGAGGATGCCGATAAGAAGACCGAAAATACAAATTTTGCGCTTTTGGTCGCAAAGCACTTCTCGGAGCCGTTTAAGGACAGCAACGGATACGGTGAAAGTATAGCAAGGCTTTCCAATATGCTCGGAGGCGGTGTGATAGTACAGCGTTTCGGAGATCTTGAAAGAGGTCGGAGAAGTAACTGGAAACGTATAGACAAGGGAACGGTAAGGCCCACATTAATGGCCACACCGGGCGACTTAAGCCTTGTACTTCCCAAACGTATCCTTGACGGTATTATCGAGATGATATATGCTCTTGATAAAATCGCACCCGGAACAGCAAATGACGATACATTGCTTTACGGAGTGGAAGTAAAGTTTTACAATATGGAAGTAAAGCTCGATGAAAATCTCGAGTCGATTCATAAAGGACTTTATATAATAGGCGACGGAAGCGGTGTTACACATTCGCTTTCTCACGCATCGGCAAGCGGAGTTTATGTCGCAGGAAGAATAGCCGAAACACTATAAATATATCTTTGAGGAGGAATGTAAATGAATTGTCCTTATTGCGGTACCGTATTAGCTGACGGTACAAAGTTTTGTCCGGCATGCGGAGCTAATTTAACTCAGGCAGCACAGCCCGCACCCGCACCTCAGCCTGCACCTGCTCCGGTTCCCGAACCCCAGCCCGCACCTGTACCTCAGCCTGCTCCTGCCCCGGTTCCCGAACCTCAGCCTGCACCGGCTCCTGCGCCGCAGCCTCAGCCTGCAGCACAGCCCAATGCTTTCCAGCAGTCAGTTCAGCAGAATCCATATGTACAACAGCAGGTTCAGCAGCCGGTACAGCCCAATCCTTATATACAGCAGCCCGCACAGCAGGCACCATACGGTCAGCAGCAGTTTGCACAGGCACCTTACGGTCAGCAGCCCGCACAGCAGGCACCCAAAAAGAAGAGTAAGGCTCCTCTCATCATCGTCCTCGTGATCGTCGCTGTATTGATCTTAGGCGCGGTCGGCGGTGTCGTATGGTATCTTAACTCTCCCGCACAGAAGGTTTCAAAAGCCATTGTCGCAGAGGATTATTTAACCGTAGGCAAGTATTACGATAAGCTTTCGGAAGACGACAAGAAACTTGTTTTTGATGCTATGGAAGTGATATTCAACAATACACTTATCGAGTATCAGAACGGCGATAAGACGATCGAAGAGTTTAACAAACTTGCTACCGAACTTCAGGGAGTATTGAGCTCAAGTACAGTATACAAGAGCGGCATCACTACAGCTTCAAATGTCAAGGCTTCAAAGGAAGCTTATGCTCAGGCAGAGAAGTCATTTGCTTCGGAAGATTATGAGACCGCTTATGATTATTATTCAAAGGTAATCTTCGATGATTATCAGAATTACAACAATGCACTTTCAAAGATGGCTGTCTGCGAAGAGAACATGACTGTCGATCTTACAGGTGAGTGGGTCGGAAGTGTTGATGTGACGGATGCATTAAGCGATGAGATGGGAGTGGAATTCGAAGATCCCATCATGATGGAGTTCGTTCTTTCATTTGAGCCGAGCGGTTCGGGTACTATGACCGTAAACTCGGATTTACTGGTAGAATCCATGAAAGCACCCATGATCACATATATGTATGAACTTCTTGAAGACGAAGGCTATTCAAAGGAAGAAGCCGATGAACTCGTATCATACATGGGCTATTCGGATGTGGCGGAATATGTGGACGAACTGCTCGGTTCCGAATTTGATTCCGATGATTTTATTGAGGAATATGACTACGAATTCGACGGCAAGGTTCTTTTCATCGACGGCGACGGCCCCATCAATGTAGAGGGCAAATCGGATACCGTTACATTTACGATGGAAGATCCCGAAGATATTTATCTCTTCATGGATTATAATATGCCCAATACTTTGGAACTTAAAAGAAAATAAACGTTAATACATAGAATGAGCAAAAGAAGCTTCTTCGGAAGCTTCTTTTACGTAGGTGAAATTTTGGTTTTCGGAAAACATATCAACAAATATTACATAAAGTACGGATGGATGCTTTTGATAGGCATACTGGCCCTCATCGTTGTGGATGTGGGCCAGCTTAAAGTTCCGGAATTTTACAGACTGATCGTCAACGGTATGAATACCGGAAAGGTTGATCTTTCCGGAACGGTTTATGCTTTTGATATGGATTTTCTGCTTACAAATATCTGCAGACCGCTTATTATCGTGGTCTTTATGATGATAAGCGGACGCTTTGCATGGAGAGTGTGCTTTTTCGGTGCGGGAGTAAGGGTTGAACGGGATTTAAGGCAGGAAATGTTCGAACGTTCAAAAGAACTTTCGCAGTCTTACTACCAGATCAACAAGGTAGGCGACCTTATGAGTCTTTTCACAAACGATCTTGAGACCGTTCAGGACTGTTACGGAAACGGTGTCTTAAGCTTTTGCGACGCACTTTTTTTGGGTGGGCTGGCTCTTTATAAGATGATCGCAATGAACCCAAAACTTACGCTTCTTGCTATCCTTCCGATGATCTTTCTTTTCTTTTCGGGCAGAACGATAGGGAAGTATATGACCAAAAAGTGGGACGAAAGGCAGGAAAAATTCTCGCTTCTTTCGGATTTTTCCCAGGAAAGTTTTTCCGGAATAGCCGTGATAAAAGCGTTTGCAAAAGAAGGAAAAGAACTTCTTGCTTTTAAGAAGCTCAATAAAGAGAATGAAAAAGTCAATGTGGCATATACAAAGCTTTCCACTCTTTTAAATATATTTGTGGTCCTGTTTGTGGAATCCGTTGTATGTGTGATATTGGGTTATGGCGGATATCTTGTACACAACGGCGTGTTCAATGCCGGTGAAATGGTTGAATTTATCGGCTATTTTACGGCAATAGTATGGCCCATTGAAGCCGTTGCGATACTGATCGAGATGACATCAAGGGCAAAAGCATCGCTTAACAGGATATCCGAACTTCTGGATGCGGATATAGATGTAAAGGATAAAGAGGGAGTAAAGCATATCGACAGTGTAAGGGGCGAAATAGAGTTTAAGCACTTAAACTTTACTCATCCTCATGCACCGCTCGAAGCGCTTCACGATATTTCTTTCCACATAAAGGCAGGCGAAAACATAGGTATAATAGGTCCCACCGGTTCGGGTAAGACCACGATCTCGGATCTTATAACACGTACATACAATGTTCCCGACAATACGCTTTTTATAGACGGAAACGATGTTAACGATATTTCGATCAAGGACTTAAGAAAACATATAGCATATGTACCGCAGGATAATTTTCTTTTCAGTGAATCCATAGCCGACAACATTACCTTTGCGCAAGAAGGCCGGATATCGAAAGAACGCCTTGAAGAGGTGTCAAAATATGCGGATATATATGAAAATATAATGGAATTTCCGGATAAGTTTGATACTGTTTTGGGCGAGCGCGGCGTTACCGTTTCGGGTGGCCAGAAACAGAGGATATCCATAGCAAGAGCTCTCATGAAAGATGCGGAGATCCTTATAATGGACGATTCCGTATCGGCCGTGGACACAAAGACCGAAAAACGTATAATCGACAGTTTAAAGGAAATACGAAAAGGCAAAACAACACTTCTTGTTGCTCACAGGATATCGACCGTTGAAAAGATGGACAGGATACTGTTTATCGATGACGGTAAAGTCCTTGATTTCGGAACTCACGAAGAACTGCTGAAAAGATGTGAAAAGTATGCCGAAACGGTTCGTCTTCAGGCACTTGAAGACGAAGAAAGGGGTGAAAAACGATGAATGAATTTTATCCCCTTATCGTAACCGGTGCTATGATACTTGTCATGACAGTCATATTTGTATTGGCTTTCATCCTTATGAAAGACAAAAAAGAAGCAATAGGCTTTGACAGGAATATGGCTGATTCGGAGATCGTAAAAAGGCTCCTTGGGTATGCAAAAAAGCATATAAAGGCCTTTGTATTTGTCATTTTTATAATGCTCGTTTCGATAGCGTATGACGTATACTCGCCCATTCTTGTGGGCAAGGCGGAGGAACTCGTTAAGGGTAATTTCGAGATGAAAGAACTTCTTAACGTAGTGTTTATATACTTTGGGGTACTTGCGGTATCCTTAGTCTGTACCTATATCCAGGCGATAGTGCTTCAGAAGACCGGGCAGAAGATCCTTTCCGAAATAAGGGAAGATGCGTTTACCCATATCGAAAGTCTTTCGCACGATCAATTGAATCATATACCCGTAGGTAAGCTCGTGACGCGTGTCACAAACGATACAAATGCCATATCCATGATGTTTACAAACATTCTGGTGACACTTCTTAAAAACGTATTTGTGATCGTGGGCGTATTGGTGGCAATGCTTTGTCTTAACTACCAGCTCACCCTTATGATCATGTGTTTTGTGCCGTTTATCGTTCTTTTTACCATCATATTCAGAAAGTTTTCAAGACGTGCCTACAGGCGCGTCAAGGACGGCACAACGGACATAAACACTTTCTTAAGCGAGAATCTTTCGGGCATGAAGGTGACTCAGGCTTTTAATGCCGAAGAAAAGAAGTTTAATGAGTTTAAGAAGCGTAACGATACCCTTAAAAAAGCAAAGCGCGATCAGATCTTTGTATTCGGGATATTCCGCCCCGTTGTGTACATGCTTTATATCACGTCCATTCTTTGCCTGTTCTATTTGGGCGGAAGAGGTTATATAAAGAATATAACGTTTCTGGGACAGGCCGTTACTTCGGGAACTCTTGTAAGCTTTTATATGTATATATCCAAGTTCTTTAACCCTATCCAGAGCCTTGCGGAACAGTTTAACTGGCTTCAGTCCGCATTTGCTTCGGCCGAGAAGATATTCTCGATAATGGATACAAGGCCTGAGATCGAGGACAGTCCCGACGCGATCGGGGTAAAACATCTTGAGGGTAAGATAGAGTTTAAGAATGTCTGGTTTGCCTATGAGGGCGAAGAATGGGTCCTTAAGGATGTTTCTTTTACCGTTGAACCAAAAGAAACGGTTGCATTTGTGGGCTCGACCGGTTCCGGAAAAACAACGATCCTATCGCTTGTGTGCAGAAATTATGACATACAGAAAGGGCAGATACTTATTGACGGCCGCGATATAAAGGAATATAAGATCGCTGATCTGAGGCGTTGCTTCGGGCAGATGCTTCAGGATGTATTTCTGTTTGCCGGCACGATCAGGAGCAATATTGTTTTAAGGGAGACGGGTTTTGACGATGAAACGGTCATGGAAGCCTGCCGTTACGTAAATGCGGATAAGTTTATAGAAAGACTTCCGGGCGGTCTTGATGAAGAAGTAAGAGAGCGCGGCAACAACTTTTCACAGGGGCAGCGGCAGCTTCTTTCTTTTGCAAGGACCATTATCCATAAGCCCGATGTAATGATACTTGATGAGGCAACCGCCAACATTGATACCGAGACTGAGATACTTATCCAGGATTCGCTTGAGAAGATGATGAATATCGGCACAATGCTCATGGTCGCTCACAGGCTTTCCACGATAAAGCATGCGGATAAGATATTTGTCATATCGCACGGAAAGATCGTCGAATCGGGAAGCCATAATGAGCTTATAAATGCCGGAGGAAAATATTACGAGCTTTATAAGCTTCAGTACGAGGACAAAAATGGAACCGAGTAAGCTTACGGAGAGAATTTCATATTTTTCGCAGGTAGAGGATCCGCTTTCGGCGGATGTGTTTATCATAAGAGGCGATAAAAGGCTTTTTGTGTATGACGCGGGTAACCGTCCCGATGCGGCATTGTGGCTTAATGCACAGGATGATCTTAAGACGGTCGTTATTTCACATTTTCATAAAGACCATACCGCAAATCTATCAAGCCTTAAGTACGATGAACTTTATGTCGGAAGTTATACTCTTAAGGCACTCGGAAAAGGGACAAAAGTTGATTCGCATATGACGATAACTGACGGCATAAAAGCCGACATTATCCCTGTTCCGTCCGGTCATGCAAAGGGATCGCTCTTATTGATGATCGACGACGAATATCTTTTTACAGGCGATGCCACCTATTCCATGCTGAAAGACGGAAGAAGGGTCCACAATGCACAGCTTTTAAAAGATCAGATAGATATCATCTCAGCCCTCCCGGCCGATAAGATAATACTGAGTCACGATCTTGGAAAAATACGCAAAAAGGCTGTCGTGTTACGTCTTCTTAAGACCATATACTCAAAGAGGACGCCCGACAGCCCATATATATACGTTGATTAAAGGTTGATCCTTAATCCTTTCGGATAATGATTTTTGACAACACCGTTTGAAGCTTTCCCGAAGCCTGCAGAGTAGTTGTTTATAAAAACGGGAACCCATCCTTTTATTGAGGGATCACAGTTTATCGTCTCGCCGGCTATAAACTTTGCCGCTTCGTCCAAGCCGACAGTAACCGAATCCGTCACTTCAAAAGGTCTTAATGATATCATGAGGGAATGAGCGGGTTCAAAGCGCTTTCCCTTATCGGTCAAAACGTTTAGCCCGGGTCTTACAACGGACAGACCTTTCAGATCCGGCATAAGTGACGGAGTTAAATAGATATTTTCACCGAACGCGGTCACGCGGGTATCTTTTAAGATATCTTCGGCCGCTTCTTCTTTTATCTTAAACTCGTCGGTGAGGATATTTTTTATATCTTCGGCAAAGATCAATGATACGTTGTTCTTTTTGCCCTTCAAGCGGGGGAATTCGTTTGTTTCATCAAAAACGTTTTTTTCAAGCGTTCCGGCTTTTACAAGTTTTGCGACAAAATGACCTTCACCCTTTATTCTGTGCGGATAAAAGTGTTCTTTTGAAACAAGCGAAAAATCGGGATGCCTGTTTATGAACGCTTCGATGTTTCCGTCGTTTTCGGCAAAAGAAAACGTACAGGTCGAATACACCATGACGCCGCCGGGTTTAAGCATGTCCGACGCACAGTCAAGGATCCCGGCCTGCCTTTTTGCACACATTGCTACATTTTCTTCGCTCCATTCGCCGATCGCGATCTCGTCTTTTCGGAACATTCCTTCGCCGGAACAGGGAGCATCGACCAATATCTTATCGAAGAACGCAGGAAAGAAGGATTTAAGCTTTTCGGGGTCTTCGTTTGTCACAACGGCATTTCTTACGCCCATTCTTTCGATATTTGACGAAAGGATCAAAGAACGGCTTTTTACGATCTCATTGGAAACAAGAAGGCCTGCACCGTTTAATCTTGCAGCAATCTGTGTGCTCTTTCCTCCGGGAGCCGCACAAAGATCGAGTACGATATCACCGGGGCGGGGATCGAGTAAAGCAACCGCGGACATTGCACTCGGCTCCTGAATATAATATGCGCCGGCTTCGTGAAGCGGATGTTTTCCCGGCCGGTCCTTTTCGTCATAATAAAAGCCTTCAAAAGCCCAAGGAACTTCGGAAAGGTCAATGGGCAGAGAAGACTTAAGTTCATCACATGTACCCTTAAGGGTATTGCACCTTAAACCATAGACGCGTTTATCGCCGTAAGAAGCCATAAACGCGTCATATTCGTCTTTAAGGTCATTTTTCATTCTGTCTTTAAAGGCTTTCGGAAGAAGATCGGGTGACATTAATTATCCTTTGTGGCTTCCTTTAAAGCCTTTTTGGCAACATTAATAAGTTTCTTTGTCTCGGGAGAATTTAAGATGCTTGAAAGTGTGCTTTCATCCTTTTTTTGCTCGGTCTTCTTTTTTCCCGAAGAAGAGGTTTTCTTTTTGGACGAGGAAGAAGTCGTCTTTTTCTTTCCCGATGTCGAAGACGAAGAAGTCTTTTTCTTCGAGGAGGAAGAAGACTTTCCCGTTGAGGATGAGCCTGTGATCGATTTAAAAGCAGTATATACTTTTGCGGACTTTGCGGCAAGTTTGGAAACCTTTGCCTTATCGGTTGCCACTATAAATGTATCGTGTCCTTTTGCATCATGATAAGCTGCGTAATATGCATATGCAGCCCCGATCTCCGATGCGGAATCCACTTTGCAATACTCGTATTCGCAGGCAAGTTCGTTTAAAGCCTCGGAAACTGCTTTGGGCATTTCGCTTTTGGCTTTTTGTGAAACCAAAATTATTAGATCGGATTTTGTAAGTTTGTCCGCACCTGCAAGTTCGGTCTTTTTGGCATCGTCAACTGTGATGATCACTGCTTTCATTTATTTTACCTCCTTCAAAAGATAATCAAGGAAAAGTTTTGCATTTTCGGGTCTTTTGGTATTAACAGCAACAGAATACAAAACTTTTTCGACCTCGGGATAACAGTAATTGTCGTTTAGGACCTTCGAATCCGTAACGTCTATGTATAACGGTGCGGTCTCTCCGGTAGGATTCTGATCCGAGTCATAGATATTGCCCCAGATGACTCTGTCGCCCAAGGCATTTAATTCTTCTTCGGAAAGAAAATCCCTCAGATCCATGTAAAAAGAAGATATTTCGTATTTATTGAGCGTTGGGGCATCGCCGAGCATAACATCGCAATCATTGGCCGCGATCACCGCGATCCACTTCTGAAGACTTACGTATGTGGCGTTGTCCATTGCATCTTCGATTATCTTGATGGTCTCATCATATGTTACCTGATATTTTTTTGTATCTATTCCGAGATAGGCTTCAAATTCCGCGGCGTCGGGCGCCTGGTAGGCATTGATGAAAAGAACGTTTGCCGCATTGTCTTTAGCCGTAACGACGGACCTTATTATCGAGAACAGCCCGATGGCAACGGCGATTATAACAATGGTGGGAATGAGATAGTATTGTTTGTAATAATCAAGCTTGTATTTAAAACTTTTTCCTTTAAGATATTCTTTCTGTTCGTTGATTATTTCTTTTTGTGTGGGATCCAATAGTTTCATATTTGTCAATTTCCTTCTCAAATCATTATCGTAAAAGCGCAAAAAGGTGTCAACAATTGTTTCTAAACTTTCTGTGAAATATTCAAAAGAGTTTACCATTTTTGAGATTTTCTGTTACACTAATACATACTAAGATATATAAGGAGTTTTAAAATGAGTGATTCGTATGTTGAATGCCTTGTGGCACAAAAATCTTCGCCGGTTAAGGCATTCTTTAAATATTTACTTATAGCGTTAACGGTGATCTCGGGACTTGCGGGTCTTGTATTCGGTTCGCCGATACTTGTGTTTGTGGCAGCCGCCTTCGGCGTGGGTGCGTATTTCGTATCGCTGTTTTCAAACGTAGAGTTTGAATATCTTTATCTTGACAAGGAGATAACAGTAGCCAAGATATACAACAAGCAAAGACGCAAGAAAGTCGGCACCTACGAACTTGACAAGATCGAGATAATGGCACCTTTAAACAGCTGGCATCTTGATTCTTTCAAGAACCGTACTTTCAAGGAAGTCGACTATTCAAGCGGTGTGGCCGGGCAGCCCGAGAAGAGGTATTTATTCTACTATAACGGTGAGCAGAAAGTCATATTCGAACCCAATGCCGAACTTGTCAAGCTTGCCAGGAACGCAGCCCCCAGAAAAGTCTTTATTGACTGAAAAAAACAACATTAAAAATAGGTGTTGACATATTCTTTTTACTTTGTTAAACTCACCAATAAATTTATCAGCGGATCGGACATTGTACATGTAAGGTCCGCTTTAAGTTTAAAGAAGTGCCCAAAGATCCCTTCCGGATCTTTTCATAAACACACAATAAAATAAAAAGGAGAAACGAGATGAGTCAGATAGTCGGCGAAGGTATTACATTTGACGATGTGCTCCTTGTTCCCAGCTATTCGGAGGTTGTTGGCAATCAGGTAGATGTCACCACGCATCTTACCAAGACCATTAAGCTTAATATTCCGATGATGAGCGCAGGCATGGACACAGTTACCGAGCATCGCATGGCAATAGCTATGGCGAGACAGGGTGGGATCGGTATTATCCACAAGAATATGTCTATTGAACAGCAGGCAGAAGAGGTAGACAAGGTTAAACGTTCCGAGAACGGTGTCATCACGGATCCGTTTTCGTTATCTCCCGAGCATACGTTGGCTGATGCCGATGAGCTCATGGCAAAATTCAAAATATCGGGTGTACCTGTTACGGAAGGCCGTAAACTCGTAGGTATCATCACGAATCGAGATTTAAAATTCGAAACAGATTTCTCCAAGAAAATAAAAGAACGCATGACAAGCGAAGGTCTTGTTACGGCAAAAGAAGGCATCACACTTGAAGAGGCAAAGAAAATCCTTGCAGGTGCCCGCAAAGAGAAGCTTCCGATAGTCGATGACGATTTCAATTTAAAGGGTCTTATTACCATTAAGGATATCGAGAAGACGATCAAATATCCGCTTGCCGCAAAGGATGCAATGGGAAGGCTCATATGCGGTGCAGGTATCGGCATCACCGCAAACTGTTTGGACAGAGTTGCTGCTCTGGTAGAGGCAAAGGTCGATGTTGTGGTTTTGGATTCCGCTCACGGTCACTCAGCCAATGTAATAAGATGCCTTAAGATGATCAAAGAAAATTATCCGGATCTTCCCGTGATCGCAGGTAACGTTGCAACGGGAGAAGGCACAAGGGCTCTTA
This sequence comes from Lachnospiraceae bacterium, assembly GCA_016283275.1. Taxonomy (GTDB): domain Bacteria; phylum Bacillota; class Clostridia; order Lachnospirales; family Lachnospiraceae; genus UBA1258. Next base: position 88,040 of record JAEEMP010000061.1, read on the forward strand.
TAGAAGCCGGAGCCGATGCGGTCAAGGTAGGTATAGGACCGGGTTCCATTTGTACCACACGAGTTGTTGCAGGTATCGGTGTTCCTCAGGTTTCGGCCATTATGGATTGTTATGCGGTAGCCAAAGAATACGGTATTCCGATCATCGCCGACGGCGGTATTAAGTATTCGGGCGACATCACTAAAGCAATTGCCGCAGGCGGAAGCGTCTGCATGATGGGTTCAATGTTTGCGGGATGCGATGAGGCACCCGGCGAATTTGAACTTTTCCAGGGTCGTAAATATAAGGTTTATCGTGGTATGGGTTCCATCTCCGCCATGGAGGCCGGCAGTAAGGACAGATATTTCCAGACAAATGCCAAGAAGCTTGTTCCCGAAGGGGTTGAGGGCAGAGTGGCATATAAAGGATCGGTTGAAGATACGATCTTCCAGCTTATAGGCGGGCTTCGATCAGGTATGGGTTACTGTGGCTGTGCTACTATAGATGAGCTTAAGGAAAACGGCAGGTTTGTAAAGATTTCGGCAGCATCCTTAAAAGAATCTCATCCCCATGATATTCACATCACAAAAGAAGCTCCAAACTATTCATCGGGAGTTAATTAAACTTGTTTACATAAGCGCTTCGGTTCCGTATGGGATCGAAGCGCTTTTAAAAATAGTACGATAGTCTCAGAAAACGTGATAAATATCGGAAAAACGTGTAAATTAACCCCGTATTTTTTGTAAAATTCTTGCAAACGATCAATATATTATGGTAAACTGATTCTCGGGATGTGTATTTGGAAAACTATGTTCAGGGATGGGTATATTACAAGTGGAAAAGAATATGCTTGATTTGGTTATTGCCCGGCGTCTGGGCTCCCGTTTCAGTAACGTAGCGGGAGTATACATGTATGGGCTTAACCATGACGGGGAGGTAACGATCGATGTTACCGGTGACCCTACCGAGAGCAGCAGGCTTCTTGATATGATCGGCCGGGATGCTCTGGATGAACTGTATCACAGAGTTTCAGATTCGGATCTGGAAGTTCAGGCCATTGAGGAAACTGTTATTCCAAACGTTCGCGCAGCAGGTGTGTCATTTCGTGTAGATGATTCGCCGTTATTTACGTGGGTGATTCTTGGTGTGCTCGAAGACGAAGAATTAAAAGTTCCCGGAGCGCTCAACACTTCGGAATTTTCTTTCACGACAACACTGGACCGGTTTGTCGATGCCATAGATATTATCAGAGATGTAACTCAGCTTATTTTGTTTAATAAGGTTTCTCTTTTTAATGCGGAAGCGGAGAGCAGAAGAAGCAAATTCTCGGAAGAAGAGATGAAGGCTTCATTAAAGCATGCCGAAGCCATTTCCGAGGTTGTACAGCTTCTCGACAACGATGACGCTATCGAAGCCGTTATGCGCGAATGCATGGAACTCATCGGTGAGTATCTTGATATATCTTCGGCCATGGTCGTCCGCACAAGACCCAACAGAGATACAATGGACGTCGCAGCAGAATGGAATAATCGCGGCGTTATTTCGCTGTTCGATCAGTTCAGGGACAGAAAGATATTTTCTTTTGTGCGCGGAGATAAACCGCTCGTTGTTTCTTCGGATTCCGAGACCCCGCCTCAGATATCAAAGGATATGGCATTTCTTGCGATAAAGGCTTTGGTGGTGCTGCCTATCCATGTAAGTAACGGATATGGCATGTATGCATGTTTTATGGATTCGAATCCTTCAAAGGTATGGAAGGTCGAAGAAGTTAAATTTTTGTACGATGCATCGCATGTGCTTCATTCGGTGGTCACAAAGCGTATTCAGAAGAATTCGCTTGCAGGCTCTTATGCATCGCTTGAAGCCGTGCTTGATAATGTCGGAAGTGCGATCTATGTAAGGGATGTTGAATCGGGTAAACCGCTTTTTATGAACAGGATATTAAAGAGCACTTTTGCGACGGAACTTCAGACAGGTACTCTCGATAAGCTTTTTGACAGTGCCATTCCGGTCAATCGCGGAAGCGGTATATACGAGATCCACCATATAGACAGAAACCGCTGGTACGATCTTCATTACACCTACATCAACTGGGTGGACGGCCGCAAGGTTTCGCTCTGCGCCGCATATGATGTTACGGATAAAAAGACATATCAAAGACGTATCGAGCAGCAGGCCTGCACAGACTTCCTTACCGGTCTTTATAACCGTATGTGCTGTGAAAGAGATCTTGCGATGCACATCGATTCGTCCAAGCAAAACGGCATGACCGGTGCGCTTTTGTATCTCGACCTTGATGACTTTAAGCATATCAACGACGGTTTGGGCCATCAGTACGGCGATGTTCTTTTAAAGGCGATCTCGCATTCGCTCCAGCGTATCGACGGTATACAGAATACCTGTTACAGAATGGGCGGCGATGAATTTGTCATAATCATCCCTCCGGAAGCTTATAAGAACTTTGAAAGAATAGTTGAAAGGATCAGGGATATCTTCAGCAAGCCCTGGTATTTAAAGGATGCCGATTATTACTGTACCATGAGTATGGGTATAGTGGAGTTCCCCGAAGCAGGCGAAAGCGTTCAGGATCTTATCAAAAAGGCCGATGTTGCAATGTTCGAGGCCAAGAAGGAAGGCAAAAACCGTATTGCCAAGTATTCCGACAAGATCGTTATCTCGTCGAACAGACGTCTCGACATGGAAAAGAACATGCGTGACGCCATTACCAACGAGTTTAAGGAATTTCAGGTATATTATCAGCCTATAGTAGATATCCAGCAGAAAGGAAATCCATGTATAGGAGCAGAAGCCCTCATAAGATGGAATTCCGCGGAACTCGGGTTTATCTCACCGAGTGACTTTATCCCGCTTGCCGAGTACCTTGGGCTTATAAATCCGATAGGCAACAATGTTTTAAAAGAAGCCTGTCGTGAAGTTAAGTACTGGAATGAACACGGGCATGAAAATTTTAAAGTAAATGTTAATTTATCGGTGGTACAGTTGCTCCAGACCGATATTATTGATATAGTTAAGGAGACGATCGAAGAGACGGGAGCCAATCCCAACAACCTCACCCTTGAGGTTACGGAGAGTCTTGCTATCAACGATATGGACAGAATGAAAAAGATCCTTTCCAATATCAAGACCCTCGGGGTTAAGATCGCTCTTGATGATTTCGGAACGGGTTACAGTTCGCTTAATCATATACGCGAGATCCCGTTTGATGTTATCAAAGTCGATCAGAGCTTCGTTAGAGATCTTGCCGATGATGCTTACTCGCAGTCGTTTATCAAGATGGTTGCGGAGCTTGCGGAGACGATCGGTGTTAACATTTGTGTCGAAGGTATCGAGACCAAAGAGCAGTTCGATGCTCTTAACGGCATGAAGGTTAAGATGGTACAAGGTTTTTATTTCGACAGGCCTATGACAAGAGAAGATTTTGAGGCCAAATATATAGGGTAAATAATTATTTGAGGAGGCCTTTATGGCAGACGGTTTACTGTCCGGCCTTGAATCTTTCGGATTCAGCGGACTTGAAGGCGTGAGCCTGTTTGAAGAAGAGAAAAAAGAAGAAAAGAAAGATGCCGAAAAGGCACCGGTAATAACCGAGAAGGACTTTCTTTTGGACAGGACGATCGAGTGTCCGGTATGCGAATCAAAGTTTAAATATCGTTCGGTAAAGGCATCTTCCGCAAAACTTGTATCTACCGATAAAGATTTAAGACCGCGCCACGAGCATATCGATATATCGAAATATGATGTGATCATGTGCCCCATGTGCGGGTATACCGCTCTTTCAAGATACTTTCCGAATGTTTTGGATCTTCAGAAGAAGAGGATACGTGAAAAGATCTGTGCCAATTTCAAAATGCGTCCCGGTGCACCGGAAGAATATTCTTACGACGAAGCCATAGAATATTACAAAATGGCACTTTTAAATGCGGTCGTAAAGGGCGCGAAGGCCAGTGAAAAGGCTTATATCTGTCTTAAATCATCGTGGATGTACAGAGGAAAAGCCGAAGAAGTGGGTGAATCCGATCCCGAATACGCAAAGATCAAGGCCACCGAGCTTGAGTTCACCAAGAATGCATACGAAGGATTTTCACAGGCTGTCCAGGCCGAAGGTTTCCCCATGTGCGGAATGGACGAGACTACCGTTGATTATCTTATGGCCAACCTTGCGGATATGACTTCTCATTATGATGTGGCTTCAAAGCTTATAGCCAAGATACTCGCATCTCCTTCCGCGACTCCCCGTATAAAGGACAAGACCAGAGATCTTAAGGATGAGATAGTAAAGAAACTTAAAAAATAAATGAAAAATATGTGTAAAAATCACAATTGACACTTCGTTCTTTTGCCGATATTCTATTAACGTAACGAGTCTATATGACTGACGGATTATGTGGAATCGACCACAGGAAGTATAGATGATCAAAGCCGACCGTCTGGGCGCCGATGAGGATAGCCCTGCGTCGGCTTTTTTTAAACATTAAGGAGACCAGCCATGAAAACGTACGAACTTAAGAATCTGCTTATTTCAAACGCTTATCCGGGACGCGGTATCGTTATAGGTCGTTCCGAGGACGGAAAGAATGCCGTCATCGCTTATTTCATCATGGGCAGAAGCGTTAACTCAAGAAACCGTGTATTTGTGGAAGACGGTGAAGGCATAAGGACCGAAGCTTTCGATCCCGCAAAACTTTCGGATCCTTCGCTCATAATCTATGCACCCGTAAGAGTGTTCGGCGAGCACACGATAGTAACTAACGGCGATCAGACCGATACCGTTTATGACGGCTTAAGAGCCGGCAAGAGCTTTGAAGCATCATTAAGAAGCAGAAAGTATGAGCCCGATGAACCCAACTTCACACCCAGGATATCGGGTATCCTTAATTTCTCGGACGATACTTTTACATATGAAATGAATATTTTAAAAAGCAACAACGGTGACGGAAGCTGCTGCAACCGTTACAACTTCTTCTATGATAATCCAAAGATCGGCGAAGGACGTTTTATCCATACCTACATGAAGGACGATAACCCGCTTCCGAGTTTCGAAGGCGAGCCGGAAGTAGTCAGATTAAGCGGTAACATCGACGAGTTCGGTGAAATGTTATGGGAGAACTTAAACTTCGATAACAAGGTTTCTTTGTTTGTAAGATATACAGATCTTGAGACCGGAAAATGGGAACAGAGAATATACAATAAGAATAAATAAAGCACCGGAAAAACGGTCGATAATCCAATACATAAGGAGTAAATGATGAACGAGATTCAGTTAAAATACGGATGTAACCCCAATCAGAAGCCTTCAAGAATATTTATGGAGGACGGAAGCGACCTCCCTGTTACCGTTTTAAACGGACGCCCCGGATATATCAATTTCCTTGATGCATTTAACGGCTGGCAGCTTGTAAAAGAGTTAAAAGAAGCAACGGGTCTTCCCGCAGCAACAAGTTTTAAACATGTTTCTCCCGCAGGTGCGGCAGTCGGTCTTCCGCTTGACGATACGCTTGCAAAGATATACTGGGTGGACGATCTTGGTGAATTAAGCCCTCTTGCATCGGCTTACGCAAGAGCCAGAGGTGCAGACAGAATGTCTTCTTTCGGAGACTTTATCGCGCTTTCGGATGTCTGCGATGTCGATACCGCAAAGCTTATAAAAAGAGAAGTCTCGGACGGTGTCATCGCACCCGGTTATACCGATGAAGCACTTTCTATATTAAAAGCCAAGAAGAACGGAAATTATAATGTTATTCAGATAGACCCTTCATACGTACCCGCCGAGATCGAAAGAAAGCAGGTTTACGGTATTACTTTCGAGCAGGGCAGAAACGAACTTGATATAAACAAAGATCTTTTTGCGAATATCGTTACAAAGAATAAAGATATTCCGGAAAGTGCGCTTATCGACATGAAGATTGCCATGATCACATTAAAGTATACGCAGTCAAACTCAGTATGCTACGTTAAGGGCGGACAGGCCATCGGTATCGGTGCGGGACAGCAGTCGAGGATCCACTGCACACGTCTTGCGGGCCAGAAGGCGGATAACTGGTTTTTGCGTCAGAGCCCCCAGGTCATGGGTCTTGATTTTATCGACGGACTCGGCCGTGCCGACAGAGATAATGCGATCGACGTATATATGGGTGACGAGTATGAAGATGTATTGAGAGAAGGTGAATGGCAGAAGAGATTTAAGACAAAGCCCGAAGTATTTACCCGAGAAGCCAAGAAGGAATGGCTTTCCAAGAACACGAATGTAACACTCGGTTCCGATGCGTTCTTCCCGTTCTCCGACAATATCGAAAGAGCATTTAAGAGCGGTGTAAAATACATTGCCGAACCCGGTGGCTCCGTAAGGGACGACCTTGTAATCGAGTGTGCCGATCATTATAATATGGTAATGGCGTTTACAGGTATAAGATTATTTCATCATTAAGATTATGGATACTTTAAAGATCATTGCACACATACGGACGGATTTTCCGGAGAAGTTCGGAATACCGAGACAGAGCGGCCTTGTAAAGAGCGCTGTCGGACGTATTGTTTTCGAACCCGAATTCAGAAGCCCTGATGCCATTAAAGGCATCAGCGGCTTTTCGTATCTCTGGATATTGTGGAAATTTGAAGATGCGCACAGAAATGAATTTAATGCTACAGTAAGGCCTCCAAGGCTCGGAGGAAACGAAACGGTCGGAGTATTTGCTTCAAGATCGCCGTATCGGCCGAATCCGATCGGATTGTCTTCCGTAAAGCTTGAAGGAATCGAGGACACGCCCGAAGGAAAAGTTTTGGTTGTCAGCGGCGTCGATATGAGAGATAATACACCAATATATGACATCAAACCTTATCTTTCGTATGCCGATTCCCATCCGGATGCGACCGACGGTTTTGGCGGCGACCACTTAAAAGAGTCTTTGGTGGTTGAATGTGACGCCAAATTGTTGTATAAATTGGACGAGAAAAAAAGAGAAACCCTTCTTGATATCTTAAGACAGGATCCGAGGCCTCATTACCATGACGATCCGGCAAGAGTGTACGGGGTTTCGTTTGATAAATATAATGTAAAATTCAAAGTTGGTTCAGGAATACTTAAGGTTATTGAGATATCATAGTTATTGAATGCTTAAGGCTTGCCGCCGATTAAAGGCGCTATCGCGCGCGGCGGCAAGCAGGCAAGCCACTATCGTGGCTCACAAAAAACAGGAGGTTTTAAAAGTGATAGTAAAATCAACGATTACCGATGAAGAACTTAAAAGAGCCAAGGATATATCGGACAAGATCCTTAACTACTATAACAGCAAGGTTGTGGGCCAGCCGTTTCTCGGTGCGGCGATCCTGGTCGCAATGATGAATAACGGACACATCTTACTTGAATCCGTTCCCGGTCTTGCAAAGACAACGGCAGCAAAGGTTATGACCGATGCCGTACACGGTTCGTTTTCACGTATCCAGTGTACGCCCGACCTTATCCCGAGTGATATCGTCGGTACACAGATATTCAATATGGCCACCAACAGTTTTGAGACAAAGATCGGTCCCGTTTTTGCAAACTTCGTGCTCCTTGACGAGATCAACAGATCTTCCGCAAAGACACAGAGTGCCATGCTTGAGGCAATGGCCGAGCATGAAGTTACGATCGGCGGCGAGATATATAAGATGCCTGATGTTTTCGTGGTGATCGCAACCCAGAACCCTATCGAACAGGAAGGTACATACGAGCTTGCCGAAGCACAGATGGACAGATTCCTGTTAAAGGTAGAGTTAAACTATCCCGATCCCGCTTCGGAAGTTGAGATATTAAACAGGATAGAGGCCGACGTATTCTCAAAGAGAGAAGCGGTCTGCGACTTAAACGACATTCTTTTCCTCCAGGAAGCTTCAAGGAAAGTATACCTGGATCCTGCAGTAAAGCAGTATATCGTTGACATCGTACAGGCTTCGCGTAACACAAAGCAGCTTATCCATCCCAATCTTTCACAGTATGTGACAATGGGAGCAAGTACCCGTGCGGCGATCACATTTATGGCAGTTTCGAAGTCGATCGCTCTTTTGAACGGACGTAACTATGTAACACCCGATGATGTGCGTGCAATGCGTTATGAAGTGCTCCGTCACAGGATAATGCTCAATTTTGCCGCTGTAGCCGACGGAGTTCAGGAAGAAACCATCATTGACGCTATCATAGGAGCTGTAAGAACACCATGAGAATGAGATATATATCGCGGATTCAGGCGAATCTCAAACGATATCAGATCATTTATTCACGCAAAGCCACGGCCAATGTTCTGGACGGTTCATATAAGTCGGTATTTAAAGGCCGAAGCATGAACTTCGACGAATTAAGAGAGTACGTACCCGGCGATGAGATAAAAGACATGGACTGGAAAGCCAGTGCCAGAAACCGCAAGCTTTATGTGAGAGAATATGTTGCCGAGAAAAAACACAACGTTATGTTTGTGCTTGATACGAATGCCAGAATGCTGGGTGATTCGGAAAGGCTTGAGGAAAAGCGTGAGCTTGCCATCATGAGTGCGGGCACGCTTGCTTTCTATGTCGATAAGAACGGTGATTTTGTGGGCGCAACATACGGAACCTTCAGTTCCATCAATCATTTCCCGCTTAAAACAGGGCTCGGAAACATAGAGACCATACTCGAAAACTATCATAACGAGGTTGTGCCGGCAAATAATTCCGATATCAACAACACCCTTGACTATATAGTAAGAAATTTCAGACGTAAGACCATACTTATCATAGTGACCGATCTTGAAGGCGTATTAAGGATATCGGACGTCAATATCAAAAGACTTCTGGTCGCACATGATGTTTTGGTGGTAAACGTAAGCGATGCAGATATTGCCTACAACAAAATGTACAATATCGGTGAGGGATTATATATGCCCGATTTCTTCTTAAAAGATAAAAAACTTGTGGCAAAGGCCAAAGAAAACAAGTTAAATGCCATGAATGCAATGCATGAAAAACTTAAGAAGTTCGGCATCCCTTATGTAACGATAGACGATTTTAACGAGATCGAGCGCGAGCTCATGACACTTTTAAGTTCTCACAGAGGCGGAGGAAAGCAGTAATTGGATTCGGTTATAAATGTTCAGGAACCTTTTATGTATCATATGTGGCCCATTATCGTGGTGCTTCTTCTGCTTACGGTGCTCGGGATAATCATCCTGGCAAGTTATTACAGAAAGAAGACAAAGCCCGTTTTGCCGGTTGAAAAGCCAATCGAGCGAAAGTTCTATACGATGCAGGAAAGGTCGGTACTTAAAAATAAATATCTCGGTTTACTCAGTGCTCTTGAGGCGCGCTTTAGAAACGGAGAGATCGAACGCCGTCCGGCATACCAGGAATTGAGCGCTTTGGTGAGAAGCTTTCTTAAAGAGATATCCGGAGTGGATGTTACAAACTGTACGCTCGAACAGATAAAGGAAATGAACGTACCCGTTATCACTCCGCTCATAGCCAACTATTACGAGCCCGAATTTGCGCTCGAAACGGACGACGATCTTTTGGATTCGATAAATAATGCAAAGAGGATAATAGAAAGATGGAATTAAAATATCGCTTTGTATTGTATATAGGTTTTGCCGCAGCTGTTTTGATAAGCATTCTTTTGCTCATTAAGAAAAAGAAGCAGACAAAATACGCCGACGGCGTTAAGCTTGCCAACACCTATGTACTCGATAAAGATGATTATTATCTTGCAAAAATTAAATTATACAAGGCTTTTTCGGTGGGAATGGCTCTTTCGCTCATCGTGTCGATCCTTTGCACTACGATTTTGTGTGCAAGACCTTATGAACGGAAGAAGATAGTCGAAGACAAGTACTGCAGGGACATTATCTTATGTCTTGATGTATCGACTTCGGTCGATGAACTGAACGCAAAACTCATGGGGGAACTTATCGATATGGTGGGCGACCTTGAAAAAGAGCGCTTCGGCATTATTATCTTCAACACTTCACCGGTTTTGCTGACCCCTCTTACCGATGATTACGAGTATATACAGGAGACTCTCGGAAATATCGAAAAGGCTATGAAGAACCGCGTTAAGATGTATAACTCGTTCTTTTACCCCGACGACTGGTATTACTGGGAAAGTTATATCTCCGACGGTACTCTTGTGGGTAACGAAGAACGCGGAAGCTCGCTCATAGGCGACGGCCTTGCGGCAACGGTCAACAATTTCTCGACGGTCGATGACGACAGGACGAAGATAGTCATCTTTACAACCGATAACGACCCTTACGGCAAAGAGATAGTACCGCTTAAAACCGCTGCGGAAATATGCAAGCAGCGCGGTATCACGGTCTACGGTATCGGTACAAAGGAAATGACCAATCACAACATGAAGGCGATGAAAAACGCAATGGAAGTGACCGGCGGCGAATTCTTCCTTGAAGAGGAATCGGGAACCTTTGACGAGATAGTGAAGAGGATCGAGAGCCACAGCGAGAGCCTTGTGCCCGGCGATACTTACTATGTGGATCTGGACAGACCGCGCGGAATGTATATCTTAACGCTTATCTCGGTCATTTGTGTATTTTTGTTTGCAAGGCTTTTAAGGGAGTAACGGAGCTTAATATATGACGATAAATCCAATATTACCCATATGGCTGATGGCAATTATCTGCGTCGGACTTTTATTTCTCAAACGAAAAGGAGTCTGGGGCTTTATAAGGCAGATAATCATCGTCATACTGATATTTTTGATCAATTTAAGAATAATGATACCCGGCGAAGTCGAAAACGTCGGAAAACAGGAACGTGATCTCTATGTGCTTTTCGTCGTGGACGATACGATAAGCATGGTCGCCCGGGATTATAACGGCAGCGAAGAACGTCTTACCGGGGTAAAAGAAACTGTCTGCCATATAGCGGATGAGCTTGAGGGAGCGAAGTTCGGAATGATATCCTTCCACAACAGCGCAAACAGGCTTGCCCCTTTTACCGACAATACGGACCACATAAAGAACGTTGTGAACTCAATCTATCCTATAGGCGAGATATATGCTCACGGAAGTTCCTTAAACGTTCCGCATGATACGATGCTGACTGAACTCAATATGGCTTATCAGAAAGCAGACGGAGCCATAGCGGTGTTCTTTATAAGCGACGGCGAGATCACAAACGACGAAAAACTTCGCGACTTCTCTGATCTTAAGAAATACATAAACGGCGGAGCGGTGCTGGGCTTCGGTACCACACAGGGCGGCAACATGTATCTTAAAGAATACTATGAGGATGAGCCCAAAATGATACAGGACACCACGGTCTATCCGAATGTTCCGGCAGTTTCAAAGATCGATGAGTATAATCTTAATGCCATTTCGAAGGATTTCGGTATTGATTACATACATGTCACAAAGCCTTCGGATGTCGACAATGAGATAGAAGCCGTTAAAAGGATCGCTGACAGTTCTTTTGCCGAGTTTGACGACGATCATAAAAAGATCGTAAACGGTGCAACGGATATCTATTATTATTTTGCTATACCGCTTCTGGCAATGCTTATATTGGAAGGCGCATTGCTTGTTAAAAGGAAAAGAAAATGAAGAAATCTATGATAATCGTGTGGATCGCTTTGTTTCTTGTGTTTCTGGCCCTTACTTACAATTATGTACGCACCGGTAAGGCCATAGGACATTTTTATGAGGATTCAATGCGTTTGGAGGATCTGTCGGAGCTTGGCTTCATAAGTCCTTACATAAACCACTACAACCGCGGAATTACATATTATACGTCCAAGGATTATTTAAATGCCGAGAAGGAATTTCGCAAGGCACTTAAGGCGACTCATCCGTCCGATGAAGAGAGGGACTGCAAGATAAGGATCAACCTTGCGCTTTCCATGGTAAAGCCTTTGACTCCGGACAGCATTACTCTCGACAATGTCGATTATGCGATAAAGATCCTTGAAGAAGCCAGATCGATCCTCTGTGAAAGGGGCTGTGCCGACATGGAGGATAAGGAATGGCATAACGATGATGCACAGACCCTTAAGAAAGAGATAGATGCATACATAGAAATGCTTAAAAATTTCAGGGACAATCCTCCTCCTCCGCAGAATGACGATTCAAACGGAAACGGGGACGGAGGCGGCGGCAACGGCGGTGGCGACGATAGCCAAAACGGCGGTGGCGGCGGCAATGACGATTCAAACGGCGGCGGTGACAACGGCGGTCAGGATGGCGATCAGAACGGACAGGGCGACCAGAACAATAACGGTGGCGGTGATGATCAGAATAATGGCGGCGGAGACCAGGATCAGAACAACGGCGGTGGCGACGACAACCAAAACGGCGGTGGCGGCGGCCAGAGCAACGACCCCTATCAGGACATGCTTGATGAACTTCAGGGCCTTCAGGGTGATTCCACGCAGGATCGTCAGCATTCCCAGGATTTCGAAAACAACTCGGACTATTCTTATTACAGCGGAAAGCCCTGGTAAAACTTGACACAAAACAAAAAAGCGTCGCATTGAGGTGACCCCTCAATGCGACGCTTTAATTATTTTAACGGTCAATCGTTGTCCAAAGCTTCGAGACCCTTGGCGTTTGCAACCTTTTCGGCTTTGATGTTTTTAACAAGTGTTGTGAACATCGTACAGCTTAAGATCGTGAGGATGCACGCGTAAATGGGAAGCGCGCCCCATGCACCGGTTGCCTTAAACACAAGACCCAGCAAGATGGGTGTAACGGTCTGTGCGGACATGCTTGCAGTGTAGTAGTAGCCGGTGAATTTTCCGATCTTCTTTGAAGAGCAGAGTTCCACGACCATAGGGAATGAACAGTTGTGTACAAGAGCCATTCCGAAGCCTTTGATAACCCATACCACAAAGAGAAGAGCGGGGAAAGAAAACTCGCCGTTTGCTCCTGTCACGACTCCGGTGGGTTTTGCAAAGCACATTACTATGTAGGCAAGGACCGTAACGGTAAGACCTGAGGATATGGTCCATTTTCGCCCTATTTTATCGGCGATCGATCCTGCGGTCGCAAAACCGACAACGGAAGCAACACCTCCCAGTATGGTGAGGATCATGGTCTTCGATGATGAAGACTGAAGATGATAGATTACGTAGTTTCCTATATAAGTACCTATTGCGTTGTCCGCCATGAACCACAAGAATTCTGCCGCAAGGATTGCAAGAAGCATTCTTTTATTGGCCTTGCTCATAGGCTTGTCGTCATCGACCGGGGTTTCGATCGCTGCGAGTTTTTCGCCTTCTTCCATTTCATCTTTGAGTTCTTCGGCCAGTTTGTTTTCTTTTATCGTAAAGAAAAGTACCATAGCGGATATGACCATAAGAAGCGATGCTACCAGGAAGGGGATCTCGATCGTCCATACGTTGCGGGCTTCATCCCCCGAATTGATGTAATCGCTCAATTTAAGGAATATACCGAGAACCGTGGCAAATGCACCGCCGAGATAACCCATGATATTGATGATACCGTTGGCTTTTGCACGCAAAGGCTTGGGCGTTATATCGGGCATCAATGCAACCGCGGGGTTTCTGTACATCATCATGAACATGAGCACGATCGCCATCATAACGACCATTGCTGCGATATTATTCTTATGGAAGAAAAGAGGAATGAACGGGAATGCTACAGCGGCAACAAATGTGCCGGTCAGGATATAAGGCATTCTTTTTCCGATAGGACTCTTTGTCTTGTCGGACAGGCTTCCGAAAATGGGGAGCAGTATCAAAGCGGCCAGATTATCACAGGCCATTATTATCCCGACTATCCACTGAACCTGAAGGATCTTTGAGGGATCGCTTGCTTTAAGCCCTGCAGAAGACAGTCCGAACATTCTTCGAGCGAAGATGTCCGTTAAGAATGTGGGACACCAGGAATCGTATACCTGCCACAGAAGAAGTATCCCGAAAAACGCGAAACCGATAAGCGCGGTACGTTTTCCGTTCAATTTAAGCCCCACAGAATTGTTTTTTGTTTTCATGTATCAGTCTCCCTTTGTTTTCTGCCGCACCGTACGCATCTTACCGGCGGCAATTTGGTTATTTTTACTGCATTTATAATGTAGTATAATCTATAAGTAGATTATAAAATATGGGTAATAAAAGTCAAATACGGCTTTAAACAGAGGACAACGGATATGAAATATCTTGTGGACTGCGTCGCCATGAAGCGGGCGGACGAAAATACGTCAAAAGAGTTTTTGGTATCTCCGGAAGTTTTAATGGAAAGGGCTTCGCTTTCATTTGTGAGCGTGTTAAAAGAACGCGTTAAGCCGGACGATAAGATCCTGATCGTATGCTCAAACGGCAATAACGGCGGAGACGGTATATGCATAGCAAGACTTCTTAAACTTGAAGGATATAAAGTCTGTGTTCTTTTGCTCAAAGCGCCGGACCCCGGTACTCTTTGCAAACTTCAGTACAGGATCGCTTTAAAATACAAGGTCGATATAAAAGAATACGTTAAAGATATGAAGATCGCCGATCTTAATGCGGATGTATATGTGGATGCACTGTTTGGCACAGGCCTTAAGCGGGATATTGAAGGCAATCTTAAGACCGTAACGGAAGAGATCAATTCCCTTGACGGACTAAAGGTTTCGGTCGATATTCCGTCCGGCATCTGCGCGGACGACGGGAAACTTATGGGTACCGCTTTTAAGGCTGATCTGACTGTTACTTTCGGCTTTTACAAAACGGGTCAATTTCTTTATCCCGGAAAAGATTACGCGGGAGAGGTCATTCTTAAGGACATAGGCATTACAGAGGACAGTTTTCTGGGTAGTTTTCCTAATTGTTTTCTGCCCGAAAGCTCAGATCTGGCCAGACTTCTTCCCAAACGCTACGAAACATCGAATAAGGGAAGCTACGGCAAAGTTCTTGCGATAGCGGGGAGCGAAAAGATATACGGAGCGGCATTTCTTTGTGCAAAGGCCTCTTATATAAGCGGTGCGGGTCTTGTGAAGATATTTACCCACGAAGCCAACAGGATACCGCTTGAGCGTGAACTTCCCGAAGCTATGCTTGAGACTTATTCGGGTAAGGACGATATAGATGAAAAGTTAAGCGAATCCTTAATGTGGGCTGATGTCGTAGTTATCGGCCCGGGGCTTTCAACCGACGGTGCAGCACATAAGCTTTTGGAGCTTACCTTAAAACTTTCGGGAAAGAAACCGGTCGTCATGGATGCCGACGCGTTAAATGTTCTTTCGGAAGATCTGAGCCCGTTAAAAGAACACGACGGGGATATCATCCTCACACCTCACATGAAAGAGATGTCGAGGCTTTTATCTAAGCCGGTCGAAGAAATTAAAGAAAACAGGATCGAATACGCACTTAAGTTTTCGGATGAATACGGCGTAACGCTTGTAATGAAGGATGCCGATACGATCACGGTATCAAAAGGAAAAACATATATAAACAGTTACGGGAACAACGGTATGTCGACGGGCGGAAGCGGAGATGTGCTGGCGGGTCTTATAGCGGGACTTATGGCGCAGGGTGCAACGGCCGAAAATGCCGCGATCGCGGGTGTCATGATCCATGCTCTTTCGGGCGATCATTCTTCGTCCGAGCGAGGGGTCCGTTCCATGCTTGCGGGCGATCTGCTTTCGGCGATCATAAAGGTTTTGTTTGACACGGACAATGCATAAGAAAGGGGAAAGAAAATGAGGATAGGAGCACTTGAAGCGGGCGGCACGAAGATGGTTCTTGCGGTGGGCGACGAGAAAGGAAAAATATTCGACATAAAGAGTATTCCGACGGTCAGTCCGGAGGTTACGGTTCCGCTCATGATCGAATATTTTAATGACGAAAAGATCGAGGCTCTGGGGATCGGGTGTTTCGGACCGATCTGTCCCGACAAAAGTTCCGATAAATACGGTTATATAACTTCGACTCCGAAACTTGCATGGCGGGATTTTAATATCGTTAAGGCTTTTAAGGATGCCTTAAAGGTTCCGGTCGGATTTGACACCGACGTTAACGCTTCATGTTTGGGTGAAGCGACTTTCGGAAGCGCGAAAGGCCTTAAAAATGTGATATATCTTACCGTAGGAACGGGTATCGGTGCGGGAATACTGTCGGAAGGAAAACTTTTGCACGGAAATCTCCACCCCGAAGCCGGCCATATAATGATGAAAAGATATGAAGGCGATACATATAAAGGCAAGTGCCCTTACCATGCCGATTGTTTCGAAGGACTTGCGGCAGGTCCGGCGCTTGAGGAAAGATGCAAAATGTCCGCAAAAGAAATCCCCGCAGACAGCGAAGCTTTTAAGGCGGAAGCTTATTATATAGCACAGGCGCTTGTAAGTTATATCCTGATACTGGCTCCCGAAAGGATAATCCTGGGAGGCGGAGTGATGCACAGGCTTGAGCTGTTTCCTCTTATAAGAGAAAATGTCGTTAAAATGCTTAACGGTTATATCAACACAAAGGAACTTGAAGACATAGACAGCTACATAGTCCCCGCTTCTTTGAATGACGATCAGGGAATCATCGGCTGTCTTGTGCTCGGTGCGGATGCAACTTTATAATAAACGATGATCGGTAAGCCGCCTGCGGGCGGCTTATTTTTGCACCTTTAAGAAAACGATTAAGTTACAAACTTACAAAAAAGATAAAAACGTGTCAATTTACTTGTGTAAAAAGTCACAAAATTTCCATATTAAAAATATTTATTTTGACCAAAAGTGTAATTATTGCACATTAGAATGTTAAAAAAGTGTTGCATAAATGTAAAAAGTGTTATATTCTTAACTTGCGAAAACGATTAAGTAAACAGCAATAATTAAACACTCGCGTAGCAAAATTATCAAAGGGCGGAAAGAATGAAAGATTTTTTAAAGAATACGTGGAAGCACAGAGCACACATAGTCCTGGCGTTACCGGCATTTTTGGTATTGTTCTTTATCATGTACGTACCCATGACGGGTCTTGTGCTTGCCTTCAAAAAATTTGACTATACCAAGGGAATATACGGAAGTCCGTTCTGCGGTCTCGATAACTTTAAGTTTCTGATAGCGTCCAAGGCGACATTCATAACATTCACCAGAAACACGCTTTTATATTACGTGGTATTTACCGTACTGGGTACATTGTTAAATGTAACTCTTGCCATCGCGATAGATCAGTGTCTGTTTAAGAGAATGGCAAAGACGATGCAGACGCTTATGATCATACCGGTCTTCATTTCATATGCGGCCGTTCAGTTTATAGTATTTGCTTTCTTAAGCAGCGACACGGGTCTTATCAATAACGCACTCGGCACAAGCACAAGATTTTATACGACTGCGGGCCTTTGGCC
The DNA here is from genome assembly GCA_016283275.1 of Lachnospiraceae bacterium. GTDB lineage: Bacteria > Bacillota > Clostridia > Lachnospirales > Lachnospiraceae > UBA1258. The sequence goes on from JAEEMP010000061.1 coordinate 105,331, forward strand.
TTATATACTTACGATAATAAAGATATGGAAAGACACAGGTTACGGTTCGGTCCTTTATATGTCGGTACTTGCGGGTATCGATACAGAACTTTACGAAGCGGCCGAGATAGACGGAGCCAATAAGTGGAGAAGGATCTGGCATATAACCCTTCCGAGTCTTATACCGATGATAACCGTCATGCTCCTTCTTTCCGTAGGTAGTGTAATGAGATCTGATACGGGTCTTTTCTATCAGGTAACCAGAGACAGCGGAATCCTTTATTCTACGACGCAGGTTATAGATTCGTATGTGCTCCATGCGATCTTTAAGAATTCAAACTTCGGATTCACCGCCGCGACTTCGTTCTTCCAGTCGATAGTGGGATTGTTACTTATGATATTTGCAAACTGGCTTGTCAAGAAGATCGAGCCTGACAACGCACTGTTTTAAGGGAGGGGGTCTAAGATGAGTAAGCATAAAGGGAACAAAGCTGATCTGGCACCTTCCAGACATGAAAGAAAAGGCTTGGGACAGATAATACTTCTGCTATTTTTGTTACTGTTCACGATATTCTGTTTTGCGCCGGTACTTTTGGTATTCATTTCCGCATTTACGGATGAGATATATATAGTACAGAACGGCTTCTCCTTCTTCCCGGAGAAGTGGTCGATGGCAGGAATGAAAGCTGTTTTGAAATACGGCAAACAGTTGTTTACATCATATGCGGTAACGATATTCATAACGGTTGCGGGAACATTCCTGGGACTTTTGATCATGAGTATGTACGCGTACTCGATAAGCCGTAAAGATTTCCGGCTTTCAAAATTTTTATCGATATTTTTGCTGATTCCCATGCTCTTTAACGGCGGACAGCTTTCGGGATACATAGTATTTACAAACCTGTACAATCTTAAAGACAGCCTGCTTCTTCTTATATTACCGCTTTGCGTAAGTACGATGAATGTTATTATCTTGAGAACGTACATAGCAAACAGCATTCCGGGCGAACTTATGGAAGCGGCCAAGATCGACGGAGCCGGAGAATACAGAACATTCTTCCAGATCACGCTACCGCTTCTTAAACCTTCGCTTGCGGCAGTCGGCTTCATGATGGCTACGGCTTATTGGAATGACTGGCAGAACGCATTGCTTTACATTGATTCAAACAATAAAAAGCCCTTACAGCTTCTGCTTGTAAGTATACAGAAGAATATAAGCTTCTTACTCAACAACAATAACGTTCCGGCAACGGTTCGTGCAGCCATGGGTGGCGCCATTCCTCAGTATTCCGCCACAATGGCAACGGTTATCATAGTAATCGGTCCCATCATGGTAGTATACCCCTTCTTCCAGAAATATTTTATCAAGGGTCTTACCGTTGGCTCCGTAAAGGGTTAAATCTTATTTCGATATTCGAGACTTTGCATAACGTAAGTCTTTGGATATACACACATTTTATACGGAGGTTTTATTATGAAAAAACTCAACAAAGTTGCTGCTCTTGTTCTTGCAGCTGCAATGAGTGTTTCCCTTCTCGCTTGTGGCGGAGACACTGCACCTGCATCAACAGATACCAGCAAACCCGCTGCTTCCACCGAAGTTACTCCTTCAGGTGATAATGGCGGATCGGGCCCTGTAGAGATCAGCCTCTACAGACGTACATTCAACCTTGCAGCAGTTGATGACGCTCAGGTTAAGAAAGTCGAAGACGCTATCAACGCTTACATCGCTGACAAGATCAATGTAAAGATCAGTTTACACGATATCGCTTCAGAATATGAAGACAAGGCTAACCTTGCTCTTTCAAACGGCGAGATCAACTTACTCTGGACAGCTTCATGGGAAAGCACGATCGGCACAAAGGATCTTTATGCAGCAAACGCTGTATATGATATCACAGATCTTATCGCAGGTACCGACCTTTACAACTCCATGGATGCAAACACATGGGAAGCTTCCAAGTACGGCGGAAGAAACTACTTCATCCCCGTTTACAAGGATAACGTAG
>JAEEMP010000062.1 GCA_016283275.1 Lachnospiraceae bacterium
CAAGCTCGGTAAGAGAGCTTGAGAACGAGCTTGGGATTATCATATTTAACAGAAGCGGAAGGGGTGTAAGCCTCACGAACGACGGTCAGGAATTTATCCAGTATGCCCGTCAGGTCGTGCAGCAATATGATTCACTTCTCGATAAGTACGGTGAGAAGGGTAAATACAAGAAAAAGTTCGGTGTATCCACCCAGCATTATTCTTTTGCCGTCAAATGTTTCGTGGAGACGATCAAGCACTTCGGAACCGATGAATATGAGTTCGCCATCCGCGAGACAAAGACAAGGGAAGTCATCGATGATGTCGCAAACGGCAGAAGTGAGATAGGAATACTGTATTTAAGCGATTTTAACAGAAAAGCCATAACCAAGTTCTTAAAATCGAACGACCTAGATTTCCATCATCTTTGCGACTGCGGTGCTTATGTATTTTTGTGGAAGGGGCATCCTTTGGCAAAGCATAAAAAGATAACATTCGAGGACTTAAAGGATTATCCGTGTCTTTCTTTTGAACAGGGCGCAACGGGTTCTTTCTACCTGGCGGAAGAGATCTTGAGCACCGCGGAATACCCACAGATCATCAAGGCCAACGACAGAGCGACCATGTTAAATCTCATGGCGGGTGTGCATGGTTATACCCTTTGCTCCGGTATCATATGCGAGGAAATGAACGGGGATGATTATCTTGCGATCCCGTTTGAAGCGGGCAGCGACGTAGTCGGAAGCGAGATGGAGATAGGCTATATAGTCAAGAAAAACATGCTTTTAAGCAATGTCGGCAAGCTTTATACCGAAGAACTCGATAAGTATTTAAAAGAAAATGTAAAGCGCTGAGTTATAGGTTGAATCTATTACTGAGTATTCATATAGGTTATTGGACAACGTGCTTGAGTCCATGCATAATTAACTCAAGAAAAACAAATACGACTTAAGCAAAGTCAAAACAATAACTTATATGAAGAAAGGAAATAACAACCATGAGCACATTAAAATTCGAAACACTTCAACTTCACGTAGGACAGGAACAGGCAGATCCCACCACAGATTCCAGAGCCGTTCCGATCTATCAGACCACTTCTTATGTATTTCATAATTCCGAACATGCAGCCGCAAGATTCGGCCTTGCAGATCCCGGAAACATTTACGGAAGACTTACAAATTCAACACAGGATGTTCTTGAAAAGAGAGTAGCAGCTCTTGAAGGCGGTGTTGCAGCACTTGCGGTAGCATCCGGAGCAGCGGCTATAAGCTACACGATCGAAGCACTCGCACAGAAGGGCGAACACATCGTAGCACAGAGAACCGTATACGGCGGCAGCTACAACCTTTTGGCTCATACGCTTCCTCTTTACGGAATTGATACCACATTTGTTGACATTCACAACTTAGAGGAGGTTAAGGCTGCCATAAAAGATAACACCAAGGCGATCTTCATCGAGACGCTCGGCAACCCCAACAGTGATATCCCGGATATCGAAGCGATCGCAGAGATAGCTCATTCAAACGGTATTCCGGTAGTTATCGACAACACATTCGGTACTCCTTATCTTATCCGCCCCATCGAGCACGGCGCCGATATCGTAGTTCACTCCGCTACAAAGTTCCTTGGCGGACACGGTACAACGCTCGGCGGAATAATCGTAGATTCCGGTAAGTTTGACTGGAAGGCAAGCGGAAAGTACGCTCCGATCGCAGCAGCAAACCCCAGCTACCACGGTATTTCTTTTGCAGATGCAGTAGGCGCCGCAGCTTTCGTAACCTATATCAGAGCTATTCTTCTTCGTGATACCGGTGCATCCATTTCACCTTTCAACGCATTCTTATTGTTACAGGGTATTGAGACACTTTCTCTTCGTCTTGAAAGACATGCGGAGAACACAAAGAAGGTTGTTGAGTTCTTAAAGAACCATCCTCAGGTAGCTAAGGTCAATCATCCTTCGCTTCCCGAACATCCCGAACATGCGCTTTACAGCAGATACTTCCCGAACGGCGGCGGTTCCATCTTCACCTTCGATATCAAGGGAGGCAGAGCTGAGGCATTTAAGTTTATCGATGCACTTGAGATATTCTCGCTTCTTGCAAACGTTGCGGATGTTAAGTCCCTGGTCATCCATCCCGCTTCAACAACTCATTCACAGCTTTCCAAGGAAGAGCTTGAAGCATCCGGTATTTTCGAGAGCACGATCCGTCTTTCGATCGGTACCGAGCATGTAGACGATATAATCGCCGACCTTGAAAAAGGTTTTGCGGCAATAAAATAATAAACGGCATAAACAGATTTTCGGAGGATCAAATGAGCAGCAATACGATCATTAAACTCGATGCCGTGAACAAAACTTTTGAAACAAAGAGTAGAACCGTGGAGGCTGTCAGTGATGTCAGCCTCCAAGTTTTAAAAGGGGAAATATTCGGGATCATAGGGTTTTCGGGAGCGGGCAAGTCGACACTCGTAAGGTGTCTCAACATGCTTGAAAAGCCCACGAGCGGATATGTGGTAATAGACGGCATCGATATCACAAAACTTAACAAAAAAGCGCTTAGAAAAGAGCGAAAGAAGATAGGCATGATCTTCCAGCAGTTTAATCTCATGCCTTCAAGGACTGCTTTTGACAATATTGCTTTGGCGCTTTACGATTCGGGACTTTCAAAAGCCGAGATAAAAGAAAAAGTCGACAGACTCCTTGAATATGTGGATCTAAGCGACAGAGCGCAGTCTTATCCTTCCCAGCTTTCGGGAGGCCAGAAACAGAGGGTTGCGATCGCAAGAGCACTGGCGAACGATCCGAAGATATTGCTTTGCGACGAAGCAACAAGTGCATTGGATCCCCAGACCACAAGGTCTATCCTTAACCTTTTAAAGAGGCTCAACAAAGAACTCGGCATAACGGTAGTGGTCATCACTCATGAGATGAACGTCATAAAGAGGATATGCGACAGGGTTGCGGTAATGGAGAGCGGCAAGATCGTCGAGTCCGGCAATGTATTCTCGGTATTTGCAAATCCCAAGGAACAGATAACAAAAGATTTCATAGATACGACCTCGAGCCTTTCGGAAATATACAGGCTTGTTGAAGAAAACGATCCGATAGTGGACTTATTGCACGGAGAAGTGCTTGTAATGATGAAGTTTAAGAGTTCAACCGTTTCGGAACCGCTCATATCGACCGTTTCAAAGAAATTTGACGTGGTATGCAATATTCTTTTCGGCGATCTTGAGATCATTTCGGGCGCACCACTCGGCGGAACGGTCGGGATCTTTTCGGGTGACGACGACAACATAGGGCGTGCGATCGAGTATTTACGCAATCAGGACATAACGGTGGAGGTGATAAAAGATGGCAGAGCTTCTTGAAAAATATTTGCCGAACTTTATGGAAAGGATACCGGAGTTTTTGAAGTCGATCGTGGATACGCTTAAGATGGTCGGAATATCGGGCGCTTTTGTGTTCGTACTCGGTGTATTTTTAGGTGTTCTTCTGATCACCACGAAGCCGGGCGGAATACTTCAAAAGAACGCTGTTTATCAGGTCATAGATAAAGTTATCAATGCATTTCGTTCAATACCGTTCGTTATTTTGATCTCTCTGCTCCTTCCTCTTACAAGAGCGATAGTGCACACCAGCATTGGAGTAAAGGGTGCGATCGTGCCGCTCGTTATCGGTACGATACCTTTCTTTGCAAGACAGGTCGAAGCCGCACTTGCCCAGATCGACGGCGGAGTCGTGGAGGCGGCCGATGCACTGGGTATGAAACCTGTAGATATCATCTTTAAGGTGTATCTTCGTGAGGGCATACCTTCATTATCGAGGGCTACGACCATTACAGCCATTAATCTTCTCGGATTAACGGCGATGGCAGGCGCTGTCGGCGCGGGCGGACTCGGTGATTTTGCCATAAGATACGGCCACAACAGATACATGACCGATATAACATGGGTCACAACGATAGTTTTGATAATCTTCGTATGCATCATACAGATTGTCGGTAATTTTATTGCGAAGAGGAGTACCCACTGATGAATGGGCAAAAAACGCTTCCCGGTATCAGGGAGGATCTAAGGGCCATACAGGAAGAACTCTTTGATATAAGGCATGACATCCATGCTCATCCCGAATTGAGCTTATATGAAACGCGCACGGCAGGGGTGATAAGAAGGGAACTTGAAAAGGCCGGCCTTACCTGGAAGGCGGTACACGATACGGGAACGGTAGCGGAACTTAAGGGTGCGAATCCCGGTCCCACGGTCATATTGAGGGCCGATATCGACGCACTTCCGATAAACGAAAAAAGCGATTATCTGTACAGATCAAAGAATGAAAACGTAATGCATGCCTGCGGGCATGATGTCCACCTTACGGCGCTTTTGGGTGCCGCAAGGGTGCTTTCACGCTGCAGGGACAGTTTAAGCGGCAATGTGAGATTTATTTTCCAGCAGGCCGAAGAGTTCGGACACGGTTCGCAGTTTTTCCTTGATGAAGGTTATGAAAAAGGAGCCGAAAGGATATACGGTTTTCATGTTACGCCCGAAGCGGAGCTTGGAAAACTTATCTTAAGTGATGATGTGGATGCCGCATCCTGCGACTACATGCACATAAAGCTTACCGGAAAGGGCTCTCACATCTCAAAACCTCATCTAGGCAATGACGCGCTTTTAGCCGCGACCGAGATCGTATCCGCGCTTTCAAAGCTAAAAAACCGCTTAGATCCGATGGATAAATTCCTGATAGGCATAGGTCGTATGACAGCCGGCAATGCATGGAATGTGGTTGCCGACAGCGCTGAGATCGAAGGAACCGTAAGAACGCTTTCCATGGATGTAAGAAGCAGGCTTCTTTTTAAGGTAAAAGAAACCGTCGAACGGTCCGCATCACTTTATGATGTCAAGGCGGAAACGGAATTTGAACTATGCACTCCGACTCTCGTTAACGATCCCGATGCATACAAGACCATGTACAAAGCGGCATCGGAAACGGTCGGAGCGGAAAATATAATAAAGCAGCCCGTTCCGCTTGGTTTCGGCGGAGACGATTTTGCGGCATTTTCGCTGACGGTAAAGGGTTGTTTTATACATGTGGGCACAAGCATAAAAGACAGACCGGATTCGAAGGTGCCTCTTCACAGCGATAATATCTATATTCCGGACGAGGCTGTTTTGATCGGAAGCGAGATCCTGATACGCTGTGCCTTAAAGAATCTGTATGAAGGAGATATATAAAATGAGCGATATTTTTTCGACAAGGCTTGCACATTCGGGCGACGGGCAGGAAGAAAAGGTTTTAAGAGAGTATAAGTCCGTACCGGAAGTTCAGCCTGTCTATATGACGAGTGTTTTTGCTTTTGACGATATAGAGAGTGTCGATGACATATATGAAGGAAAGGCCGACGGATATATCTATTCGCGCATCAAACATCCGAATTCGGATGCGGTAGCAAAGGTGCTTGCCGATATCGAAGGTGCTGAGGACGGAGCGGTATTTTCATCGGGAATGGCAGCAATAGTCACAAGCATCATAAGCGTTGTAAAAGCCGGCGACCATATCATATCCGCGCCTGTCCTTTACGGCGGAGTAAGAGATTATCTTGAAAATGAGATAAAACGTTTCGGTGTGGAAGTTACATTTACCGATTTCTCGGATCCCGAGAACATAAGAAAGGCGGTACGTCCAAACACAAAGCTTGTATATACCGAGACCATAAGCAATCCGCTTATCGAGGTGCCCGATATAGAGGCTGCGGCAAAGATCGCTCACGAAAACGGTGCTCTGTTCTTTATCGACAATACATTTGCTTCTCCGATAGTGGCAAATCCCATCAGATTCGGCGCGGATGTTGTTTTATACAGTGCCACAAAATATTTGGGCGGCCACAGCGATCTTGTGGGCGGCGCAGCAGTGGGAAAGAAGGATATACTGGCTCTTATCAAAAAGAAGCTTATCCTCTACGGAGCGACATTGGGCCCCGCTGAAAGCTGGCTGCTTGCAAGAAGTTTAAGGACCCTTGACCTTCGTGTTACGAAGCAGTCGGAGAATGCGCTTAAGGTAGCAAAATACCTTGAGACGGACCCCGCCGTTTCAAAGGTATATTATGCGGGTCTTGAATCAAGCCCTTATCATAAACTTGCGGATAAGTTCTTTAACAACGGATTATACGGCGGAATGTTGAGTGTTGATATCAAGGGCGGTGTAAAAGAAGTTGAGAATGTGGTAAAGAAGCTTGGCTTTATCAAAAATGTTCCGAGCCTTGCGGGTACTTCAACATCCGTTTCCTATCCCGCCAAGACGTCTCACAGGGCATACAGCAGGGAAGAACTCGATAAGGCAGGTATCACGCTCGGACTTCTCCGTTTTTCGATAGGTATCGAATCGGCCGATGATATCATCGCAGCGATAAAAGAAGCATTGAAAGATATTAAATAAGGTGCATGATATGGAAGAAAAAAAGTTAAGCCCGGCCGAAAAGTCGAAGCTTAAGCAGAAGATCAAGCGTGTTGCCGAAAAACTTGGGGCCAACATGGTGGGTTTTGCGAATGTGGAGCGCTGGGAAGAGTTTAAGCATACAGAGCCGGAATTCTACCCACACACCATCTGGCCATGGGCCAAGACAGTCATTGTACTTGCCGTACAGATATATCCTTCGATGCTTGAGACTACGCCTTCGGTTGTGTATTCGGAGCTTTACAATACCACAAACAGGCTTCTTGATGAGATGTCTTATCTCGTGGCTAATTATTTAAACCGTGAAGGCTATAGGGCGCATTTCTTTCCGAGAGACTGTTACGGAGATATTTCGGTCCTTGTAAAGAAGCCGGAAGCCGCGTTTTCGCATGTCATAGCGGGGGTGTATGCGGGTCTTGGCACCATAGGCATGAACCATACGCTTTTGACACCCGAATTCGGTCCAAGGGTCAGGCTTGTGAGTGTTATAACGGATGCAGAGCTTACGCCAGATAAGATGCTTGAAAAGGATGTATGCATAAAGTGCGGGCTATGTGTCAAGAACTGTCCGGTAAAGGCATTTACGCCCCGTACGGACAGGGTGGCCGCAGATATGGATAAGCACGCGTGCGCGCTTTACCATCAGCAGCTTAAAGGAGAGTTTCGTTATCCCTGCGGTAAGTGTACGGCAGTTTGTCCGATCGGACAGGACAGGAAAAAGTACGGCCGCCGGTCCGTGAGCGATGCCGGTATTGAACACGTAAGGAACTTCGGTTCAAAGAACGCTGTTGAAAACATAAAATAACCGATTTTTGGCTGATCGTCCCGGCAGGGCGCGACCTGCGTAATATGTAAAAGTTTAAGCTCATGGTTGACCGTATCATCCTTAAAATGCTGTTTTTGCGTTTGAGGGTGGTACGGTTTTTTATCTTGTTTTATAATTGCATTTACGCTATAATTTCCAACAAACATTTAAAAGCAAGGTTTTAAAATACATTTGCGAGGTAAACGGGTTTGAGTATTTCGGAAGATGTTAAGAAGATGAAAGCGGTGTCTCCGTATATGGCGGCATCGACCATAGAGCAGAGGAACGCTGCACTCAATGCGGTCAAGGATGGTTTACATAAGTCGAAAGAAGAGATCTTTGCCGCGAACAGGCTTGATATGGAAAATGCCGTAAGCGCAGGTATCGGCGAGGCGGTGCTTAAAAGGCTTAAATTTGACGAGCATAAGCTTGAAGACGTTATCAAGGGGATCGAGCAGCTGATCTCTTTGCCTGATCCTGTCGGAAAGATCACTCTTAACCGCGAACTTGACGAAGGGCTTGTGCTTAAGCGTATAACCTGCCCGATAGGTGTTATCGGGGTCATCTTCGAAGCACGTCCCGATGCGCTTGTGCAGATATCAACACTTTGTATTAAAAGCGGAAACTGCGCGGTACTTAAGGGCGGTAAGGAGACCGCGAACACAAACCGCGTTCTTTTTGATGTGATAAAGTCCTCCGCGGAATCCGCAGGACTTCCGGAGGGTGCACTTTTAAGAGCCGAATCCCATTCTGAGATCGATGAACTCTTATCGCTCGATAAATATGTGGATCTTCTGATCCCGAGAGGCTCCAATGCGTTTGTGTCGCATATCATGAACAATACAAAGATACCTGTCATGGGCCATGCGGACGGGATCTGCCACATCTATGTGGATAAGAGTGCGGATATCGAGAAAGCACTTAAGATAATCGTGGATGCAAAGACCCAGTACACCGCAGCCTGCAACGCGGTCGAAACTTTGCTCGTAAACCGCGATATCGCAAAGGATTTTCTGCCTTTGCTCTCAAAACGTCTTTCCGAAAACGGGGTTAAGCTCTTCGGCACAAAAGAGGTTGCCGATATCATAAACGCAACTGCGATCGATGAAAGTGAGTTTAAGGAATATCTTGAACTGGCGGCTTCGGTCAAACTTGTGGCCGATGTAAAAGAAGCATGCGAGCATATCAACAGATACGGTTCGCATCACACCGATTCGATCATCACGGAAGACGATGAGGCTGCAGAAACCTTTATGCAGCTTGTGGATTCCGCCGGAGTGTATAAGAACTGTTCCACACGCTTTGCAGACGGTTTCAGATACGGTTTTGGTGCCGAAGTCGGCATATCCACCGGAAAGATCCACGCCCGCGGCCCTGTCGGCCTTGAAGGCCTTGTAACTTACAAATACCGTCTCTACGGCGACGGCCAGATCGTAGGCGACTACGCGACCGGAAAGAGCAGTTTTCATTTTAAGGATTTATAAGCGTGCTCATGCGTTAGATTGACTTATTTACCGAAAATGCTATAATAAAAGAACAAAGGTGATACCGATAGACGGTCACCCTCATATTAGTTGAAAATAATCGCCTAAAGTTGTGAGGGACTCAGGCGATTATTTTTTTGCAATATATAAATATCTTCAAGAATCGTTGCAAATAAGAAATCTTTAATATATAATGAGAAAAGTTTTGAAACAAAAGCAGGAGTGGCGGAACGGCAGACGCGCTGGCTTCAGGTGCCAGTGGTGGCAACATCGTGTGGGTTCAAATCCCATCTCCTGCATTAAAAAAAGAGTGGCATATAAGCCACTCTTTTTTTAACGAAGGCGAGTTTTTGAACCCAGGGTTCAAAGTCTCGCCTTCGGCTCGGTCGGTGCCGAACGCGGTCCACCGGACCGCGGCACCCCATCTCCTGCACAGGAGGAGATATGAACCAAGGGTTCAGATCTCGCCTTCGGCTCGTGTGTGGCTTGGTATTCCTTATCGTACTATGCAGGAGTGGGAACTTGGCAGGCGAGCTATGCCGGAATATGTTCTACGGTTGATCGCTTATAAGGTTATGAATGAGCTTCGCGAAGGGAGGATCGGGTAATATGTTCACTTAACCGCTGAAAAGTAGGTGAAGTATTGACAGGTTGAGATATATCTCATACAATAATTACAGAAAAGGTTTTTTATGGCATTTGAAATTGAATTTTACTCAGGCAAAGACGGAAGTGAGCCGATAGCGGAGTTTTTGGATTCTCTGGATTCCAAGATGTCTGCAAAGTTGGTAGGACTTATGGAAATACTGGAGGAGAGAGGGACAGAATTACGTATGCCCTACTCTGAACATCTTGAGGATGGTATTTTTGAACTTCGCTGTAAACAAGGAAGTAATATAACAAGAGTGATGTATTTCTTTTATGTAGGAAAGAAGATTGTAGTGACAAACGGATTTATAAAGAAAACGCAGAAAACTCCGACTAAAGAGCTTAAACTGGCAAAAGAACGGCGCGCAGATTGGTTAAGTCGCCATAAGGAGGGCTAACATGAATCTCAAAGAGTATAAAACAAAAAAAATGAATGATCCGGAATTTGCCAAAGCATATGAAGATATCCGGCCGGAAATGAATGTGATCCGTGCTATTATAGACGCTCGTATCTCACAGAATATAACGCAGAAAGAACTTGCAGAGAGAACCGGTATCGCCCAGACAGAGATCAGCAAGTTGGAGAACGGAACAAGAAATCCTTCCATTAAATTATTGCAGAGGCTTGCAGAAGGAATGGATATGGTTTTGAATATATCGTTCACGCCAAAAACAAGCGTCAGAAAATGATATTGTTGAAGGAAAAAGATTATCCCGGCAGGGAATGCCGCTTATGTTTTTTGGCAAAACTGCTTGATATTTCTGCTTCCTTGTTGTGATCCGATCGAAAATAGTTAACATAACATGTTTTTAAAAAAGCAAGAATGGAATTTGGCAGATAAAAAGTCCATTCTTGCTTTTTTTTCTGCCACCGTAGGAAAGTAAGCAAGTTAGAAGGATCGTTTTGGCAGATAAAACATAAATTCAACTTGCTTTATCTGCAGGCCCTACAAATATAAGTTTACATAACACAAAAAGAGGCAGATAAAACATGAGTTTAACATGCTTTTTCTGCTTTTTGCAGGAATCGGTGCCCGGCCGGACGCCGGTATCCCGGTACTTGTTGCGGGCGGCGGGATGGCGTACTATAGGGGTTATAGTGATGTCACCGTTTGGAGGGTGTTTGATGAAGAGGATATTAAGCGCGATCGTTATTATATCGGTTCTTTTATCGGAAGCGTGTGCATCCGGTAAAACGTCGGTTGATGAGGCATTTTCCGAGGAGGTGCACAGACCCGACAGGGCTATGTATTCATGGGATCATGATTTCATATACCCCGAAAAAGAAGAGCTGCTTGAAAAGGTGATGGAACTTACGGATTGCAACATCATCTATCAGGAGTTTGCGCCCGATGCGGACGCTTCAGATGTTAAGGACTTTCTTAAGCGCAGGACCGAAAAAGGTCAGAAGGTATATTATCTTTGCGGCAACGCAGGCTGGGCGGTGGAGGATGGTGCTGTATCCATGATACATGAAGCCGAGCGTGCAGCTTTTTACGATGAAGCGGCGGGAGAGTATGGGTTTGCCGGTATACAGTATGATGTTGAACCTTATTGCCTCCTGGATTTTGATGATAATGCCCCCGAATACATGAAAAAGTACGTCAAAAACAGCAAGCTTGCGTATGAGGCGGCCCACGATCTCGGTCTTTCGGTTGAGATCTGCATTCCTTACTGGTGGGAGTCGGATTACGGCTACAGCGACGAACTTGAGGATCTTATCGTCAATGCATGCGACAGCGTGGCTGTGATGAACTATTACAAGGAAGGCACGGAAGCGGAGCATATCGAGGGTGAATTGTCGCTCTGCAGAAAATACGGTAAGAGGATCATCAATATAACCGAGACGATACCGCCCGGACTCCACGATCTTACAGAGAGCAATACATACTATAACGACGGTCTGGATGCCATAGAGACGATGTGGGCCTCGCTTGACGAACATTTCGACTATGAGGGGCTCGGTTTTGCTTTCCACTGGCTTGAAGTCATCATCGAGCTTCTGGGGCTCGATGAGTGACCGCATACAAAAGAGTTAATGAAAATTTCATAGAAGAAACGGTGTTTGTGTGGTAATATATATGAGTTGAAATTTTATCTTGTACAGGAAAAGGGATTTATGGCAAAGAAGAAAAAAGACATCAAGCAGGTCATGTCGAGGATCCACGAAGAAGATGCGATCAAGAAAAAAGAGCTCGCCGAGAAGGCCGAGCTTGATAAGATCCGTGAAGCCGAGAAGACCGAAAAAATCGAGAAGACCGAGAGCGATGATGCAAAAACCATAGATAAGAATGTAAGCCCGGAGGATAAAAAGCCTTCTTCGGGCAAAAAGAAAAAGTCCGGTAAAAAAGCCTCAAAAGAAACCGAAAAGGCAGACAATACGGACAATTTAAAAGCGGCGGAAAAACCCGTTGAACCTGCAGAAACAGCCGAAGCGGACGATTTTGAGAAAAAGATCCTGAAAAAAGAAGCCAAAATGCAGGCCTACGAGGAGACGTCGGAGGGTACCGGCTCCAAGAACAAGCACCCGCAAAGCAAAGAAGAGAAGCCTTCGAAAAAGGGCAAAACTCCGTCTCAAAAGTCTGACGACTCGGACAATAATAAGATCGAGATCGAAGATATGGATCCCGAGCCGGCCGTTAAGAAAAAAAGAGAGTCCGGATCAAAGATCCTTATGGATCTTGTCGGAGGGATTTTAATAATAGCGGGCGTTATTTTACTCATAATGCTCAATACTCCGGCCAGAAGATATGAAAGAAACATGCTTAAAGCCGATAAGCTTTACTCGGAAGGAAACTATCAGGAAGCCATAGTAAAGTATGAAAAGGCCGTAAAGATAAAGGAAACTTCGGTCAATGCGTACTTAGGCATCTTAAATGCCAAGGAAGCAAGCGCGGCCTCCGATATTAAGGACAGCTTTATCGGTGCGCTTGATATCTTTAAATCCTTTGATGATGCCGCAAAAGAAGAGAACAGGACCCTTATCACGGAGTATGTGCTTCACGAAAATACGATATTTGCGGATGATACCGCGGACAGATTAAATGTCCTTGAGGACGGTTACGAGCTTACGGACGGAGCCGAGGACATAAAGAGGATACTTACCGAGTGCGTCGAAGAGACCGTGGAAGAGGACAGAAATTCCGGCGAGTTCGATGAGGCCATGGAAGTCATCGAGAGATTTTCGGATAAGGCGGACATCGATTCGGTTAACATAACAAAAGAGATCGAGACCGAAAAAGAGGTATATGAGCTTAAAGTATCGATCCTTACGGACGCTTACAATGCGCTCAAGGATTATTACGCTCTGGCCGCAGAGGGCAAAGAACGCGACGCGCTTTCCTATGATTTTTCTGCGATCCTTTCGCTTGACGGTTCCGAAAAAGCTGCAAGTCTTGTAAAGACACAGAATTCAAATTCGTATATGTATATTCCTTCGGAGAATTTCAACGAAGGTTCGGGAGTGGGCTCGGGACTCTACACATTCGGTGAATTTTATCAAAATGAGTCGGGCGAGCTTTTGCTTCCCTATTATTTCTATGTGGGAAATTATGAAGACGGTTTAAGAAACGGATACGGAATTGCTTTTTCGAAGACCGGAAACGATTCTTTTACCATGTATGAAGGGATCTGGAAAGACGATCTTCCGGAAGGTGAAGGCCAAAGAACCGAGATCCTTTGGGACGAGGAAGGCAATAAGTTTACAAGGGTCATCAAAGGTAACTGGACAAAGGGGCTTGCGGACGGATCGATGTCTGTGACCGTTACGGATTCGATATGGCCCGATACCGTATTTACGGGAACGGTTGAGGCCGTTGAAGGCGAAGGTAAGCAGGTTCCGACCGAGAACGATGATTATGTGGTCCAGAACTTAAGAAGCGACAGTCTTATAGGTGTGCTTCAAAGCGATACGGAAGGGTATGCGCTCATGATCACGCTTTGGCAGAAAGAGGGTACTCTAGTCGATGCACTCAACATGTATCGATCTTTTAATTCATAAATTTTTTAAAATCTTTAAAAGGATTTCGGGGTAGTTCGCAGAATACTTTAATTAGGATGGTTTGTGCGGAGGTATATCGTATGTTGATCAGAGAAAGTCTTGAAGCATGGGAAAAAGACTTTTTAAGTCCCTATGCCAAATTGAGCGCCGAATCAAAGGGAAGACTTCGTGAAGAGGAGCCGTGTGATATAAGGCCGGTATTCCAGCGGGACCGTGACCGTATCATTCACAGCAAGGCATTCAGAAGGCTTAAGGATAAAACCCAGGTTTTTCTTTCACCGGAAGGCGATCATTACAGAACCCGTCTTACACATACTCTTGAGGTTTCTCAGACAGCCAGGACAATTGCAAGGGCGCTTCAGTTAAACGAAGAACTTGTTGAGGCTATCGCACTCGGTCATGACATAGGCCACACTCCTTTCGGTCATGCGGGTGAGAGGGCTTTAAACAGGATATGTCCTTATGGTTTCGATCATGCAAAACAGGGCGTGAGGACAGTGGATGTGCTTGAAAAGGACGGACAGGGCTTAAATCTTACATACGAAGTAAGAGACGGTATCTTAAATCATCAGACGGACGGCATGCCCGAAACGCTTGAAGGCCGTGTTGTAAGATTTTCCGACAAGATCGCATATATACATCATGATATGGATGACGCCGTAAGAGCGGGTATCTTGAGCGAGGATGACGTTCCCAAAGAGATCGGTGCCGTGATCGGCTATACCTGCGGCGAAAGACTCGATCATTTTATCCACGATATAGTGATCACCAGTATCGGAAGAGACGATATCATGATGAGCAAAAAAGTCGCAAAAGCGATGAAAGACATAAGACAGTTTATGTTTGAGAACGTTTATCAGAATAATGTCGCAAAGGGCGAAGAAAAAAAGGCTGAGGCCCTTATGGAGACCTTATACAATCATTTCCTTAAGAATTTCGATCTTCTGCCCGAAGAACTCAAGGCAAGAGTCGATGTGGGAGATCCGAAGGAACAGCTTGTATGCGATTATGTGGGTTCAATGACCGACAGATATGCGATCTCATTGTATGAGGATATATATATTCCCAAGGTTTGGGTTGGATAGGAGTATTTAAGGATGAAATATCCCGAGGAGATAGTTGAGGAGGTACGTTTAAGGAACGACATCGTTGATGTTGTGGGCAGCCGTGTGAAACTGCAGCGCAAGGGCTCGTCCTATTTCGGACTCTGCCCGTTCCACAGCGAGAAATCTCCTTCTTTTTCCGTTTCCCCTTCCAAACAGATCTTTTACTGCTTCGGCTGCGGAGCAGGGGGAAATGTGATCTCCTTCGTCATGAAATACGAAAATTACACCTTTCAGGAGGCGGTCAAACTGCTTGCGGACCGCGCGGGCATAAAGCTTCCGGAAGTTGAATATTCCAAAGAACAGAAAGAAAAAGAAGCAAAGCGCACAAAGATACTTGAGGCCAACCTTGAAGCCGCCAAGTACTTTTACTATCAGCTTCGGGGCAAAAACGGCGAAGCGGGGCTTAACTATTTAAAGAGCAGAGCGCTTACCGAAGAGACCATGAACAAGTTCGGTCTCGGCTTTTCGCTCATGACGTCGAACGACTTAAGCCTTTATCTTAAGGGCAAGGGCTTTACGGACGAGATAATAAGGGAAGCGGGGCTTGCGACCTTCGACGAAAAGTACGGTATGCAGGATAAGTTCTGGAACCGTGTCATGTACCCGATCCAGGATATAAATCACAGGGTAATAGCTTTCGGCGGACGCGTAATGAGCGACGCCAAGCCCAAATACCTAAACTCTCCGGAGACCATGGTATTCGATAAGGGCAGAAACCTTTACGGACTCAATTTTGCAAGAACATCACGTAAGAACCGTTTTATAATCTGCGAAGGATATATGGATGTCATAGCGATGCACCAGGCGGGATTTACCGAAGCCGTCGCATCACTCGGCACGGCCTTTACATCGGGCCAGGCGCAGATACTTAAGCGGTATTCGGAAAATATATATCTGGCATATGATTCGGACGGCGCGGGCATAACCGCGGCGCTTAGAAACATTAAGATCCTCCGCGATGCGGGCATGGTATGTAAGATAATAAACATGCAGCCGTATAAGGATCCCGATGAGTTCATTAAAAATCTCGGGGCGGATGAGTATCAGAAGCGGATCGACAATGCCGAGAACAGTTTCTTTTTCGAGGTTCGTATGCTTGAGCGGGATTACGACTTAAAAGATCCCGACGGACGGACCCGGTTTATCAGAGAAGTAGCCGCAAAGCTTGTGGGCTTTGAGGATGAGATAGAGCGTGAAAACTACATCAGGGCGATGGCCGAAAAATACGAGCTGTCCTATGACACCATGAAAAAACAGGTTGTTGCTGTTGCCGCACAAAACGGCGGTGAATACAAACCTATTGAGAGACCGAAGTCGGGCATTACGTCACGGGACCAAAAAGAAGATGCGATTTTCACAAGTTTCAGACTCCTGCTTACATGGCTTTGTGAAGAGCCCGAAATATACAAGATCGTAAAAGATCATATATCGGTTGATGACTTTACCGACCCCGTATACAAAGAGGTGGCCGGATGGGTATTTGCGGACATCGAGTCCGGAAACGTCAACCCCGGAGCCTATGTAAGCCGCTTCGAAGAAGAAGACAAGCAGGCGGTTTGTGCCGCGATCTTCAACACAAAGTTTGAATGGATCGACAACATATCGGAAAAAGAACAGGCGCTTCACGATATCGTGTACAAGATAAGACGCCACAGCCTTGATGAACTGGCAAAGAAACCCGATCAGTCGATCGAGGAGATAATGAAGGTCATCGCCGGCAAAAAAGACTTGGAAGAGCTTGCAAAGACTACTTTTAAATTAGAGAAAGGTTACTAAAATGGACGAGAATTTACAGGTCAAGATCGACGAGAAGCTTAAGGATTTTATGGCTCTCGCCAAAAAGAAAAAGAATGCAGTCGAGTATTCGGAGATAAATGATTACTTTGCAGATCTCCAGCTTGACGACGAACAGATGGACAAGATAACGGAGACTTTAGAGAACTCCAACATCGATATCATGAGACTTCACGAGGAAGAGATCGAGATAGACGACGATATCATCCTTGACGACGAAGATGAAGTCGATATGGAAAACATCGACCTTTCGGTTCCCGAAGGTGTGTCGATAGAAGATCCTGTCCGCATGTACTTAAAGGAGATCGGAAAGGTTCCGCTCTTAAGTGCCGAGGAAGAGATCGAACTTGCAAAGAAGATGGAAAAGGGCGATGAGGCCGCAAAGAAGAAGCTTGCGGAAGCCAACTTACGTCTTGTGGTAAGTATCGCAAAAAGATATGTGGGCCGTGGAATGTTGTTCCTTGACCTCATTCAGGAAGGTAATCTGGGTCTTATAAAGGCCGTTGAAAAATTCGATTATACCAAGGGTTATAAGTTTTCAACCTATGCGACATGGTGGATCCGTCAGGCGATCACGCGTGCTATTGCCGATCAGGCCCGTACCATCCGTATCCCCGTGCATATGGTAGAGACCATCAACAAACTTATCAGGGTTTCAAGACAATTGCTTCAGGAACTCGGGCGTGAACCTACCCCCGAAGAGATCGCTGCAGAGATGAACATGCCCGTTGAGAGAGTAAGAGAGATCCTTAAGATCTCCCAGGAGCCCGTTTCCCTTGAAACTCCCATCGGTGAAGAGGAAGACAGCCATTTGGGCGACTTTATCCAGGACGATAACGTACCCGTTCCGGCAGACGCAGCCGCATTTACTTTGTTAAAAGAACAGCTTAACGAGGTCCTTGAGACTCTTACGGAACGTGAGCAGAAGGTTTTAAGATTAAGATTCGGACTTGACGACGGTCGTGCGAGAACCCTTGAAGAAGTAGGTAAAGAGTTCAACGTAACACGTGAACGTATCCGTCAGATCGAAGCAAAGGCGTTAAGAAAACTTCGTCATCCTTCACGTTCGAGAAAACTTAAAGATTATCTTGATTAATGTTTATGGAAGATAAGAATCTTTCTTTAAGACTTAAAGCGGTAAAAGAAACCGTTGGAAAATGCCGTAAGGTTGCCGATATAGGCTGCGATCACGGCTATGTGTCCATAGCGCTCGTGAGCGGGGGGATCGCTGAAAGCGCAATATGTTGTGACATTAATAAGGGACCGTTAACAGCTGCCGGCTATAATATAAAAATAGCGGAACTTGAAGGCAGGATCGAGACAAGATTGTCGGATGGTTTACATAACATAACCACGGACGACGGCGTCGATGCGATCGTGATCGCAGGTATGGGTGGAAGGCTTATGTCCGATATCTTAATGTCGGATAAGGATAAGCTAAAAGGCGTAAAGCAGATGGTATTGCAGCCGCAATCCGAATTGTTTTTGGTCCGTAAAGCCGTGAGAGAACTTTCTTTTCACATAGAGTCGGAACGGTTTCTTAAAGACATGGGAAAGTACTACACGGTGATCGATGTCCTTCCGGGAAGGGTCGAATATAAAGAACCAAAATTATCGGAACTTTACGATACCTACTCGGAATATCTCATCAATTCAAAGGATGAGCTTTACCTTGAATATATCCGTAACAGTATTAAGGTCAACGAAGGATATCTTTTGAATATTGAAGAGGCTAAAAGGTTACCGCTAAATAAAAAACTTGACGAGCTTAGGACTGTTGAACGTCTTATGACTTGAAGGGGAAATTTCGGAGGGAATATGGCAACTATCAAATTTTTGGAAGAATCAAGAGAGTATCCGGCAGGCACAACATTTGAGAAGGTTGTGGATGAGTTCCAGAAAGATTACGACGACACTATCGCACTTGTTGTGGAGAACGGAAAGATCCGTGAGCTTTTCAAGCGCGTATCGAAGGATTGCGAACTTAAGCCCATTACCTACAGTTCAAATACCGGCCACAAGACTTATTGCCGGAGCGCCATCATGATGATGCTCAAGGCTTTCGACGATGTGCTCGGCCGCGAGAACATTGAAAGGATCAAGGTAGAGTTTGTAATAGCCGACGGTTATTACTGCACTTATAAGGGCAAAGCCAAGCTTACCGCAGACGTTATCGTTAAGGTAAAAGAAAGAATGCAGGCTCTGGTAAAAGAAAACCTTCCGTTTATCAAGGAAAGCACCCAGACAGACGAAGCGATCAAGCTCTTTGCGGACAGAGGATTTAACGATAAGGTAAGTCTTTTTAAGTATCGCCGTTCTTCGACTGTCAACGTATACAAGCTCGGCGATTATGTGGA
The DNA here is from genome assembly GCA_016283275.1 of Lachnospiraceae bacterium. Classification (GTDB taxonomy): domain Bacteria; phylum Bacillota; class Clostridia; order Lachnospirales; family Lachnospiraceae; genus UBA1258. The sequence continues at coordinate 18,628 of JAEEMP010000062.1, forward strand.
TTACTACTACGGATACATGCTTCCGTCCACGGGCTATGTAAAGTGGTTTGACATCATGCCTTACGACGACGGCTTCATGCTCGTCCTTCCCAATAAGAACGCACCCAAGGAGATCGCTCCTTTTGATGACAGAAAGACCTTGTTTAAGACTCTTAAGGAATCGACCGATCTCGGTGAGAAGCTCAACGTAAGTACCGTAGGAGAGCTTAACGATGCCATCTCCGAAGGCAGGATCAACGATCTTATCCTTGTGCAGGAAGCTTTGCAGGAAAGAAGGATAAGCGAGATCGCAAGAGATATCGTGGACAGGGGTACGGTCAAGTTCGTACTTATCGCAGGTCCTTCGTCGTCGGGCAAGACTTCGTTTTCACACAGATTGTCCATCCAGCTTCGTACATACGGCCTTAAGCCGCATCCGATAGCATGTGATGATTATTATGTAAACCGAGTTGATACTCCGAGGGACAAAGACGGAAACTACGATTTCGAATGTCTCGAGGCCATTGATATCCCGAAGTTCAATGAAGACATGAGCGCTTTATTAAACGGTGAGCTCGTGGAACTTCCTCATTTCAACTTCAAGACGGGCTTAAGAGAGTACAACGGCAATTATTTACAGCTTGAATCAGACGATATCCTTGTGATCGAAGGCATACACGGTCTTAACGACAAACTGACCGAGCAGCTTCCTTCGGACAGCAAATACAAGATATATATAAGTGCTCTTACAAGCATCAACATCGATGAGCACAACCGCATCCCCACTACCGACGGAAGACTTTTCAGAAGAATGGTAAGAGATGCGCGTACAAGAGGCACGACCGCACAGAACACCATAAAGATGTGGCCGAGCGTCAGAAGAGGAGAGGAAAACAACATATTCCCGTTCCAGGAGAATGCGGATGCGATGTTCAACTCAATACTTTTGTATGAGCTTGCGGCATTCAAGACTTATGCCGAGCCGCTTCTTTTCCAGATACCAAAGGATGCTCCCGAATACTTCGAGGCAAAGAGACTTCTTAAATTCCTTGAATATTTCGTGGCTCTGGATCCGAAGGTCGTACCGAACAATTCGCTTTGCAGGGAATTTATAGGAGGTTCCTTCTTCCCTGTATAAGTTATAAATTTTAAATCTTTATCAGTCGGACAGATGATCGCGGCTGCAGAAATGCAGGTGAGGAAAGTCCGGGCTTCACAGGGCAGGATGCCGGATAACGTCCGGTGGAGGCGACTCTAAGGAAAGTGCAACAGAAATAAACAGCCCGGGCGGCTTGCCGCCCGGGTAATGGTGGAAAGGCAGTGTAAGAGACTACCGCCGTCATGGTAACATGGCGGGCTCTGCAAACCCCATCCGAAGCAAGACCAAACTCCGAAAGGTGGACAGCTGTAGATTTGCCCGATCTGCTGTCAGGTAGGTCGCTTGAGGTCGGTGGTAACATCGATCCTAGACAGATGATCATCAGATACATAACCCGGCTTACAGTCCGGCTGATACTTTTTATATATCGGACGCGGTATATTCAAGTCCGGTATAGATAAACTTTTATGCGTAAAAGAATAATATTGCTGTTATGGGTTTTATTGTTGTGCGCATCTTCGTGCGGCACAAAAAAAGTTAATAATGATATACCATTAAGTGATGAGGAACTGATCGAGCATGTAAGGCCTTCCGTTATCATGGTGACGGTGGGTACAAAGCATGCAAGCGGTGTGATAGTGTCGATAGACGAAGACTTTATTACAATGATCACCGCGGGCCATCTTATGGAAGGCTACGATCAGGGTATTGTCACTTTTTATACGGATGACGTCGGTTTTGCGGAAGTGGAATATATATCGCAGAATCCCGATATATGCATCATGCGGATCGCCCGTGAATATCTGGATGAAAGGCTGGTAAAAGAACTTAAGGCTTCGGGTATCGATGAAAAAGCCTATGAAGATCTTAAGACAGACGATACGGTCTATCTTTGCGGGTCGGCGGTCAATGTGGGTACCAACGCCACAAAGGGTACTGTCGGTTCACCTGATTTTTATGTGGCCGATTTTGATGAGTGGATGATATATTTATATGCGGACGTTATGGCAGGAATGAGCGGATGCCCCGTCTTCGACGCAAGCGGTGACCTGGTCGGGATACTTTGTGCGGGTACAGAGTCCGGAGAAGCGGTGTGCGTGAAACTGCCTGATATCATAGATAAATTGGAGGTAATACAAAATGACAAAGATTGATATTATTTCAGGTTTCTTAGGGGCAGGTAAAACTACCCTTATCAAAAAGCTTTTAAGCGAAGCACTTAAAGGAACAAAGGTTGTACTTATCGAGAACGAATTCGGTGAGATCGGCGTTGACGGCGGTTTCTTAAAGGATTCGGGTATCGAAATCCGTGAGATGAACTCCGGCTGTATATGCTGTTCACTCGTGGGTGATTTTACAACAAGTCTTGAGGAAGTGATCACAAAGTATTCGCCCGAGAGGATCCTTATCGAGCCTTCGGGTGTGGGTAAGCTTTCGGATGTTCAGAGAGCTGTTCACGAAGCGGCAGAAAAGTCGGGCGTTGAAGCAGGTTCATCCGTAGTTGTCGTAGACGCATCCAAGTGCAGGATCTACATGAAGAACTTCGGTGAGTTCTTTATTAACCAGATCGAATATGCGGGCACGATAGTTCTTTCAAGAACACAGAATATGACCGAAGAGAAATTGAACAAGGTAATTGAGATGATCAGAGAGCACAATAAGACCGCCAAGATCATCACAACACCCTGGGATGATCTTACGGGAAAGTACATCCTCGACACATTCGAGGAAGTTACGGGATTTGAAGACAAACTCCTTGAAGAGTTTATGCATGAGCACGAAGACGATGATGACGATGACGATGACGACGAATGCTGCCATCACCATCACCACGATGACGACGATGACGACGAATGCTGCCACCACCATCACCATCATGACGACGATGATGATGACGAACATGAACATCATCACCATGACCATGACGATCACTGCTCTTGCGGACATGATCACCATCATCACCATCACCATGCGGATGATGTATTTACAAGCCTCGGTATGGAAACAGGCTCGCACTACACAAAGGATCAGGTTACGGCATTCCTTACAGCGCTTGAAAACGAGCAGGAATACGGTCTTGTACTTCGTGCAAAGGGTATGGTTCCTTCGGAAAACGGCGAATGGATATACTTCGATTATGTACCGGGCGAGTTAAACGTTCGAGGCGGCTCACCCGAATACACAGGCAAGATCTGTGTTATCGGTTCCGAACTTAAGGAAGACAACATAAAGGACCTTATTTTGGTCCGCAAAGGAAATCAATAAGAGGAAAATGTTATGAAATCCGTATTTGTTATAAACGGTTTTTTGGACAGCGGAAAGACTCAGTTTATTAATTACACGCTTTCGCAGCCGTATTTCAGGACCAAAGGGACCACGCTTTTGATCGTGTGCGAAGAGGGCGAAGAAGAGTACGACGAAAGGATCTTAAAAGCCTCTCAGACGGTCAAGGTAGTAGTAGAAAACCCGGAGGATGTATCGGCAAAGGCGCTTCTTGAACTTGATAAGCAGTACAAGCCTTCAAGGATCATCATCGAATACAACGGTATGTGGAACTATAAAGAGTTCAGACTTCCCGTTACGATGAGGCTCGAACAGCAGATAACCCTTATCGACGGCACGAGCTTTGAACTTTACTACACCAATATGCGTTCGCTTCTTGCGGAAATGCTGAGACGTTCCGAACTTATCATCTTTAACAGATGCGACGGATTGAACGATAAGCTTCCGACATACAAAAGAAACGTAAAGGCCTTAAATCAGGCCGCCGACATAGTATTCGAGGATAAGAACGGCGAGATAAACGCAACTTTGGACGAAGAACTTCCGTATGATGTTTCCAAGGACCGTATCGATCTTACCGATAAGACTTACGGGATATGGTATCTTGACGCTCTCGACAATCTTGACCGCTACATGGGCAAAGAAGTTTCTTTTGTGGCAAGCGTTTTAATACCCGGAAATTTCGCAAAGGGTTATTTTGTGCCGGGAAGAGCCATTATGACCTGCTGTGCGGAAGATATACAGTTTCTCGGTTTTGCCTGCAAGTATAAGGATGCCGACAAGCTTAAAGACCGTTCATGGGTAAAGGTTGTATGTAAGGTGGGAAGAGAGTATTTCGAAGGTTACAAAGGCGAAGGCCCGATGCTTACGGCTGTTTCGGTAGAGCCCTGCAAGGCTCCGGCGGATGAAGTACTTACCTTCTAAGGGGAAGAAGGAGGATAAGAAGTGTTCCCTTACAGTTTTGTGCAGCTGGTATTCTTTTTCTTAATCTACTGTGTGGCAGGTTGGGTAATAGAGACCACGTATGTATCGATAAAAGAAAAAAAGTTTGTGAACAGGGGCTTCATGCGAGGCCCCGTTATTCCTATATACGGTTCGGGCGCGATGATGCTTCTTTTATGTTCGGTGCCGTTCTTAAAATATCCGGTAGCGGTGTTCTTTGCGGGGCTTATAGGGGCAAGCGTGCTTGAATACATAACCGGAGCGGTCATGGAAGCCATATTTAAGGTAAGATACTGGGATTATTCCGAGCAGCCGTACAATATTCACGGTTATGTGTGCCTGGGTACGAGTCTTTGCTGGGGAGTCTTGTCGGTAGTCTTAAATTATTACCTTCACAAACCGGTTAAAAGACTATGCACGTTAATGAGCCCTACAATGCTTAAGACGGTTACGATAATTGCTTCGATCATCTTTATCGTGGATCTTACTCTTTCCGTAAAAGCAGCTCTCGATCTTCGTGCGATCATCATCAAACTCGAAAAGGCCAAGGACGAGATGCGTCTTATGCAGAAGCGGCTTGATGTCATGCTTGCGTTTTATGCCGGATCCATTAAGGATTATGCGGGAAGGGCAACGGATAAGATCGATGACTTTGCCGATAAGATGGAGAATAAGATGGAAAAGTTCTCGGACGGTTTTTCGAACCGTATCGATGTGCTTACGGACAACATAGAAGACAGATTTGTAAAAATTAAATCGTATATGGAATCCGCACCCGAAAAGGTGACCGACAGTTTAAGAAACGAATACTATGAGTTAAAAGCAAGATTTAAATATGATAAGGATGAGGGAAGCGTACGACAGCTTTTCAAGAACTTCTATTTAAAAGGTATCTTTACCGGCAACCCCTCGCTTAAGTCTGAGCGGTTTGAGGATACGATCAAAGAAGTTAAATCCAAATTAAATAAAAAAGAGGGATAAAGATAAAGAAAAAGAGGTGACCGGCCAAAGCCGATCGCCTCTTTTTAAATAATTAAATGTCCCAACGTTTTACAGCTTTTTCTTCGCAGTATTTGCAGCGGTATGTTTCGGACTTTTCATCCGTAAGTACAAAGATATGAGGAAGCTCCTGCTCGATGGATGTGATGCATCGGGGATTCTTACATTTAATAACATTAGTTATCTGTTTAGGGAGCTTAAGTGATTTCTTCTCTATTATCTCGCCGCCCTTTATTACATTTACGGTTATCGAGTGGTCTATGAAACCGAGCACATCGAGATCGAGCATCTCGACATCGCATTCAACCTTTAACAGATCCTTTTTGCCCATTTTGTTGGACTTCGCATTTTTGATGATAGCTACGGTACAATCGAGCTTATCAAGATTAAGTTTGTGGTATATATCAAGACTCTGGCCGGCTTTGATATGATCGAGCACAAAACCTTCTTCAATTTTTCCTACATTTAACATTTGTTTTCTCCTTATTCAAAGTGGATTACCGATCGTTGTTTTCGAGGACGCCGTCGGCGAGGCCCAACAGCGTCATTATGAGTGCCATTCTTACATATACACCGTACTGAGCCTGTTTAAAGTATGCAGCCCTCTTGTCGTTGTCGACTTCAACGGAGATCTCGTTGACTCTCGGAAGCGGATGGAGCACCATCATGGTTTCTTTTGCAAGCGCAAGCTTTGCCTTGTTAAGGATATAGAAGTCCTTTAAGCGGATGTAATCCTCTTCGTTGAAGAATCTTTCGCGCTGTACTCTCGTCATGTAGAGGATATCAAGAGTTCCGATGACATCTTCAAGCTTGGTGACTTCTTCGAATTCGGCGTTCTTTTCCTTAAGTTCGGTGATTATATAATCGGGGATCCTCAATTCTTCGGGAGAGATGAACACAAACTTGATGTTCTCGTATCTTAAGAGCGCCCTTATAAGTGAGTGTACCGTACGGCCGAACTTTAAGTCGCCGCAGAGGCCGATCGTAAAGTCTGAAAGTGAGCCGTTCAAGCTTCTTATCGTAAGAAGGTCGGTAAGCGTCTGCGTGGGATGCTGGTGTCCGCCGTCACCCGCGTTGATGACAGGGATGAGTGAATGTGTTGCGGCTACCATCGGTGCACCTTCTTTGGGATGTCTCATCGCACATATATCGGCATAGCAGGAGATGACCCTTATCGTATCGGATACGCTCTCGCCTTTTGCGGCCGAAGAACTCGATGCTTCGGAAAAACCGAGCACGTTGCCGCCCAAATTTAACATGGCGGCTTCAAAAGAAAGCCTTGTACGTGTCGAAGGCTCGTAGAAGCATGTTGCAAGCTTCTTGCCGTCACACACATGCGCGTACTTATCCATGTTCTTTTCGATGTCATTGGCCAGGTCAAACAGCCTGTCCAGCTCGCCGGTGGAAAAATCCAGAGGACTCATTAAATGTCTCATAAATAATCTCCTTAAAATATGATAATAGGCCTTAAAAAAAGAGAAGGAAAAACCTTCTCTTTAAAATTAACTGAAATATGAAACCAGATCCGAAACTTCCTTACGTTTGGGAGCTTCAGGATTTCCTTCGTGATGACCGATCACTATAAAAGCTGCAACGCCTCTGTCTTCGGGTATTTCGAGGACTCTTTCCGCCTCATGTTCATCAAAGATACCGAGGATAACGGTGCCTAAGCCTTTTTCGTGGGCTGCGAGACAAAATGTCTGAGCGGCGATACCTGCATCAAAATTCTGCCAGCGGTCTTCTTTGGAAGTGGAAAAAGAACCGTCTCTTTCGAAACCGGAACGGTTTTTAACATAGGTAAGACAGATGACCATGGGAGCTTTTCTGACCATCTCCTCATTTCCTACCCATGCCTTAAAGCAATTGGCTGCGACTTCTTCCTTCTTGGCACCTTCAACGGCAATATATCTTGCTATCTGGGTGTTCTTCCAACTGGGAGCAAAACGGGCAACATCGATAACTTCCTCGAGAAGCTCATGTGATACGGGTTCGTCGGTAAAACTTCTGATACTGCGTCTTCCCTTAATACATTCTATAGCGTCCATGTAAATCCTCCCTTTAATTTATTTTAATTAGGATACCATAAGGTTTGTGTGAATTCAATCGAAAAATGATATTATTTGAATGATTTTTCATAGAAACTTACCTTGAATGAAGAGTAAAAAAAGAATAGTATAAACATACATTTTGCGAGGTGTTTTATGGAACTTGACATGACTAAGGGAAGCCCCTTTAAGCTCATACTTAAATTCATATATCCGGTAATTTTAGGTAATCTTTTTCAGCAGTTATACAACATGGCGGATACTATAATAGTGGGAAGGTTTGTGGGCCTTGACGCACTTGCCGCGGTAGGCGCCACGGGTACGATATTCTTTCTGATATTAGGTTTTATGAACGGCCTTACTGCGGGCTTTACGGTCATTGTCGCTCAAAAGTACGGAGCGGGAGACCGCGACGGCGTCAAGGTTGCTTCGTTGAACGCTTTGATACTTGCGGCGGTCACGACCGTTGTGGTAACCCTTATAGCGGCTCTCGGTATGCCGGGGCTACTCCGTATCATGCACACACCCGACGATATATTCCATATGTCGTACAGCTACATAATCATAATAGTGGAGGGGCTTGCTTTTACGGTCCTTTATAATATTACGGCAAGTTTGCTCAGAGCGGTCGGCAATTCAAAGACCCCGCTTTATTTTCTTATCCTTTCCGCAAGCCTTAACATTATCCTTGATATTGTTTTGATCGTTCCTTTCGGACTCGGAGTAAGGGGAGCCGCGCTTGCGACTATCATAAGCCAGGAGGTTTCGGGCGTTTTATGTGTTGTGTATATATTTAAGAAGGTAAAAGTCCTGGTGCCGGGGAGAGAGCAGCTCCATGTCGACAGACAGATCATGGAAAACCAGGTCAAGATCGGTCTTCCGATGGCACTTCAGTATTCCATAACGGCCGTCGGCACCATCATGGTGCAATCGGCGCTCAACTTATTCGGGTCGACCGTTGTGGCTTCGTATACGGCTTCAAATAAGGTCACACAGCTCATCACGACGCCATACGGTGCAATGGGTGTCACGATGGCCACATATTGTGCGCAGAATCGCGGTATCAATGATATAAACCGTATCAGAAAAGGCGTAAAAGCTTCGATGATAATGTCCGCGATATTTTCGCTTTTAATATATGCGCTTTCGGTACCGCTCCTTCCGGTACTCTTAAAGCTTTTCGTGGACACGAACGGATCCGTACCGTTCAACGATGTCTTAAGCTATGCAAAGACTTACGTATATACGGCGGGAAGCTGCTATATACCGCTTGGCATAATATTCATATTCAGAAATGCGATGCAGGGCTGCGGTTTCTCGCTTGCCGCCATGACGGGTGGTGTCGTGGAACTTGTAAGCCGTGGTATAATATCGGTAATAGCGGCACACAGGATGAGCTTTTTCGGCGTATGCTTAGGCGATCCGCTTACCTGGCTCATCACTGCGATATTCTTTACCGTAATGTATATACTTACCGTCGACCATATGGACAAGAGCAAAAAGGCTTATCACGCAAGGCGTAAAGCAGAAGAGGAAGCCGGTAAGACAGCAAAGACAAAATGAACTATAACGAATGCGAAGAATACTTATGTCAACTAAATACCAAGGGAATGAAGCCCGGCCTTGACGCGATAAAGACGCTTCTTTCAAAGCTTGGCGATCCTCAGGACGATCTTTGTGTCATACATGTTGCCGGCACGAACGGCAAAGGATCCACGGCTTCTTTTATCGCATCGGTGTTAAAAGAAGCGGGCTTTAAGGTCGGAGTGTATTCTTCACCCGCGGTCTTTGAAGAGCGTGAGATCATCCGTATCGGCAAAAGAAACATCTCAAAAGAAGATTATGTAAACCTAATCAACGAGATAAAGGATACCGGACTTGAATTTACGCGTTTTGAACTTGAGACCGCCATGGCGCTTTTGTATTTTAAAAGAAAAGAATGCGACTATGCGATCATAGAGTGCGGAATGGGCGGAAGAGACGACGCTACAAACGTATTTAAGACAAATGTACTTTCCGTGTTCGCGGCGATCGGCATGGATCATATGGCATATCTTGGCGATACGGTTAATAAGATAGCGACTAATAAAGCGGGTATCATAAAGCCGGGCGGAAGATGTGTTGTGAACGGAACCTCAAAGGATGCATTAGATGCGATAAAGACCGTCGCGGAAGAGAAGAAAAACCCGTTATATGTATACGATCCCGATGAGCTTAAGAAGGTAAAGCTTTCTTTGACCGGTGCTTCTTTTGACTATAAAGAGCTTAAGAACGTTAAGATAAGCCTTCTTGGGACTTACCAGCCCGACAATGCCGCAACGGCGATAGAGGCCTGCTTTGCACTTAAAGATGCGGGTGTTAAGATAAGCGATAAAAACATATACAATGGTTTACATAACACTACAGAACCGGGCAGGTTCGAGATCATATCAAAAAAGCCGCTGACAGTTATAGACGGGGCTCACAATGAGCCTGCGTCACAAAGACTTCGCGAGAGTATACAAAAATATTTTCCCGATAGGAAATTAATATTTATAATCGGAGTGCTAAAGGACAAAGAATATGATAAAGTAATAGAAAATACCTGTGATCTTTGTGAGCATGTGATAACGGTGACAGCCCATAACAAGACAAGGGCACTTAGTGCTTTAGATCTAGCGCTTTCGGTAAAAAAGGTCAATCCTACCGTTACGACGGCGGACAGTGTCGATGAAGCGGTGGAGCTTGCGTACATGCTTTCGGATAAGGACAGTGCGGTCATAGCTTTTGGTTCGCTTTCATATTTATTTCAGGTAAAGAAAGCGGTTGATAAATACAAAGACAAAGTAAAGGAATGGCATAGACAACATGATCGATGATGAAAAGATAAAAGAGGGGGTGCGCCTCCTGATCGAGGGTATCGGGGAGGATCCGGACAGAGAAGGTCTTCTGGATACTCCCGACCGTATAGCGAGGATGTACCACGAGATATATGCGGGAATGGACATGAAGCCCGAAGATATCCTTGCAAAGCGCTTTAAAGTGGATAACAGCGAGATAGTCATAGAAAAGGACATTACTTTCTATTCCACATGCGAGCACCATATGCTGCCTTTCTTCGGAAAGGTCCATATCGCCTATATACCTAAAGGGGAGGTCGTAGGCATCAGCAAGCTTGCAAGGGTCGTGGAAGTATACGCAAGACGTCTTCAGATCCAGGAGCAGATGACGTCCCAGATCGCAGACGCATTGGAAGAATGCTTAAAACCCGAAGGAGTTATGGTCGTTGTGAGTGCGGAACATACCTGTATGACCATGCGCGGCATCAAAAAGCCCGGCAGCAAAACGGTCACAATGGCCACAAGGGGTGCTTTTTCGGATAACGAAAAGTTACAGAACAGATTTTTTGACCTTATAAAGGCCTGAGGCAGAGAATGGTAATCGGCGGAAAATTTTTCAATACGGATGCACATACTTATGTGATGGGAATATTAAATGTTACCGAGGATTCGTTTTCGGACGGCGGTAAGTTTGTAAATCCCGACAAGGCTCTTAAAAGAGTCGAAGAGATGATAAAAGAAGGTGTCGACATCATCGACATCGGCGGTGAATCCACAAGACCCGGCTATATCCCGGTCGACGCAGAGACCGAGATATCAAGAGTCATACCGATAATAGAAGCGATAAAAGAACGCTTTGACATTCCGGTATCTCTTGATACGCAGAAATCCGCGGTGGCATCGGAAGGTGTCAGGGCAAAGGTTGACATAATTAACGACATATGGGGCCTTAAGGGTGATCCCGATATGGGCAAAGTTATTGCAGACGGCGGGGTTTCATGTGTTCTTATGCACAACAGGAAAGACACAGATTATGTTAACTTCGTTGACGATGTGATAACGGATCTTTCATACTCTCTTTCCCTTGCAAAGAAGGCGGGTATAGAAGACGATAAGATCATCATCGATCCCGGTGTCGGATTTGCAAAAGACACAGAGCAGAATCTGATGATCATGAACGAACTGGACAGGCTTAAGCTATTAGGTGCACCGGTACTTCTTGCCGCGAGCAGAAAATCGGTCATAGGAAACACGCTTAACCTTCCCGTAGACGAAAGACTTGAAGGCACGCTTGCACTTACCGCACTCGCGGTAACAAAGGGCTGTGCATTTGTACGTGTACACGATGTAAAAGCAAACAAGAGAGTGATCGACATGCTGGAGGCTGTATATGGACGAGATAAGCATTAAAGGTCTTAAGTTATTTTCTTACCACGGAGTTCTTGAAAAGGAAAAGAAGAACGGACAGTTGTTTTTGGTTGACATAACTGTTTTCACACCCACCAGAACAGCGGGAAAACTTGATAAGCTCGATGAAACAGTCAATTACGGAGTGATCGCAAAATATGTAAAAGAAGTATTCCGGTCGGAATATTTCAATCTCATAGAAGCCGCTGCCGAGAATCTTGCCTACAAGCTTCTGACTTCGTTTAACAAGATCCGCGAAGTCGAAGTCACGGTCCACAAACCCGACGCTCCGATAGATGTGGGATTTGACGATGTTTCGGTCACGATACGACGCGGCTGGCACACCGCATACATTGCCGTAGGTTCCAACATGGGCGATTCGGCTGCCATAATCGAGCGCGGTTTCCGTAAGCTTTTCTCGGACAACGATATGAGGCTCATACGTAAGTCTTCATACATTGTGACCGCGCCGTACGGATTTACCGACCAGCCTTCGTTCTTAAACGGACTTTGGAAGGCGGAGACGCTTCTTACACCCGAGGAACTATTAAACCGTCTCCACGAGGTCGAATTCTCAGAACACCGTGAGAGAAAAGTTCACTGGGGACCAAGAACCCTGGATCTCGACATTATCTATTATGACGACATAATCGCAGATTCCGCAGCTTTGCGCATCCCTCATGCGGATATGCAGAACCGCGAATTTGTACTCCGCCCGCTGATGGAAGTCGACCCTTATGTACGCCACCCCATCAACCGCATGACAGCCGAAGAGATGCTTCAAAAACTTTCGGAAAAATAAAATTTTAGCGCCGCCCAAATCCGGGCGGCGCTTTTGTGTTATCACTATTTATCTTTCAAGTATATAAGTGCCGCATCTCGGGGCGACGTAAATTCGGTGACGTTCGGGGCTCCGAAAGTGGGAGTCCTGTATATCGGGTAATCGGTGCCGAAGGCGGTGAAATAGACATAGGTCGAAGTAACGTTAATGTCCTTATATATGCCGTCGGCCAGTGTGATCTGCTCGGTGCCGTCAAGGCTTATGCGCTTTAATGCGGGACTTACGGGCGAACTTACCTGATAATAGATATAGTTTCCGTAGAGGTTAAAAAAGTCCGTTCTTTCATTCGTAAGGATCTCTATCGTATTGTTGCCTATAG
>JAEEMP010000063.1 GCA_016283275.1 Lachnospiraceae bacterium
CCCTTATCTCCGAATGCCCAGAGCTCTCTGTCGCAGTCGGTCCCGTGGCACCTAAACATCGGTAAAAAGCAAGCCCATTCAAACCATCTTGTATAAAGTTCCTTATATCCGTTATCGTGTAACGGATCTTCAAAATCTCCGTCCCAATACCAGAAATTGCCGGGTTTTACAAAGAACGCACCTACATCCGTCGTCCAGTACGGCATTCCGGAAGCACAGAAATTAAGCCCCGCGCCGATCTGACGTTTAAGCGTATCCCAGCTTGCGGAGATATCGCCGGACCACATAACGGTTCCAAATCGCTGCTGTCCCGTATAAGCGCTTCTTGTAAGGTTTACGAGCCTCTTTCCTTTGGTGATATTTTCCTGCTCCTTTATCCATCCGTCATATATTCCCTGCGCATGATAATAACAAAACGCATTTGAAAGTTCGTCGGAAAATCGAAGTCCCGATTCCTTTGTATATTCATGATAAGCCGCAGAAGCCTCGGGTCTTACTTTAAGGCTCCATTCGGGAGTCATAGGTTCTGAACTGTCACACCAGAAAGCATCGGTCCCTGCGGGAAGTATCTCTTCTTTTATCTGCTTAAAATACATATCGCGCCCCTTCTTAAGATAGGGATTGTAAAGGGTCGATGCGTTTATCAAAAGTCCCGCCTTCTTAAATTCCGCGTGATCCTTACAGGACGGATCGGTTGTGGGCCATACAGATATCATAAAGCGCGCATGGTCTTTGTGCAGCTTATATACCATGTTCCCGGCATCCGGAAAACGCTTCTTGTCAAAGGTCTTCTGTCCCCACTTTCCGTCTTCCCAAGACATCCAGTCAAGCACTATACAGTCGATGCCTATATCGCGTTTTCTTGCTTCTTTTACGGTATCGATCAATTCCTTTGAAGTCTCATAGCGTTCTTTGGACTGCACAAAACCGAATGCCCATTTAGGCAGCATCGCGGCTTTTCCGGTAAGTGTCCTGTACCCTCTTACGGCGCCGTCCGGATCACCGCCGTTTATCACATAATAATCTAGCTCGTGAGCCGATTCGTGGTATATGAACGGAACATCCGCATTATCGTTAAATATCATGGGACTGTAGGTATCGAACAATATACCGTAGCCTTTTGTGGACACGATAAACGGGATCGCTATCTTTCTGTTGCCCTGGTGAACGTATATCACCTTATCCCTTAACGAACCGAAGCCTTCCTCATGCTGTCCGAGCCCGTATAAAGCCTCGTCGCCGAATACGGGATAAAATGTTATATGATAAGAATCCCCGTTATATACCTTTTTAGGGTCCTTTATCACGGTCTTTTCTCCGTCGGGAGTCTTTATGATCTCGGTCTCCTGCGCGGTATCAGTAAGAAGATATGTCTTATATTCGGCAAAAGAAGCCTTTCTCTGCTCCTTAAAAAGAAGGCTGCCCTTTGTGTTGTAAAAACTTAAGCGGCCGGTTGCCTTATCGACCTTTATGAGCATATTGCCGGTGTACACGGCATAGGCATTTTCACCGTTCAATATTTCGTAATCGTCAACGGCTTTATCACATACGACTCCGGGTTTATCGATCGGTTTAAGATCATCCCTTACCGTTTCTTTTACATGAACGATGTTTTCCGTTTTAAATTCCATGAAGATCGTTCTCGACTCGGAATTAAAGACGATCGATCTGCCCTTGTTTTCTATTTCGGTTATACTGTTTGACAGTGGTTTGATTGCAGTTAACATAATGTACCTTACCGTTCTTCACGGTTCTCCTTCTTATATACTCTGTCAACGATCTTTGCTGCTTCGGTTTTGTATACATGATCTGTAAGCCCAAAGACATTTTTCTTTTTTTCACCCATTATCCCTTTTGAATAGACCTGGGCTATATGTGCGGTGCAGACATGGCAGTCGTATAAGTCTTTAAGCGTTTTTGCGCCGCTTATATCATCCTCATCGGGTTCTTTTAACACCCTTCTTAAAAACTCATGCACTATCCTTGCTGCATTTCTTCGTTCCAAAAATTTATCCCGAAAGATAAGGTCTTCGCTTTCAAGCCATAAAGCCTTAAGGCCCGAATCGAATATCTCATCGGGCTTAAGATCTTTTAATTCCTTACAATTTCGGGATAACAATAAGATAAACTCTTCTCTTTTTACAAAATCTGTCATATCGGAATAACTTTAATACATACGCTGTCGGCAGGATCAAGGCTCGCCGTTTCAAACTTTCCTGTTGAATTTATACTCTCGTTTCCTGTCCAAAGATCGATCACCTTATACTGCTCGGCATTTAAAAATGCGGCTTTATCGGGCATTTTATCGCCGATGTATTTAACTATCGTCTTTGCATCGATGCTTGTAACAGTTGACTTGTGCTCATTGCTTACATTGATGAAAGAAACAGCTGCAGAGTTGTCCGATAAAGGCTTTGCAAGGATATCAAGCCGGTTTATGTCACGTATGTATTCCTTGTCGGGCTCATTCTCTGCCAGGGAACAATATACCCTCTTTGCCTGGATACCCAGAGCATCCTGGTTAAGATCTATAAACCCTTTGTTGGCTATGATCTTATAAAGCTCATCGCCTTTTTGAACCCTTCTTAAGTCAAGGCCGAGCATGAGCGGAGCATTCATCATACACCACATGATCATATGCGTCTTGCACATATCAAGGCTTAAGTCGTTCATGCCGATCGTAAGCATATCGGGATCGTTCCAACCTTTGTCGAGGCCTGCGAACTCATCCATGATAACTGCCTTATTGTATTGCGAAGTTATACTCGGAGTGTAATCGTCCTGCCATTTTGCCTTTCCGGGATCTCCGTCCGAGCCCACCCAGAAAGTTATGTCGTTAAGGGTCCTCCATGAATCTCCGACCTTCCTGCCCCATATATGCGGCTGGGTCTTTCCCCATTCGCAGATGGAAAGGATCACGTCATGGTCGGGATCTGCTTTGTTGAACGCTTCAAGAAGCTTTGCATACGAACATAACGTGTTTTCCTGACGGCGGTGATTCATAAGTCTTAATAAATTGTCGCCTTCTTTAAAAGAAACTTTAATGGCTTCGGATTCGGTAAATGTTAAGCTGTCCTGTGTTGCTTTGAGGGGATCGTCGTAAAAATACACGGTATCGTCGCCTGTACCGGTTGCAAGCTGGAGCCAGCATCCGATCCCCGGCACTTCTGCTGTTGCATAGGTGACATACACATCGTATTCACCCGATCGCGGTACGTTTATATTAAATCTTAACTCCGAACTTAATGCGCCTAACGGTGAATGCTCAGGTCCGGTTCCGTCAAGTGTTCCGATACCTGTAACATGATCATCCTTACACTCGGCTCCTTTTCCGTACAGAAGCCCGTTGACCGCTTTATATTCTTCTTTAAAAGAATCGCCTTCCACTCGTACAGACTTAATGTTGGGCGCATATACAAACCTTGCGTTTGCTTCATTCGAAAAAGTCGCATTATCCCAGGGATAATAGCAGTTGTCGACTTTTATGAAGTCAACTCCCCATTCAACATATTTTTGTGCATCGACATCCTCATGAAGGCATGTTCCGACTTCGGCGCCCGCGCACAGATTTGTGCCGACATCATTGTACATGCCGAATTTAAGCCCTTTCGAATGGATATAATCCGAAAGTGCCCTGAAACCGCTCGGAAATTTAATTTCTTCATTGGAAACTCTGCCATCGATACGAACGGGTTTGTAACAGCCGTCATCCAATACGATGTATTGATACCCAAGCTTATCAAGACCGAGTTCGATCAGACGATCTGCCATGACCTTAGAAAGTTCCTCGGTATTGCCGCTTCCGAAAGCATTCCAGCTGTTCCAGCCCATGGCGGGAAGATGACCTTTCTTTTTATTTAATAAAACGGAATCTTTTGAAAAAGAATCAAATCTGTACTCCGAATTTTGCGGAGTATAAGGTCTGTCCAAATTATTCATCTTTATACCCTATATTTTTTTCACGGAATTACGTTCGATAAATTTACAAGGAACTCTCGTGGTAGCCACTCTTTCCTTTCTGTAGGAAGGATCTTCGATCTCCTTTATGATCATTTTGGCGGAAAGGATACCTATATCGTCAAGCATGATCGCACTCGTGGTAAGCTTGGGATAAGCAAATGACGCGATCTCTCTGTCATCAAATCCGATCACGGAAATATCTTCCCCGATCTTTATGTTGTTTTCTATAAGATAATCATAAACGCCCAAAGCCATTACATCATTCATGCACCATATGGCTGTGATGTCTTTTTTAAGAAGTTCTTCCGCTGCGCTGTATCCGCTCTCACGCTTCCAGTCGCCGTTTATGACGTTTTTGGGATCATACTTGATATCATGTTCTTTAAGCGCACTCTTAAATCCTTTAAGACGCTCTATGGTGTGATAATTTTCCTTTGTACCTGTTACCACGCCTATCTTCTTATGCCCCATCGAGATAAGATATTCTACCAGAACCTTACTGCTCTCTTCATCATCGATAACTATGGATTTGTATTTATTGTCTTTCGAAAAACCATAAGCAAAGATAACCGGGATGTCGTAATTTTCCGGAACGATATCCAATGCTCTTCCGTGGGCTGCCACATAAATGACACCGTCCGCACGGATAGCCTGAGCTTCCAGAAATGCAGGTTTTGTGTTCTCTTCGATAAGATCCAAAGAACCCACCTTTATGCCCTTATTATCCCATTTATTGTACATACCGAGATTGATGAATATTGTCCTGTATCCGTTCTTCTCGCAATACATCATTATGGATTCGACGATCTGCGGAGTGGAGAACTGACAGATCTCCTCAGCGATAATACATATGGTCTTATTGTTCTGTCGACGCATTCCCTGAGCAAAATAGTTGGGTCTGTATCCTGTTGCCTCGATGCACGCAAGCACTTTTTCTTTTGTCTCCGCGGTCATATTGTTCTTTCCGTTCAATATGTTCGACACGGTACTGGGTGATACATCGCACATTTTGGCTATCTCTTTAACCGTTATCATCTCCGACTCCTTTATCTAACAGTATTGCAATAATTATACACTAAAAAATATGAAAAGTCCCACCGAAAGATTTCGGTGGGACCTTTCGGATAAAAGGTTACTTATAAAACTAAGAAATCATTCTTACTTAGCTGCCTTGATGGCATCAAGTTCGATCGTGTATTTATCTACGTCAAACTTGTAAAGATCCTGGAATCCAAGGCTGTCAAGGTTCTCAACCATGGTATCCCACATTGAATCGAATTCAGCTTCGCTTGATGCAAAGATCATTCTCCAGGATGCATCCTTAACTTCCTGACCAACCTGATTTCTGGTTACTTCGATATCAGCTGTATCGCTGGGAAGAGAAACAGATACGCTGGGTCTTACAAGGAGTGCATTGTTAGCCTTCATCCAGTCAACGGGTTCTGCAACACCGAATCTGTCTGACCATTCATTCTTGGTCTTTGTAGCGGTAGCTGCCTTCCATGAAGCCCAGTGAGTGTTACCGTAAGGTTCACCGGTATTGGGGTTGGTGGAAAGTGCACTTACGATCCACTGGTTGATAGCGTTGTTACCGTCTGAATAACCTGCTCCGCCGTACTCTTCGGGAACCGGAAGATTGTCCATAAGAGCGTTATCGTTGAGGATAGAGAACTTGCCGTCAGCACCTACTTCATAGTTGAAGCCTTCGATACCGTTGTGCTGGAACTGACATCCTTCGGGTGAAGCATACCAGTCAAGGAACTTCATGATACGATCATACTTTTCGCCTTCAACACCTGCACCTACGCCGAAGAGACGTCCCGATCCGTAATAAGTATCGGATGTGGTGTAATAAAGCTGATCCTTAACAGGTATAAAGATCATACCTTTACCGTCTGCAAGTCTGTCCTGAGTGTTACAGAAAATTACCTGCCAGCTGTACACGAATGTGTAAACACGGCCGGTGCTCATATTTGCCCATGCTGCATCCCAGTTCTGGGAACCGGAGTCGGGTTCTACGAGTGCC
>JAEEMP010000064.1 GCA_016283275.1 Lachnospiraceae bacterium
GAGATCAATACGACGCACATAAGCGAAGACCAACCGGCTATAGGCGTCCCGACCGTGAATTTCTCGACGATTACCTCGATCAAAAGTGCTAACGCAAGAATATCGAATATTATTCCGACCCAGGTCATGCACTTGATGGGAAAGAACGAAAAACTCATCATGGAATCAAGCACAAGTTTGAACTTCTTTGAAAATGTCCAACGGGATTTGCCAACCTCGCGGTCTTTACGATGAAAATATATCTTGTCTGTTTTAAAACCCGCCCAGAGAACCTGAAGCGTAAGCGAAGAATTCTTCTCATCCAGAAGTTCAAGCACTTCGATCACCTGACGATCCACCAGATAGCAGTCACATCCGCCCTTTGGCATGTTCTTGTTGATGGTCTTACGCACGATCGCATAATACATATTGGCAAAGAACACTTTAACGGGATTCTCGTCTCGGTCTTCACGAACCGCCAGCACAACTTTATTGCCCTTCTTCCAGCTTTCGTACATCTCAAGGATTATCTTCGATTCTTCCTGAAGATCTGCCTGCTTTGTAACGGCACAGTCACCGGTACATACCGATAAACCCGCAAGAAGTGCGGCATGCTCACCGAAGTTTCTTGAAAGTTTGACGCACACAACATTCGGATCCTTTGCCTTAATGTTGTTCATTATCTCCCAGGAATTGTCACCGGAACCGTCATCCACAAATACTATTTCGTAATCACCGATAACGGGAAGGATCTTTTCCTTCATATCATCATAAAGCATATCAAGGGTGTCGGAATTATAATACACCGGCACAACGATTGAGATCTTGCTCATAAATATCTCCTTTGTATCAATTATGCCTTATAGGCATTAAGGGCATCTATCACATAGTCCTGCTCTTCTTGTGTCATACCCGTATAGAACGGAAGTGAAAGAACTTCATCGGCAAACTGCTCGACTATCGGGAAATCACCTTTCTTATAGCCCATATAAGCATAACATTCGGAAAGATGGGGCGGTATCGGATAATGGATTATTGTGGATATTTCTTTATCCGACAGATATTTCATAAGATCGTCCCTGGTCTTTGAGCGTATTACAAACTGATGCCATACACAGTTAGCGTTTTCACGTTCTTTCGGAAGATCTATAAGCGGATTCTTAATACCTTCAAGATAACGCTTTGCCATTTCTTCACGCTCTTTTGTAAGCTCGTCAAGATGAGAAAGACGGACTCTTAACAGCCCGGCCTGAAGTTCGTCAAGACGTGAATTAACACCGACCTCTTTGAAATAATATCGTACATCACTGCCGTAATTTCTTAACATTTTTATAGTTTTGCATAAAGATTCATCATTTGTGACTATCGCACCGCCGTCACCGAAAGCGCCCAAATTCTTGGATGGGTAAAAAGAAAAACAACCCACATCGCCGAATGTACCTGTCATCTTACCGTTAAAGCAGGCCCCATGACTCTGTGCACAGTCCTCGATAAGCTTAAGATCGTGTTCTTTACAAAATTCAACTATCTCGTCCATCTTGGCGGGTTCACCGTATAGATGCACCACCATTACAGCCTTTGTGTTCTTTGTCAATGCAGCGGAAAGCTTTGTAACATCTATCGAATGATATTCGTCGGGCTCAATAAAAACGGGGGTTGCATCATTCATTGTAATGCCCATAACGCTTGCGATATACGTATTGCCCTGTACAAGTACCTCGTCGCCCTTACCTATGCCGAGAGCTCTTATGGCAAGATACAACGCATCAAGACCCGATGCAAGGCCTGCACAGTATTTTGCACCTGTATATGTCGCAAACTCTTCTTCAAAAGAAGAAACCTCCTTGCCGAGAATATACCAGCCCGAACGCAGTACTTCCAAAGCCTTTGCTTCAAGCTCATCCTGATATTTATAAAAACCTCTGTCAAGTCTGTTTGTCTGAACTTTCATGATCAACCTTTCATAATAGGTGATTTCGGAGAAATACCCTATAAAGTAAAAAAAGTGGTGAGTATTAAATACCCACCACCGTATAATACACTTTTTAGCCCTAAAAGTCTACCGTCAAGCCTTTCTTGCGGAAACCTTCTTCATCACAAAGAGGAATGCAGCCGTAAGTATGATACCGATCGGGATCGAAAGCCATGCTATACCTGCGAAGTTAAGCAGTCCGGCAAGGATATAGGCCACAAATGAAATTGCGGCAACACTGATCGCGTAAGGAAGCTGTGTCGATACATGATCGATGTGGTTACAGTGCGCACCTGCCGACGACATGATCGTCGTATCGGAAATGGGTGAACAGTGATCGCCGCAGACAGCACCTGCGAGACATGCGGAAATACCTACGAAGAACAGGCTTGAAGTCTCCGGGAAGATAACCGAAACGATCGGAATAAGGATACCGAAAGTTCCCCATGAAGTACCCGTTGCAAAAGCGATAACACATGCAACGACAAATACTATTGCAGGAAGCGCCCACTGCAGGTGATCAGCACCTTCCATCATGCTCTGTACAAATACCGAAGCTTCAAGAGCGCCGTTTGTCATATTCTTAAGAGCCGTAGCAAGAGTCAATATCGTAATGGCGGGAACCATGGCAATAAAGCCCTTGGGAATGCATTCCATAGCCTCTTCAAAAGAAACAACCTTACGAAGTACCAGATATACGATAATAAGTACGAGCGCTATAAGACTTCCCCAGGGAAGACCCACCGTCGCATCTGTCTCGGAAAATGCTTCCGCGATCGATGCACCGCCACCGAGTGATTCATTACCGTTTCTTATAAGTGCCCAGATACAGATAACTATTAAAGCAACAATGGGAAGGATGAGATCGTAAAGCTTGCCTTTATGAGGATTGGCAGGACCTTCCTCTTCGAGCTTTCTCTCCTGTTTTTCATCCTGTAATGTTACATCGAGAATACTGAGATCACCGGTCTCCTGAGCCTTGATCTCGAACTCCGACATCTTGCCGTAGTCATAACCCAAAAGTGCGAGTACGATGATAAATACAAGTGTGAATATCGAATAAAAGTTATAGGGGATAGCCTTTACGAAAAGTTCAAAGCCGGTATAGGTCTCACTCTCAACACAGCCCGCAACAGCTGCCGCCCACGAAGAAACCGGAGCGATCATGCATATAGGAGCCGCAGTCGCATCGATAAGATATGCCAGCTTGACTCTCGAGATCTTCTTTGCGTCCGTAACCGGAGCCATGACCGAACCGACGGTAAGACAGTTAAAGTAATCGTCGATAAAAATAAGAACACCCAATGCAAATGTTGCAAGCATCGCACCTGCTTTTGTCTTGATGTGGCTCTGCGCCCATTCACCGAATGCTCTTGATGCACCGGATTTATTGACAAGCGCAACAACGATACCCAAAAGCACAAGGAAAAGAAGAATACCTGCATTATCGGTGATCGCAGCGATCAAAGCATCGGATGTAAGCACATCCATGGTGCCCGTAAACTTACAGTCGGCAGCCATAACCGCACCGAGCACGACACCGATGAAAAGCGAAGAATAAGCTTCTTTGGTGATAAGTGCAAGAACAATAGCTACAAGCGGAGGAACCAGAGCCCATGCCGTACCTGCAAAAGTACCACCTGCAGCATGCACGATCGCAATGATCACCACCATTGCCACGAATATGATCGCGGCCAGTAAAGCGGATTTCTTTTTCATAGAATTCTCCTCTCCCGTTTTACGGGATAAATAAAATTACCCGCCCTTATTAAGGACGGGCAGAACCATATATAATGGTAACTTTTACAGAGCAATTTGTCAACGCTTTAATGCATCAAAGCGAAATTTGTAGATTTCGTCCAATGAATGCAAAATCCTACTCTATCACGTGGTAAAATGCCGCAAGATATTCGCAGAGCCAGAACATTCCCCTTACATACACAAATAGAAGTGCACCGTTAAGCCACGGCTTTAACTCTTCTTTTTCTTTGATAAGCCTTAATACAAGCGATATTATCACCACGACTAAGAAAACAAGAGTACCGTATGTCGCACGGTCGGGATAATGCGGCGAAAGAACCATGGCACCCCAGGAAAGGACCGCCATTACAAGCAAAAGAACGGTCTTTATATCAAACTTCTTTTTAAGAAGCGGATAATACATTATAAGGAGTATAAGTGCGAGGATCGCTGCCGGATAGAGGAAATCAAAGACTCCCCTGCTTTCCGAATAAACTCTTAAAAACGCTTTCCACAAAAAGCCCTTGCCGGCATCGACTTCGGCGCTTCTTATAAAATTACCGGGCGCTGTTATGCATGCCACAGAACCAAGCAGAGAAAAAACACATCCAAGGATCATCCATAACTTAACGGGAAGATCCTTTTTCTTTTTGTAAACGATCATAAAAAGCGAAAGAAGCCATACCGTGGGCCCCATATTTTCGTTACTCCAGCCAGCAAGGACCGAAAGCGGCACGATCCATACGGTGATGCCCGAAAAAGGCTTAACTTCACCTTCCGAAAACTCACGAAGACAGCAGTACGCAAAGAAGAGCACAAATACCGTGATATAAAGGTAATTGGCGCTTCCGGACTGCCAGTACATGCTCATCATCCAGTTTGCATTAAGTCCGTGGAGCATACCCATAACGATCGAAAGGTCAAATGCCCACCCTGCGATACTTAACTTAACATCTGCGATATCGGTTGCGGTAATGATGATCACGGTTGAAAGAAGCAGTGTAAATACAACGTTTAAAACGTTATTTATGACTTCTCCGCACAGAAACGTAAGCTGAAGTATCCCGTGCGTCATGCTCCTGCCGCCCCAGTTAAGATAATGCCATACCTGAGTTTCCCATATATCGGAAAAACTTTTAAGAGGTTCTCCGGTCCTTAGATTTGTGGAATACCAAAGATCGTCGAGCATATACGGTACGGTCTTGTGCGTAAATGCTATTATGAATATCGTGACTGCAAGCAATAAAAATGCGGCAGTATTTTCAATGATCGGATTTTTCGTCTTCATAGTGAAAATACTACCGCAAAACGGTATTTTTGGCAATTGTATTACCTTTACCCGGCGATCAGATGCTCTGCGATATTTTCCTCGTTTATCTTATAGTAATCGCCTTCCTTAAACTCATACTGATGGAAATCTTCATATAATGCCATAAATTCTTCATAGGATATCTGATATTCGCTTCCGTCAGACTCGGAAACATCTACGAGCCCTTCTTCCGCGTTGACTATATCCTCTTCTTCTATATAATACGATCTTACGGTCACAAACTCACCGTTTTCAAATTTCATGACCTTAGCTTCTCCGCCAAGATCGATCACCGAATAGAAAAATTCTTTGGTATTCGGATTATAGCAGTCAAATAAACCCACAACCGATTTATCCCAGTTATAACTGTTCTTGTAATTTCTTACCGTCCACCTTCCGTAACCGTAAGGAGACATCATAAGCTCGATAATACCGTCGCCGTCAAGATCGTCGGTATAAAATACACAGTAGTTTTCGTCGTAAGTGACCGCTTCAAGACTTCCCGCAAGGTAAAAATCTTCGCCGCCGGTCATATACATCCTTAAATAATCGGCATAAACGAATTTTACTTCCATGGCGCTTTTTCTAAGTGATATAGCTTCATCGATCGAATCCATCGGGAGATTTTCGATCAAGATCAGTTTTGCCGAGTTGAAGGCTTCGGTTTTGGGTTCATATGCGCCGTTTGTCTTTATTATCGCATCATCGGGCCCGTAAAAGAAAACATGCTCCGAGCAGCCGTCCAGAACATCCGTGTCGGGCTCAACTTCGAGGAAATAAAGCTTTTTAAGATCTAAACCCGACTCTATATCAGAATACGAACTTTCATCGATCGTTCCTTCATAGATAAGATTATCCATAAATTCCGCCGTAACACGTTTATCCTTATAAACTTTTACGATCGCAGGGGTACATTCGATCTCCGTTCCGAAACCACCGCCGCCCCAGTCAAAACCTATCAGGATATTTTCGCTTAATTCGGGCAAAACCCTGACATCCTCTTTTGAAGATCCTCCCGGAATGAGACCGCTTCCCGCGGGTGTATCGGCACAGGCGCAAAGTAAAAAAACACATATACACATTATTATCAAAACAAATTTTTTCATAAAAACTCTCCCATAAAAAATACAGCACCGGATATCGTATCGGCGATACCCGATGCTGTATTATATACCATAAAATTATCTTATGCAAAGAAAAGCTTTGAAAGCGTCATGGGATCGATGTACTCGCCGTCCTTGTAAACTCTCATGTTACCCGAAGCGATCTCATCAATGAGCATTACGGAACCGTCCTTGGCATAACCGAACTCAAACTTGATATCATAAAGATCAAGTCCCTTAGCCTTAAGATCGTCTGCAACGATCTTTGTGATGGCACGAGTCATCTTCTTTGTATCTTCATACTGTGACTCGGTCATAATGTTAAGAGCTGCAAGCGCATCCTTTGTAACAAGCGGATCGCCCTTTGCATCATTTTTAAATGTCATTTCCACATATTCGGGAAGATCTGCACCCGATTCGATATATTCGCCGTATCTCTTTATAAAGCTTCCGACTGCCTTGTATCTGCAGATAACTTCAAGACCGTGTCCGAATACCGTTGCAGGAAGGACTTCCATTGTCGTATCTTCAAAATTAGCCTTTACAAAGTGAGTCTTGATGCCTGCTGCATTGATCTTCTTAAAGAAATAGTCGGTCATACGAAGGTTAACATCGCCGACACCTTCAATCGTAAGTCCCACGGAGTTTTCACCGGGATCGAACTTTCCGTCCTTGCCTGTACAGTCGTCCTTGAACTTAAGTAAGTAATTACCGTTTTCAAGTTCGAATACATCTTTGGTCTTTCCTTTGTAAACAAGCTTTTTTTCCATTTTTCTCTCTCCTTATAGTTGTGCAGCCGATTAAAATAATAAAAGGCATACTTGCCGGTTTTAACAAGTATGCCCAGACGGTCGACTGTTATTCCCATTACTCCTCCGTGGTGCTCCACGTTTATCCGTCAGTTGCAATGGGTTACTGAAAATTACACAAATATAATTGCACAAGAGCACAAAACGTGTCAATTATTTTTTGATGTAATCTTTGGAAAATTTTATATATATTATTATGCATAAATACCAAAAAGGATCTTCTCTTGAACGCCCAAAGACGATCCGTTAAAATTTTTCAAGGGTCCCCACAGAAAAAGAAACGACCCCAAATCGCGCAGGGTCGCCTCTTTTTTACAGAAGGAGTAGATAAAGAAATAAAAAAGAAGTTGTCATTTTGATTGATTTAAAATCTCATAGAGAATTCTGTATAAGTCAGCCGCATCCTTAGGATCCAGCTTAATACATCCCGAAACCTTCATCGGAATCTCGGCCGCCTCGTCTTTAAGATTTTTGCCTTCATCCGTAAGCTCCACTATAAGAAAACGTTCGTCCTCTTCGGATCTTCTTCTGGTCACATATCCCTTTTTCTCAAGGCTTTTAAGAAGCGGGGTAAGCGTGCCCGAATCAAGATGAAGCTTATCACCGAGTTCTTTGGCACTTATCATTTCATGCTCCCACATTACCATCAACGCAATATACTGGGTATATGTTATATCAAGCTTTGAAAGATAAGGGTGGTAGCTGTTCACTACCTCTCTGGCTGCCGCATAAAGTGGAAAGCACAACTGATTATCAAGTTTTAAAGCTTCGTATTTTTTGTCCATCATAAAGCTGCCTTAACCTTATCCATTACTGTTGCCATAGAAGTTGTGGGCTCGAAACGCTCAACGATATTGCCTTCTCTGTCGATTAAAAACTTTGTGAAGTTCCACTTGATATTGCCGTTGTTCTTGTAATCTTTATCCATTTTCTTGACGACACCTTTAAGTACCATTGTAAGAGGGTTATTGCCAAATCCGGCGAACTTGGTGTTCTCGGTAAGCCACTTATAAAGCGGAATGGCATTTTCACCGTTTACATCGATCTTTCCGTACTGGGGGAATTTTATACCGAAACGGCCTGTACAGAACTCATGGATCTCATCGTTTGTACCGGGAGCCTGATCAGCAAACTGATTGCAGGGGAAATCAAGTATTTCAAGTCCCTGATCATGGCACTCATCATAAAGTTCCTGAAGTTCCTTGTACTGGGGTGTGAATCCGCAGCCTGTTGCTGTATTAACAACGAGAATAAGCTTTCCCTTAAAATCCGAAAGAGCAACATCGTTACCTTTTCTGTCTTTAACCGTAAAATCATAAATGTTCATAGCGTTCCCTCCTCATTGGATGCTTTATCGGTTTATTCGATACTGTTAAATATGAAACTTTTTCGGCTTGTTTCATTTAGCTTGATTAGATTGTACTCAATTTAATTGAGCATGTCAAGATATTTTTTAAATTTTTATCAACGCATTCTATTTCCAGATAGTACGCAATTCATTGTATAATGCTGCTGCCTCAATATCGGGATCAACGCCTTTTAATACGGCATTATATGCTCTTTCAAAGGCCAGGACCGCATCGGGATCTTCCATCCCGGGATGTTCAAGCTGCATTCTTTCCTCGTCCGATTCCATCCTTAAATAGGCATCATAGGAAAAAGAAGCCGCATCTTTGTCGATATTCCTAAACACATAATCATTTATCGGAAAACCTTTATCGTTCCCCTGAAGGGTCGCAAAGTAATCGTCATTTATAAGATAATTCAAAAACCTGCCCGATTCTTTTGGATTTTCCGTATTCACGCTTATCGCATAAAGAACCGACGGCTTTATATAGTATCCCGATCGATTGTAGATATATGCCCCCGGATAATCACCGGTCACGATCACATTACCAAGCTCTCTGGCCCCTTTTGCCATATTATCGGCATCGGTCACCCAGGTAAAAAAACCCGCTGCCTTACCGCTGGTCACAAGATCCGATGAGAATTGTGAAACAGGCGGCGTGATCTTCTTTTCCACAAAATACGCTGCCATATTGATAAGCATCTTTACCTCGTTTTTAGAAAAGGCAAGTCGGCCGTAGCTGTTGATAAAAGACTTTCCGGTCTGCTGCTCGGTATATGCAACTGCCGCAAACATGATGGATTTTTGCGACATCATCAGCGGATATGCTTCCCCGTTCATGATCCTTGCCGCCTCGAATATATCATCCCATGTTCTCGGCACGCTCATGATACCGTATTTTTCAAATACGGTCTTATTGTAATAAAAGATATTGCTGTTAAGTCCGACAGGTATCGCGTTAAGCTTCCCGTTCATGGTCCCGAGTTTAAGTTCTGCGGACTTATAACCGTTAAGATTGAGAACGTCTTCAAGCTTCGAAAGATCGTAATAGCCGTTTCCGTCAGCCGAGTATTTAAGAAGCCAGTCATAGTTGATCTGCATGACGTCTTCTTCAAGTCCCGCTTCCATTTTGGCCTTGTATCCGTCGGAATAATTGGCCCACGATCCGTTTACGGGATTTACGGTTACATAGTCATATTCACGCTCGTAAGACTCTATGCCTTTTAATGTATATTCTTCGCGATTGGGCTGACCCCACCACGAAAAACTTATATCCACATGCTCTTCTGCGCAGCCCGATGCAAAAAATGATGTCAATATGCAAAATGTAAGTATCAGTGCGGAAATCTTTCCGGATCTGCTCATACTCCCTCAGCTTTCTGTCTTAAAAAGAACATATCAATTTCGTTTATTATCTTATCCGCACCCGAACTTTTAAGGATGTAACCGTCTGGTTTAAGCTCAAGAACCTTTTTAACGCTGTCGGCGTCATTTTTACCGGTTAAGAATATGACCGGGATCTTTTTAAAATCATCGTCGTTCTTTAAAAGCTCAAGAACCTGCCTTCCGTCCATTAAAGGCATCTCATAGTCCAGCAGGATAAGATCCGGTATCGTCTTTGCAAGAAACTGTAAAGCCTTCATACCCGAATCGGCCATGAATACCTTGTATTTTTCGCCGAGCCACGATCTTATATCACGAAGCACGACCCCCGAATCGTCCACCACAAGGATCTTCTTTTTGTCTTCCGTTCTGTCCCTGCTTATGTAAGCGATCATCTCTTCAACAGCCTCGGACGCATTAAAAGGTCTTACAAAAATTTTGCTTATAAGCGTATCCGGGATGATCTGTGTCACAGCTTCGATCTCATCAGGCTGACCCACGGCAAAAAAAGGAGTATTGTTATCCATAAGTTTGTCCTTGATATATATAAGTACATCATCATGGGCTCCCACGTCACCGTCCGCAAAAAGTACAACGGCTTCGGGATCTTTGAAAGTTTTAAGTGAAGCCACGTCAAACGCAGACATTTCCGCTTTACGCCCTTGTGCGATAAGTCTGTCAGACATCGATTTCATAAGAAATCCGTCTTTTTCGGCAATTAAAAGAATCATTTCATACTCCTTCCGCAATATTTTAATATCTCTTCCGCATCTTCTTTAACGGCATCCGCCTTGACCTCGGAAACATCAAGTAAAAGCTTGTCCTTAATATCCTTTATCTCATCCGGCACCGAAAATTTTTTAAGTTCACCCATAACGCTGTCGACAGTGTCAAAATCAAATGCATCGACGGATTCATTAATGACGTTCATCATATCCGTAAGATCCGTAATGTCTATTTCCGGAAGTCCCTCGTCACTTTCGGCAAAATCTTTAAGTACTTCTTTAAAACGTTTAAACTCTTCAAGAAGCTTAGGCGTTTCCTCGTGAATGGTCGCTGTATCATTAGCATTTCCGGCCATTTCCATTCTTTCAAACCACTTTGACAGATCGGCTGCACCTATATAACGTGCCGTGTTCTTAAGCCCGTGTACCTCGATTGTATAATCCTTTATCATATCGTCCTTAAGACAATCCTCGATCTTTGCGGCCTTACTGTCTATCATAAGGTAAAAGTTTTTAAGATTATCAAGAAGTATCTCTTTGGTATAAGAACTCTTCATTGCCAGTTCTTTATCAAGTTCTTCGGGAAATCCTTCGGGCACATCGGCATTTTCCGCCTCTTTAACTTCTCCGCCCGTCGACTTTTCTTCTTCGGTAACGTATCTTATCTTTTCGGACGGAAGCCACTTTATGAATGCATTTGAGATTTCCTTCATATCAATGGGCTTTGACACAAAATCATTCATGCCCGCTTCATAGAAACTCTTCCTTACCGATTCGATGATATTTGCCGAAAGGGCAATTATCGGAAGTTTCCTGTATTCGTCGCCTTCGAGTCTTCTTATTGCCTCGGTAGCCTCTATTCCGTCCATTACCGGCATCATATGATCCATGAGCACAAGATCGTAATGCTCTTTTTGAACCATTTCAAGGGCCATCTTACCGTTTTCCGCAACATCCATTTTAAACTTAAACGGCTCAAGCAACGCAAAAGCAACCTTCACGTTCATATCCATATCTTCCGCAAGAAGTATCTTTGCATCCGGCGCGGTAAACTTTATCTCTTCGAGCTCATTCGAAGGTTTTTGCACAACTGTGTGTTCGGAACGTTTCTGCTTTATCGAGAATATGAATTCGCTTCCCTCTCCGTAAGTACTCTCGACATCTATCTCTCCTCCCATCATGTCCACAAGGCGTCTGGTTATGGAAAGACCGAGTCCGCTTCCCTCTATGCCCGAATTTTTCTTTTGATCGAGCCTTGTAAACGAACCGAAAAGCTTTGCCTTATCCTCGGGTCTTATTCCGATACCCGTATCCTTGACCGCGAAATTCACGGTATATTCATCTTCACCGCTCGTTTCCGTATCGACTTTTACTCTTATAAAGCCGTGTTCCGTGAATTTTATGGCATTATTCACTATGTTGATGAGGATCTGGCGCACTCTTGCGGAATCTCCTATCATACAACGCGGGATAGCGGGATCCAATTCATATATAAGCTTAATATCCTTGCTTCCGATCCTGTCTGTGAATATCATCGAAAGCTCATCCATAAGAGCCGGAAGATCATACTCGTCTTCAATAAGCTCCATCTTGCCGGACTCGATCTTTGAAAAGTCCAGAATATCGTTAATGATCTGAAGTAAGGCGCGTCCCGAATTTTTAATGTTTTTAAGATATGCCGTATCTTTTTCCGAATGATCTTCTCTGAGCATTACTTCAGTCATACCGATGACCGCGTTCATGGGCGTACGAAGCTCATGACTCATGCTGGCCAGAAATTCGCTCTTGGCTTTGCTTGCCGCTGTGGCATCAGAAGCAGCCTCGACTGCCCTTGTATTGGCATCCTTAAGGGCAAAGATGAGTCTTTCTTTTTCCGCCGTTGCATCTTCGACCGCCTTTTCAAGCTTCTCCCTCTGACGGTAAAACATCAACATTACCAGGGTAAAAGAAGTAAATATTATAAACAGGACGGAAACCGAACTCATCGTATTGAACCTGTTTAAATCTTCCGTCATGCTTGAGTTTAAACTTGAAGGAAAGATCTGTAATACAAACCAGTCGCTTCGGCCGACCCTTGATACCGATATTATACTGGTACCGTCTTCATCCATGTATCGCATGACAACTTCCGCGGTATTTTCGTCCCTAAGAAAGTCCTTAAGTCCCTCATATGTACCTTTTACAAAATTCGCATCCTTAAGTCCCTTGTCGAGGCCCCGTGCAAATCCCGTAATGGCTGTCTCTCCTGTCGATACGATAATAACTCCGTCCGAATTTAACAGTAATGTCTCCGGATAGATCCCGAAAAGCTCGGCATTTAAGATCTCTTTGACTCTTATCTTGTCGTAACGTCCCACAAGTACACCCACGACTCTCATGCTGTCTTTGACAGGCTCATAGAATATGATCGCAGGCTTGCCGGTTACCGATGTTCTTTCAACATATGTGTAACCCGATTCTCCCGACATGCCGGATTTAAACCATTCTTCATCCCGGCAGTCCGAATTTCCGCCAAGACTGTGGAGAGTTCCGTCCGATGACGCATATTCTATGTAATCGAAAACCGTCTGGTCGTTGAATGTTTCAAGATAAGTATTGATATCTTCACCCGGGATCCCTGCATACATTTTTGAAAGGACTCCCGAAAGACTCTTCAATTTTTTGGCCGCTTCATAAAGAGTATTATCCACATAGTCGGATAAAAGGATCGTTGCATCGGACAGATATTTCTCGTTCTGTCTTGTGATAGTCTCGCGGTTTGAGTTGTTTCTTATGAAATGGAATATAAGCGCCGTTCCGCCTCCCACCAGCAAAAATGCCATAAAAATGACATTCATGCTTGCCCGCAGGGACAGTTTTTTACGCTTGGTCTTCTTCTGTTTTGCCGCAGTATCTTCCACATGATGGTAAGCATTGTAATAGATATCGAATCGTCCCGCACCCGTAAGTCTTGAAAGTGTATTTCTTAAATCCACATCCTTGCCGAGTGCGCTTATGATATGTCCGTTATATCTTCTTCCGCTTCCCTCTATCATCTCTTCGAATATTTTTGCAAAGTTCTTGCCCTTTGCATAGTTTCTGCCTAAGATATCGGTCGCCGCATCTATGGAATCGGCTATGGACACTATATCGATTATGATCTTATACGGCGATGCTGTACCGTCAAAGGATGCGGGATATCCGCTCTTTCCGTCATAAGACTTATGATGTCCGCACATGACATCCGAATATATACCGAAATCCGGGTCGTCGTGAAGAACTTCCCTGTTCTTTATGGGATGCTGCTTTATGATCTCAAATTCATCGTCAAAAAGAGGTCTGACCTGCATGTTGATGACCGCGCTTATGGCACACTTTCCAAGATCGTGATAAAAAGCCGCCTTTTCGACATACTTTATGACTGCCTTGTCAAAGTCGCTTTCTTTTGCATAATTGACCGTTCCTTCATCGGTCGACAGCTTTACATGCTTAAGCGGGGCAAAAAGTTCCCGGTTTGTTTTAAGCAAAGAAACCGTAATAAGCGATGCAATCCTCTGCACCATCAGACTGTGTATAAAAGTGATCGGCTGGCGTCTTACAAGGTAAGACATGACGATCTCTTCCTTCTCATTTGCGCCCTTGGCATACTTAAAATTGTACTCAAAAAGATCCAGCATACATTCATCGTAGCTGTTTATAAGATTATAATCTTCGTATGCTATCGACGAAATATACTTCATAAATTCGTCGGATACGGATCTTATTATTTCACGCTTACGGCTTCTGTCGAGATTTGACTTGTCGGTGATTATCATAAGAACGTACATAAGTCCCAGAGTCTGATCCCTTAAGCCTTCATCACCGCCCTGAGTGATCTTTCCCGCTTTTATAAGCTTGGCAATGGTCTTAAAATACATTTCCTCAAGGTCCCTGACTATTTCCGATTCGTCTCTTCGTCTGTGGAAATAGTCGTTTTCCAAAAGGAACAATATGTTTACGTATTCATCGTTGGATGTGATGTTCTTTTTCTTAAAAAAGTCAAAGTAATTCGAAAGCTCCTCCTCATGGTATTTAAGCACCTGATAAAAAAGCCCGAGAACCTTGCTCTTTAAAATATCCATATAGCTGTCAGCCAGACCGTCTTCCAGTATTTTCTCACCTTTTATGAGAATGTAATACTTTTCAAGCTGATCGTAATACTGCTCCACTGCCTCCATCTGTGAAGCGGTATCCTTACTGTGTTCGCTTATAAAATTGATACCGAGCACAAAAGGATTCATAAGATATCCGACATTGTCTTCATCGGCAGCGGCTTTCTTAAGAACATCCACATTCTTGAGCGCCATTCTGATCGCCTTTTTTGCAATATCCATTATCTCGGACGCTTTTTCGGGGATCGATTTTACATAGTATTCGTCAACTGTCTGCCAATACAGGGTATAAAGGTATACAAGTTTTGGATAATCCTGCTTTTCCTCATAATGAGGGATAAGCATTTTTATAAGCTTTGAATATATCGGAGGATCCTGAAGATTAAAATCCTTCCGGATCTTATAGACATAGTCGTAGACCGCATCCAGTTCTTCATCGGAAAGATCCCTTACAACTTCGGATCTTAACTCGTCTATCGTCTCTTTATAGGCAAGATACAGCTCTCTTGTTTTTGAAGACCTTGCGACAAGAAGATTCTTCCATTCGGCAAAAGGCATCTGTTCAAACAAAGAATCATTATATTTACCGAATTCGCGTGATACGACTCTTATCGTATCATCGTATTTTTGCAATACTGTTTCTACCGACATGCGTATACTCCGCTATCAATCTATGGTCATAGTAATATTATAAAGCTTAGACATCTTCTTTAAATTCATCGACTATATCCAAAAAACAGTCGACTATCGAGGGATCGAAATGCGTACCGGACTCCTCTTTTATGATGGATACGGCCTCATCAAAAGAATATGCTTTCCTGTAAGGACGGTTCGATATAAGTGCATCAAAAGCATCCGCGACCGCCATCACCCTGGCCGTAACGGGTATATCTTCTCCTTTAAGACCCTGCGGATATCCTGTTCCGTCCCATCTTTCATGATGGCTCCACGCCATATCAAGAGCGTCTTCCATATATCCGCCTCCGCCTACCGAAAGGATGGTCTTCGACAGAAGCTTCATGCCTTCGGTAGTGTGTTTTTTGACCATCTCAAACTCTTCATCGGTAAGCTTTGAGGGTTTATTGAGAATGGCATCGGATATGGCGATCTTACCCATATCGTGAAGCGGAGCGGCCTTTGCCATCTTTTCCACAAGGTCTGGGGTCATCTTTTTGGGATATATCCCTTTTTTGACCATCTGATTTCCGATCGCTTCGACATAGAGCGCTTCTTTCCGAACATGAAGATCGGTTCCCTCTTCACGTGCTTCCACCATACCGGCAAAATCCGTGATTATCTTTTCATGCATCGCGGAAAGTTTTTCGGTATCATCGAGTGCCATTAAGAATACGATCAAAAGAAGAGAGGTAAATACTGCTATATTTGAAAGTGATATCCCGTAATTGAACAATATCCAGACCGTTGCAAGAATGGGAAAGAGTATAAAAGAAACATATGACAAGATCTCCTTTTTTGTCAGGATCTTTCTGTAGATCGCGACCACGATAAGATCTATTGACATTACAAAGAGCTGAATTACTATGAACACACTGTATAAGCTTTCTCTGTGATACAGATTGTCCGCATCAAAAGCATAAAGATGTTTGGTGAAAATATTGACGATAAGCTGACACATATTAAGTGCAAGCAGCACCATACCGCAATAATACCAGTACGGTCTGCGCCTTGAACCGTTCTCCTTTAAATTAATGACAAGGAGTTTTGAAATGGTCGCTATCAATAAATGATTAATGGCAAACACAGTAAAATTACTGATGCGCACCATGTAATACGCAAGTTTCGAAGGGTTGCCCTGATATACATATGCTAAGACATCGGCAACAAGCAGAACAAACGTAAACATATTCATCAAAATGATGTCATTACGCTTGGGATTGTTCTTCCTCATAACCGAACGCGTGATAAAAAACATTACCAAAGCCATAAAAGCGGCCCATGTCTCGATCAACACCTGAGCATATACCGATGCATCCATATAAAAGCCTCCCCTATATCGGCAAAAGCATTATAAAACACAAAACCTTATGCCATCTCTTAAATATCTATATCCAGTTCAACGGGGCAATGATCGGATCCAAAAACATCGTTATGGATCTTTGCCTCTTTTAGTTTGTCTTTAAGACTTTCGGAGACCACAAAATAGTCGATCCTCCAGCCTGCGTTCTTTTGCCTTGCCTGAAAACGGTAACTCCACCACGAATAAGCGTCTTTCATATCAGGGTAAAAGAACCTGAATGTATCTATAAGACCGTTGTTTACCACCGCATCAAACTTTGCGCGCTCCTCGTCTGTAAAGCCCGCATTGTGATGATTGGTCTTTGGATTTTTAAGATCTATCTCCTTATGCGCAACATTTAAATCGCCGCAGTAAATGACAGGTTTGTCTGCTTCAAGTTTTTTGACATACGCAAGAAAATCATCCTCCCAGCGCATGCGGTATTCAAGGCGGGAAAGATCTTCCTTGGAATTGGGCACGTAGACTGTAATAAGATAATAGTCTGGGTATTCAAGCGTTATGACTCTTCCTTCGTGGTCGTGCTCTTCGATGCCAAGCCCGTAGGTTACGCTTAACGGTTCATCCTTTGTAAATATCGCAGTACCCGAATAGCCCTTCTTTTCGGCATAATTCCAATACTGATGATAGCCCGGAAGCGAAAGATCGATCTGACCCTCGGAAAGTTTTGTCTCCTGAAGGCAAAAAGCATCGGCATCGATCGAATTGAAAAAATCGGTAAATCCCTTATCCCTGCAGGCTCTTAATCCGTTAACGTTCCATGATATAAATTTCTTCATAATACCCTCTCATTCCTAAATGATCGCAAACCCATTCTCTTAAACGGTGTTTTTTCTTATTATATCAGATATTTGAAAGAGTACCAAAAATATAAAAGAGGTGGTCGACTTTGCCGGCTGCCTCTTTTATTGAGAATGGTACATTGGGGTTATGGGGTATGGTAATAATATAGCGTACCGGAATTAATTAATAATTAAAAACAAAAATAATATAAAAAAATTTTTACCGGACTAAAAGCCCGGTAAAAACAGTCTCACTTTTTCCTTTTTCCCTTAAATTCCTTTATCTCATTTTCGATCGTGTTGTAGTCCCGTTCAAACAATTCCTCCGAGACCTGCATCCAAAGTTTTTCTTCGGGCACGCGATCAAGAATGGCCTTTTGTACAAATGACTTACTTTTCTCCTTATAGACCGGAAGTTTGTTTTTTGCCTGTATCCTTGCAAGCTCGGGACGCCAGAGTATCCTTATCTTATAAGCCGGCTTAACCTTCGGGTTTGGCTTCGCTTCCCGCAAAATGTAAAAATCAAGCTTCCCGTCTATCTCTTCGACGCTTATTATCCCCCACCACTCAGGCACATGCTCCGCTATATGAGCGGCATGGGAACTCCCCACCGCCACAATGTTATAATCGTAGTAGAGATTATAATTTTTGACCTGGCCTTCCAGACGGGTGTAACTGTCGTTGTCGCTTTTTATCTCTATGCCGTAAAGAGCATCCGGCGTCACCATCACCACATCCGCACGCACTTTTCCTATCTGCTTTTCTTCGAGAATGCGGATCTTGCCGTATCTTTCCTCAAGAAAATCAAATAAGGGCTCTCTTATGGTACTGTCGTGCGCGGTCAGGGATTCGCTCATTTTGTCTCCTATACGTTCACAAAACTTAAAGTCTTTTCCATCACATCATGCAGTATTTCTATATTTTCAAGCCAGTTTTCGCGTTCGAGCGAATGGTTGCATTTTTCGTATTCGAAAAGCTTAACGTCCTGTTCTTTTGCAAGCCGTTCAACTTCGGATAAATCCGACCACGGGTCGTTCGTGCCTATGAATGCGATCGCATTCTTAAGGGAAAAAGAAAAAGTCTTCTCGACAGGGGTATAAAGAACAAGCCTGGCATGAATATCCCTATCCATTGCATACTTTGCGGCCACTCCGGTCCCGATGCTCTTTCCCACAAAGACTACGTTTTGATAATCTTTAAGATCAAGTGCATCCAAAGCTTCTTTTGCCTGACCGTAAGCTGTCTTTGCGGCTTCCTCCATCCTGGCTTTGTCGCCTCTTACCTTTTCGGGCAGATTTTTGTATTCAACACAAAAAGTCTCATAGCCTAAGCCCGACAGTATCCTTCTTGAATAATAAAGCAGCGGTTTATCGTTGTGATACCCGATGCCCGGAAAGAAAACCGCAATGGATCTTGTGTTCATATCTGAATTTCCTCAAGTTTTTCGTACCACTTGCCGTCTGATGCGGCACGTTTTAAGAAGTGATCAGCCTCAAATGCAAGTTCTTCCACAAGATCCGTATCGATGTTGTGCCCGCAGTTTGAATAGACCACAAGCTTACAATGCGGAAGGCATTTTGCCGTCCTTATCATAAGATCCGGAGTACTTATCGGATCGTCGACACCGCCGAGTATAAGTGTGGGAACATTGATCTTTCTTAATTGCTCGCAAAGAGTCTCCTCGTCTTTATATTTCATAAGGGGACGGCCGTACTCAACAGCCTTTTCCCTTTCGTCGGCTTCGGGAAGATTTGAAAGCCATAACTCCCGTTTATCGCGCCTTGCCTGTCTTTTTTCGTCGCTGTCGATCGGCGGATCCATCGGAGGCGGCGATGAAATGATACCCTGAAGTAACATCTGCCTTATGGACATGACCCCTTCTTTTAAGCTGTGCGGTCCCGGCACCATAGCCACAAAAGCATTTACCCTGTCGGGATCGTTAAGCATCAAATGCCAGCCAAGCCCCGCTCCGTGCGAAGCCCCCATATAGGTGAACCTGTCAATCCCGAGGGCATCCGCAACCTTCACAACATCGGATGCAAAAACATCATACCAGTTCTCGCCGTAATCAACTGTCACATACGACGAAGGCGCAAACCCTCTTAATGTAATGCAATACACATGATAACCCATTTCAGCGAGCTTCTGCTGCACGCCCTTAGGGTAAAACCCAACCTGCGCGGAAAGAATGTACTTGTCTCCGCTGCCGTATTCTTCGTAATATACTGAAATTCCTTCATCTACTTTAACCGATCCCATATACTGCCCCTTTCTTAGCCCTAAACCACCATAAACGGAGTAAATCTCTTTTTGTAGAAAGGCTCGTTATCGGCCACCTTGCGCCCGAAATCGGAATCTATCGGGATTATGTCGATATACATGCTTTTCGGAAGAAATTCTCTTCCCGCATCCGCAATACCGTTAAATATCTCGTTCTGATCGCCCTTAAAATCGACCGTAAGAAGGAAACTTTTCTCACCGTCTTTGATCATCATTTTAAGATATATGGCACTTATGTCCTTATTTGTCTTTGCATACTCTTTAATGGCATCCGTCATTTCCGTGGGGTAAGGGTTGGGCTCGCCTACCGTTACCTCTGTATCCTGTTCGACTATCATCTTTTCGACTTTTGCAAATGCGGCATTTTTCTTGGCCTTTATAAACTTTATAAGATCGGGCGGAAGTATCATGTTGTCCCCGAACGCATTGATGATAGCACCCTGGTTCTGCTGCTCGGTAAGAGCACAGATCTCATCGAAGGAAAAGATAAGCGTGGTGGGATTACCCTGCGCATACTTCTTCCATTTTCTTAAATTTTCCCAATCTGTGAAAAGCGGAAGAAGTATCTCGCCGCTCTGCGTCTTAAGCTGGTCGAACTTAATCTTGAGACCTTCCTTGAATGTGGCTGTCCCGTCATTGTGTTTTTCGATCATCGACTCATCCATTTCGGTAACCACCAGAAATACCGCATCAAGCGCTATCTGCTTACAGATCTTGTCCATAAGTTCTCCGTATTCCGGATCGTAATTGTCGATATTTACTCTCTTACTTAAAAGCTCGTTAAGATAAGGATTCTCAACAGGCTTGTTAACATCCCAGTTGATCATATAAACTCCTTTAAATATTTAATAGATCGTCACGGCACAAAAGTTTTCATTTTATGCCCGCATCAAGGCTTTTACCCTATGATGGTATGATAGCCTTGATTTTTTATACGGTCAAGCAAAAAGGGACGCATGAGCGTCCCTATATATTGCTTTCCTAATCCACTTTAAGGATAAGTTCAAGTATCCTTCGTGCGCAGGTTTCGAGATCTTTTCTCGTAAGAGCGCCCTTGTCCATAGCAAGCTTTAAGCGGTCGGGGAAACCGTTGGCCATCTTTATATCGTTTCCCGCTAGGACTTCCTTGTAGTGCTCGCTCCTGCCCCACCAGTCGGTAGTCACAAGTCCCTTAAAGCCCCACTCGCCGCGGAGAACATCGGTAAGAAGTTCCTTATTCTCGGCTGTTCTTACACCGTTGATCGCATTGTAAGACGACATGATCGTGTACGGTGAAGCCTCTTTAACGATAATCTCGAACACCTTAAGATATATCTCTCGAAGAGCTCTTTCGGAAACTCTCGAATCACAATGCTTTCTGTTCGTCTCCTTGTTGTTGGCCGCAAAGTGTTTTACGCTCGCGCCTACGTTATTGGACTGGATACCGTTTACAAAAGCACTTCCTATCTTGCCCGCAAGAAGCGGATCCTCTGAATAGTATTCAAAGTTACGGCCGCAGAGCGGGCTTCTGTGAATATTTACACCCGGAGCAAGCCAGATATATAAGTTGTTTTCCTTAAGTTCCGCGCCGCCTGCAGCACCGACTTTACGGGCTATCTTTGTATTGAAAGTCGAAGCAAGGAGCGTAGCGCATGGCCATGCTGTCGTAAGCACTCCGGTATCGGGATTTAAACGCACACCCGCGGGTCCGTCCGCTGT
Organism: Lachnospiraceae bacterium; assembly: GCA_016283275.1. GTDB lineage: Bacteria > Bacillota > Clostridia > Lachnospirales > Lachnospiraceae > UBA1258. Next base: position 21,294 of record JAEEMP010000064.1, read on the forward strand.
CATGAGCGTCGGAACACCGTATTCGGAAAGACCGCCGAAGCCCCAGGTGTTGCCTACACCCGTATTGGGCTGTCCGCCGAGCAGGTTCATAAGATCGGCATCATCAAGCTGGGCAATAAACTCATCAAGAGTGATCTTTCCATCAGCGACATCCATAAGAGGATGTGCATCGTTCTTCCACGGATGGATCATCATATAAGCCGCGCGGCCTCGCACTTCGGGGATCAATGCCTCGATCTTATCCGCATGAAGCTTCTTTATGATACTTTCGTTCAGATCGCGTGCTTTTCCGGTCTTAACCTTTTCATAGCTTCCGTCGGCCTTAAGCCTCTTTGTAAGAGATACCGGAGAAAGATGACTTTCAAGCCTGTCGATCACAAGGTCCCTTTCGTATTTAACACTGTCTTCGATCTTAACGGCTTCTTCCACGCTGCCGCCAAGGTAAAACTCATATTCGCCTTTTTCAAGCACGTAAGCTGACTTGCATACATCGCCCTTATCATCAAAAGAAGCAAAAGTATATCTGTCAAAAGAAAGCGTGAGCACTTCTTCCCAGCCGGGAGATAACAGCTTTGTCTTATTAAAGGCGACCATGCTTCGTACAGCCTTGCCAAGCTTACCCTGAGGAGCCTTTACATAAAGGATCGCAACATCCTTTCCGCTTACCTTCCCCGTATTTTTAACCTTGATCTTTACTGTAAACTTTCCGCCGCGCGTCGAAAAGCTTTCAACCGACTTTTTGAACTTCGTATATGAAAGTCCGTAACCGAAAGGATAAACAACATGTTCTTTTGCACCGGGGATCGTCTCAAAATAACGGTAACCCACATAAATATCATCATTGTATTCAACATACAGTGGCGAATCATGGAAATGCTCAGTCGAAGGATAAGCTTCAAGCGTATCCGCAAAAGTATCGGGAAGCCTTCCCGAAGGATTGTCAAGTCCGAACAAAAGCCTTGCGGCCGCAAGACCGCCTCTTATACCGCCCTGCCAGGAAAGCAGTGCTCCGTCGATCTTTTTATTGTCCTTGATCCAGTCAAGCGCTACCATTCCGCCTACATTAAGCACAACTACGACCTTATCGAAATACTTTAAGACCTTCCTGACCGTCGCTTCTTCTTTGGCCGTTAAGTAAAAATCTCCTTTGGGGAAGATCTTTGCCGAAAGCTTTGGCATTGTGACCTCGCTCTCCCAGGGATTAAAGTCATCTTTAAACTCATAGTCGGAACGGTCCCAGCCTTCACCCGAAAATCTGCTTATCCCGATTATCGCCGTGTCGGTAAAAGAACGCGCATCCGCAACCTGTTTATCACTGATTCCCGGCTCGACCGTCATACCCGGGGCCGAACCTTCTTTATACTGCTTATCAAGATCGGCTTTATAAAAATCCATAAGAGGCTCATAAAGCTTCGCACCTGTTTCTTTAAGCCCGGTCGGAAGATCCGTTAAAGGCTTTGTGAATACGTCTCCGCTTCCTCCGCCGCCTTTTACATAGTCGTACGCACCTTTTCCGAACAGAGCGAGCTTGCTCCCTTTCTTGAGCGGAAGGATATTGTTTTCGTTTTTAAGTAACACCATACCTTCGCATGCTGCCGCCAAAGAAAGATCGATATGTGCCTTGCTTGCGGTGACACGCCTTTCTCCCTTAAGCGGTAAGTTAGGCTGATACATTGCTCTTGCCCATTTTTTCATGGATATTTCCTCCTCAGTTTAAAGCCGCTTTTACATGAACCGCGGCAATCGTTCTTTTTACGGAAAAGTTTTCTTTTCCTTATTATCTGTTCTTCATTCTACAATATATGATAGAATGTGTACGGGGTTGATTTTTCTTTTTAGTGTCTTTATTTTGGCATCGAGAGGTATTTTATGCAACATAAGAAGATTGCTCTGTTTATCTCACATATCCTTTGTGCGGATTTTATATCTTTCAATGAAAGCATACGGTCTTACCGCTATGTCGCCTTGCATTCTCCACATCTTGAAAAGAGCATAAAAAAACGGAACCTCAAATTTAAGGTTCCATTTCTTATTTTGGTGTCAATTTTTTATTCACTTCTGCGTCACAGTGCTCCAAGGCAATTTTACCCGGATCCCTGTTTAAGCTTCAATATCAGTTGAGCTTGTATGTTACTTTATTTTTACCGTTTTGCTTGGATTCGTACAAGTTGGCGTCTGCTTCCTTGACCACATTCTCGCTGCCCTTGTCGTCATAGGCAACACCTATGCTTATGGTGAACGGACCACCGAAATCGTACTTTTCTCTTGCAAACGTTGAACGGATCTTTTCGGCCAGAAGTTCGGGATACACTACCGCTTTATCTTTTATAAGTACCGCAAATTCCTCACCGCCGTAACGATAGGGAACGACATTTTTACCTTTCACGCTGTTTAATATCTTACCGAGTCTTGCCAAAACCTCATCACCCGACTGATGACCGTATGTATCATTTACATGCTTAAAATCATCGATATCCATCATCAGAACAGCAAGCGGTTTGGGTTTCCTCTCTATCCTTGCCATTTCACGATTAAAAGCTCCCCGGTTACGTACCTGGGTAAGCCCGTCTACTCTTCCGGTACTTGCTATCAACCTTATTATTACCAATGCTGCTACCAAAATTATAATAATAAGCAGATAAAGTCTCAATCTGTGCCATCTTGCATTGTAAGATTCCTCTATTCCGTTCAAAAGTTCTTTGGAAATCTGGATATCACCGTCAATAAGAGACGTGTATGTGGTGGTCTCAAGTTCCGTCGCCTTTCTGTAAGCTGAAGCGGCAATATTAAAAAATCCTTCCATCGAATCGGAATTATCCGGAGGATAATTGTCCGAAATATAAAGGACCGTCTGCAGCGCGGCTACCATATAGTCATACTTCTCACAATAATCCATATATTCGGCGATCAAGGACCCGACATCCTTGTCTTCTTCAAGTGCCAGGTATATTGATGCCTCATAGTAAGGCATCACAAAATCTCTTACTATAACGGAAGCATAGATCTGCTGGGTAAAAAGCGGACTGTCCTTATACTTATAGAGGATTGCTCTTGCATCTACTTTCCTGCCTTCAAGGACATAAACTTTGGCAAGATTTGCATCTATTATCGCATAGTATGATTCCGTATAAACTGCGTCAGGTACGGTACGAAGCACCTCTCTTGCCGTCGCAAGATCTTTCTCGGCACTCTTATAATCTTTATAATAAGAAGCCACGATCGCTCGCATACGATGAGCGTAGCTAAGTACCTGAATGTCGGTAATATCGCCAAAGTCGTCGGTTATCACTTCAATCTGTTCGATGGCATCCCGTGCACATTCGTAGTTACTGTTTATAACATAGAACATGGCAAGATCGAGTTCCAGATTGGCCGTATAATTTACATCATCACTTTTTTCAAGATAAAAAAGGGCTGATCCCAAAGAGCGCGAGTAATTTGCCATATCTCCCTTCATCTTATAGATAAGGCTTTCTCTTTCGTATAATCTTCCGCGGTCTTCATCATAAAGATTTCTTTCGGAAATCCATGATTCAAGTATTGCAAGCTGGTCATCAAGAACTTCCGGCTCATAAGTGATCTGATTATCCGCAAGTTCAACAACCGCTTCATGATTGTTTGCTTTTTCCCAGTCGGCATAAGTCACGTATGCAATCTGAGCCGCTGCGATAACTGCAGTTGCTATAACAAAGATCAATAAAAGTTTTAAAAGATTTTTCTTTGTCATTTACAATTCCCCGCGCAAGCGCACCCTATTTGGGCATCATAACAAAAAAATTATAGCCCAAATAGTAAAACCATTTATTAATAGTTGTCGGAATTTGATGACATATTGATTCTTTTTAATCCTTTTCGTCCCTGTCTGTCTTAAACTGAGTCTCATAAAGTTCCGTATATGTGCCGCCGGCGCCCACCAATTCTTCGTGTGTACCGCTTTCTGCTATAACTCCTTCCTTTATGACTAAGATCCTGTCTGCCGCAAGGATCGTTGAAAGCCTGTGCGCTATAAGAATGCTTGTACGCGAATTGATGATCGGATCTATCGCATCCTGGATCTTTCTCTCGGAAATCGAATCAAGCGCGGAAGTTGCTTCATCGAATATGAAAAGATCGGGATTTTTCAAAAGAACGCGGGCAATGGATATTCTTTGCTTTTCACCGCCCGAAAGCTTAAGCCCGCGGTTTCCGACCATGGTGTCAAGCCCTGTTTCCTGCTTTTCGATAAAATCGTATATATTGGCCTTGATACATGCATCTATCATCTCCTCCTCGGTCGCATCGGGCTTCGCATACAAAAGATTATCCCGGATGGAACCGTTAAAGAGGTATGTTTCCTGGCTTACTATCCCAATGCTCTTTCTCAGAAACTCAAGGCTTAAATCTCTTACATCGATACCGTCGAATGTAACGCTTCCCGCATTTACGTCATAAAGGCGCGGGATCAGATTTACAAGTGTACTCTTGCCCGATCCCGACGGACCCACCACGGCAATACAGTCGCCGGCCTTTAGTTCAAAACTTATATCCTTAAGTATCTGTCTTTCGGGATTATACGAAAAGCTGACATGCTTAAATTCCACGCGGCCGTCCTCTTTATCGGGCTTTAACGGCTTCTCGGGATCTTTGATGGTTACAGGCATATCATAGTATTCAAATATTCTTGTGAACATCGCCATGGATCTTATCCACTCAACCTGGATATTCAAAAGCTGATTTACCGGCATATACATCTTTCCCAAAAGTGCGACCATTACAGTGATATCACCGACCGTTATCGAAGAATCGTATTTCATGATAAGGATGCCGCCCACAAGGTACAAAAGCATGGGGCCGATACTGGAAAATGTTCTTACCACGACCATGAACCAACGGCCTGCCATACTTTCTTTTATGTTCAATCTCACCATCTTTTCGTTGACGGTCTTATAACGGTCATATTCATGCTCTTCCTTACCGAAAAGTTTTACCAAGAGCTGCCCGCTTACGGAAAGGGTCTCGTTTAAAATCCCGTTTACCTCATCGTTGCACTCTTGAGATTCTCTGGTAAGCGACCATCGTGTCTTGCCTGCCTTACGCGTGGGTATCACAAAAAGCGGCACTACAAGGATACCTACGATCGCAAGGATCCGGTTTGAACGGAACATAAGTACAAGCGCCGCGATAAGCGTGATGGAATTCGAAAGGATCGATGTGAATGTATCGGTGATTATTCTTTTAACACCGTCGATATCGCTTGTCATACGGGTTATAATGTCGCCCTGATTATTTGAAGTAAAAAAACTCTGCGACATTTTCTGAAGATGGCGATACATGGAATTTCGCATATCAAAAGTAATATGTTGTGCGATCCAGGTGTTTAAGTAGCTTTCCGCAACACCTATAAGATTGGCGCCGAGGGTTACCAAAAGTGAAAGAACGATATAGAAAATAAGCGAATTCATCTTCTTCGCTATTAGGCCTTCGTCGATGATCTTACCGGTAAGGACAGAAGGCAAAAGGTTTAACACCGAAGATACGATAAGACACAGCAATATAAGGACAAATTGCTTTTTGTACGGTTTAAGATAAGAAAAAATGCGTTTTAAAAGTTCCGGTGTGACTTTAGGCTTATTGGCCTTTTCTTCTTCGGTTAAAAATCCGCCCCTCATGGGCCCGCCCGGTCCCGGCATGATCGTGTCCCCCCTATCAATTCGGTTTTATTTATTATAGTTGCTAATTTGCAATTAATCCATATACTTTATAATTTAGGGAAAGGGAGTTTATACTATGAGCGAAAAAGAACAGCAGATCTGTGATATCCTGGCAAATCCGGAGTCCATAAAATATGCTTTCCAGCCTATTTTTGATGTGACAAACAACACTGTTTACGGCCATGAAGCTTTGATGCGCCCCTCGCCGTTTTCTCCGATGGATATCGTTGAATACTGCATAGCCGAGGAAAGGTTAAACGACATAGAAACGATCACAGCCATTTATTCGGTTGCCGAATTTTTGGACAAAGGACTCGAGGGCAAGATCTTTATCAATTCATTCCCCGAAGCTTCAATGTCGGTTGAAGATTCTTTGAAGCTTAGAAACTTCAGCCATGGAAGAATGGCCGGAAGAGCTGTATTTGAAATGCTCGAATACACAAAACTCGATGAATATGCCTGGCATCGCAAACAGGAAGAGTTTGCAAAATCCAATCTCAATGCCCTTATCGCGATCGATGATTACGGCACCGATGATCTTATGGATTCCGCAAGGATCAAGATGTTTCATCCAAACATCATTAAAATAGACATATCCCTTATCTCAAACGTACATGCGGATAAGATAAAGCAGGATAAGATAAATCGTATTCTTGATTACACCGTAAACGAGGGTATAATCGCTCTTGCGGAAGGGGTGGAAACAAAAGAAGAGTACGATTATCTGCGCACTCTTCCGATACAGCTTATGCAGGGTTATTACCTGGGCCGTCCGAAAATCTATTGAGCCGGACGGCTCATTTTATTTTTCCCGATCAGAGCCTTTACAAGAACAGGCTGCACAAGGACTATCACTATATAGCCCACCACGAGGCTTACTATCAAAGAAACCGGAAGAGTCCTTGCGATCGAAGGGCCTCCCCCTGCCGAAAGCACTTCAGCAGGTATCTGTTTTCTGGCATTTGTTACCATAAGCACCACCATTACAACGGTGATCATCGGTGTATATATAAGATCTGAAATGATCGCGCTTAAAAAGGTCCCTTTGGGGCTTTCCGGAACAGCATTAAACTTTTTGCAGAATGCATCGCCGAGTTTTTTGACCGGAATCAAAAAACCTATGATAAGAGATATCACAAAAGATACAAGAAACGAAATAAGAAAGCCGGGCAATGTAAAGTGACCGCCCAAAGCAGTGTTGACCAACGAAAGTACAAGACTCATTATAAGTCCCATAAGGATCGTCATAGTGATCATTATTTTTTTCATATCTTCTCCTCTCACCTGTAACCTGTCCGTTATTTTTGTGTGTCTTCTACGGTCGCTATTATGACTTTATAATCGGGAAGTACGCCTTCCACGAAATTCTCCACCATATCTTCCGCATTCTTTTGAGCCTTAACAAGGATCCCCTTTTCTATGGCCTTAGCCTCTTCGTCTTTTAAAAGTGCGGCAAAAGAATCCGTTACATTTGTTACCGAAACGGGATTAAAGATGCTGTTCTTTGAATCATACAGTTGAAAACTGTCCGGATCTATCGATGAACTGTGGATCTTTGCCCGCGGAATCGTGATGGTGACTATCTTCCTCTTGTCATCCGATACTACGTCGATATCGTTAAAATCGATGCCCGCGGTTATAACTCCGTCATAACTGTACACAAAATTACTCTGAGTAAACGGTATCTCGAAACCGTTGATCTCACGGGAACTGTCATATTTCTCGACATGAGTGAAATAATATTCCTGAGTGTCGAGTATGCCTATCTCGCGAAGGCCCTCTTTTACGGTCTCTCCCGATAACGACTCAGCCTTATCGACAATGCCCTGGGTTATGACCGTCTCCTTGTTTTTGGATTCGATCCACCTGTTTACCAGCAGGTATATGATAAGCATGCCCACAAGCACCAGCGCTATCACGATCATACGCAGAATGAATTTAAATTTTCTCTGTGTCATGTATGCTCCTTTACCGGTTTATATCCATGCGGTGATCAAAAGAACAAGATAGAATATCACAACGATGGCAATAACCGCTCCGAGCAATTTAAAAATAACCTTCTTCATAATGCCCTCCGAAGTCTTTTTCTTTATTTTATCAGATATGTGTAATATTTGGTACAAAAAATCTCCCGATTCCTTAAGGAACCGGGAGATCAATGTTATTGCTTATTATGACTCTGATTTGGTCTCTTCTTTTGCTTCTTTTGCCTCATTTTCCTTTTTCTTTTTCTTAAGCGCAAGATAGGAAAGTCCGAGTTCGCAGAAAGTTATAAGTACCATAGGAATGGTCCACTTATCGACATATGCCATAGGCTGTGAGAAGTCCTGAGTTATGATCAAGAGAACTACGCTTGCTACGGCTACCACGATACCTATCAATGCCGATATGCTCTGGCGTCTCTTTACAGCGTTTATTTCTTCAAGTTCTTCTTCACTTAACTTAACTGTTTCGTCTTCCTCTTCGTCCTCTTTCTTCTTGGCCTGAAGCTTGTTAAAGAGTACACATATTGTTGCTCCGACCGCAAGGATCGTTGCAAGTAAGTTAATGAGCGCCCAGAATGAATCGGGTGTACCTGCTGCAAGTGCTGTTGCTTCATCATTGATAAGCGTGATCACAGGATCTCCGTTTTCATCAAATGATACTACAGCTACAGGAGGATTATCAAATTCCTGTGCGGGTTCATCAACCGTAGGAACGGGCTCTGCGGGAATAAGCTCAGTTGCGGGCTCACCGGGTGTGGGCTCATTCGGAGTAGGCTCATCCGGAGTAGGATTTTCCGGAGTAGGATTTTCCGGTGTAGGTTCATCAGGTGTAGGTTCATCAGATGTAGGTTCATCACCGGGTGTAGGAACATCGGGCGTAATAGTTTCCGGTTCAGCGTCTTTTGTATAAACGACATTGTATACCAGATTGCTCTTAATTCCCTCCGTACTGCTCATTACTGCGCTGACTGAAGGTGTATGATCTTCAATCTCGGGTGACATGATAGGTCCAAACTGACTGCCTTCCACAAGCCTGTCACTGTACGAAGGAGCAAGTGTATCGCCGTTTTCATCAACATAGTTGATGGTGAGACTGTATACAGCCTGAATGGTAAGAGTTCCCGTACCATAGCTTACGCTGAAGGCTTCGGTCACATCTTCACCCTTTTCGTTTCTTACTACAGCACTTCCGTTTATCTCTACCGGATATTCACCGGGTTCGGTTCCCGAAGCTTTTGCCGTTACGGAATCAACATCTACCGTATAGGTATTTCCGCTTACATCAAATGTATATGTTGTAAATCCTTCGATGGATTTCTCTGTTCCGTCCTCTGCAAATGTTGCACTGTTGGGCTCAAGAACAATTTGGTATCCATCAACCTTTGTAACGGTGAGCTGACCGTTAACAGTTGTGATCTCATAGTTATTCGGATTAACATCGTCATCCAGCTTATATGTTACTTCGTTGGTCACAGTTCCGGGTATAAGAATGGTACCTGTTACGGTAATATCAGGCTCTTCGCCTTCCACAAATCCATCACCCGTTATAGTGTAATCACTGTTAGTAAGCGATGTGTTATCAAACGGACGCTCTTCGGAAGCAGCCGTAATGGTAACTTTTCTGGGCTTAATAACAAGTTTTGCACTGTCATCAACCGTTACAACAAACGAACCTGTTACATCATTGCCTGCCGCATCGGTAACAACTGCCGTTCCTGTTGCGGTTACGGGATATACACCTGCATCGATGCCCGTTGCAGATGCTTCAACACCTGTAACAGTGTATGTCTTTCCGTCAAGACCCGGCACGGTAAACGATGTTGCAATAAATCCGCTTACGCTCTTCTCGGTTCCGTCATACATTACGGTATCCGAATTGGGTACAAGTTTGATAACATATTTCTCGTCACCTGTACGATTTATAACGGTAAGCTGTCCTTTTACAGTCTTGATGATATAGTTATCTGCCTTGGTGCCGGCATTTAAGGTGTATGATGCGATGACATTATCCACATGACCGGGAGCTGTGATCTTCGAAGTATCGGAGAATACGTATGTCGCACCTTCACCGGCTGCAAATTTATCACCTGAAATTGTTACGTCTTTAGCATAGTGTTCTTTTGCATCGTATGTAAATGTCTTAGATACAGCAGTAACGGTTACTGTTCTCTTATCGATCTTAAGAGTTCCGGGCTGTGTATTAACAATAAACTGACCTGTTACATCCGTACCCTCGGAATCCTTAACAACAGCAGTACCTGTTACATTAACGGTATACTCACCTGCGTCGGTAGTCTTGTATGATGCGTTAAGACCTTCGATCGTAAATGTATTATCACCGAGCTTAAGAGTTCCGGTATATGAATCACCCGACTGTGTGAATGTAAGGTTAGCCATTGTATCGGCAAAACCGTTTACACTCTTTTCGGATCCGTCATAAAGGAATGTGCCGCTTGCTGCCTTAACGGTTACTTCATACTTGGTGTCAGGTGAAAGAACTTCCAGCTTACCCACTTTATATGTAGGAGCATAGTTATTTACATCAACCGTTCCCCAAACAACCGTATAAGTATTGTCGGATGAACCGACATAAGTCTGTGAACCTGTCACATTATATGTAACAACATCACCTTCAGCGAGGTTTCCGGAAGTTACATTAACCTTTTCCACCTTAAGCGGATCGGTCGTATAATCATATATCTTTTGGCCGCTTGCGGATGTAAACTCTATCGGACGAGCTGTGATCTTAACCTTGCCGTTTGATTTATTAAACCTGAACTGATCAGTAACATCCACACCGTTTGAATCTTTAACAGTTACACGTTCTACTTCGGTGAGCTGTTCGCCCACATCCTTACGGAACGAAGCCTTTGTATAAACCGTAACGGTATATTTAAGGCCATTCGCCTCATTGGTGAATTCTGTCTCAACAGATCCGCTTACACCCTGAGACTTTCCGTTATATACAGCTTCAAGACTCTGAGGTTCAACATCTATCCTGTAGGCATCGCCTTCACCACGGGGATCGATATGAAGTTTACCCTTTAACTCTGTAATGTCATAGTTTGATGCCAAACCGTTATTGATAACATATGTATATTCGTTGTCAATATCACCCGGATATACGATTGACCGGGTCATTGTAAAGGTTGCGCTCTCACCGGGTGCAAAGCTTCCGGTAACGATCATCGCGCCGGGTAAAGTCTTTAACGGAGTACCGTCATAATCCTTGGAAGCACTCGGAGATGTAAAGGTAAGTGCACGCTTTGTGATCTCAAATGACCCGGGGACCATATTAACCTTAAAGCTCTTTGTAGCATCTATACCGTCCGAAGTCTTTACAACTACAGTACCATCTATATTTACAGAGGTCTTTGCGGTAACATCTTTAGCGGTAACCGTATTAGTGGTAAGACCGCTTACTGTATATGTCGAACCGTCAACTTTGAAGGTAAGAGTCTTAAATCCGGTCGCGGTATGTTCTGCGCCGTCATAAACATCTGAATAGCTGTTGGCTTCTACCGTGATCTCATACTTAGTGTCATCACTTCTGTTTGTTACAGTAAGCTGACCGACTTCCTTAGTGATCGCATAGTTACCAATATTTGTGCCTGCTTTTGCAGTATAATTAAAGCTGTTGGCACTTGAACCGACAAGTTTCTGAGAACCGGTCATTTCATAGGTAACACCCTGTCCGTCCACAAAACTGCCTTTGGAAACATAAGCATCTTTTGTGGGGGTATGAAGCTTATTATCAAATTCGAATGACTCGTTATCCGATTTAAGGGTGATCGGACGGGGATCAACTGTTAATGTGCCTTCTTTGTAAGATACATCGAATGCATCTGTTACTACTATATTATTCTTTGTATCGGTAATAACTATATTTTCTCTGTTTATTATGGCATTAACATATTTACCTGCGTCGGTAGCCTTGACACCTGTGGTAACACCGGAAACGGAATACTTAATACCTTCGATCGTAAACGACAATGTTTCAAATCCCGTTACACTGTGCTCTTTACCATCATAAGTTGCAGTGCCGCTCTTTGATACAAGTTCGATCTTGTATTCCTCGGTACCCTTTGAAACCTTAAGCGTTCCAACTGCTTCCGAAATCGTGTAATTATCAAGATTTGTTCCTGTTTTAGCAGTGTATGTAAATGTATTTTTTGCTTCACCGTATACTACAGAACCCGTCATCGTAAAGTCCACACCGTCCGTACCTACAAACGATCCTGTTATGATCATTTCGGATGCAGCTGTGGTAAGTGCCGTTCCGTCGTAAGACTTACTTGCATCGGGAGATGCAAATGTAAGTTCAACGGGATTAATCTTTATTGTATTTTCGGCTGTCTTGATCGTGAATTCTTTTGTAACGTCATTGCCAAACTCATCGACGATCTTCTTTCCGTCGGAGATCACAATACTAACTTTCTTGGATATTACATTTCCGTTTGCATCACGAAGTACATCGGTAAGTACCGCATCATCACTTACGGAAACGCCCGAGATCGTGTATGTGTGTCCGTTATATGTAAACGTACCCGTAGAACCTGTGATCACAGAACCTGCAATAGTATAAGTATCTACTCTGTGTGCCTGTCCGTCATAAGTTCCCTCGTAGCCTGCAGGTGTAGCCGTAAGTTCATACTTTCCGCCTGCCGAGATTACGGTAAGGGTTCCAAGGATTGTATTGATCTTATAGTTGTCGCTGAGTACACCATCCTTAAATGTATAGGACACAGTATTGGATGATGAGCCTTCAACAAGCTGTGAGCCTGTAGCCTTAATATCATAGATATCACCGCTTACGATCTCATCGCCTTCAATTTCAACACCTGCTTTTGTAAGAGGACTTCCGTCGTATTCTTTTTGAGCCGTACCTGTCTTAAACGTTACTTCTCTCGGAAGGATCGTAAGAGTTCCGGACTTTAACGTAACCGTCACAAATGCCGTTACATCAACGCCGTTATCATAAGCCTTAAAATTATCTGCCTTTGTAACTTTTATTTCATATCCGCCGTCTTTAACATCCTTGCCCTCGCCGTATGCGGAGATACCGGTAAACGTAAGATTGAAAGGATTGGATGTAACGGTATATTCCGTTGCGGACTGAACAGCACCGTTATATTTATAGGTTGCATCCTTAGCTGTGATCTCAAGGGTATAACCTTTGCTTTCCCATAAAGCGGTGTAGGTTACGCTTCTTGTAACCTGCTTGGGAATTGAATCGTTGTTTTTATATCTGTTGCCAAGATCATCCTGCCAGCCCGCAAATGTATGAGCGGTCTTTGTAGGTTCAGCGATCTTTGGAGTGTTTGATCCTATAGTAAGATTGTTATAGCTAAGCTGTGCAGTTGCGGATACACCGCCTGCAAGATCATAGGTTACATTTGAACGCTGTCTTACGATCTTTACAAAAACATTGGTATCACTTGTAATGGCATTACCGAATATATACGGAACGGTGCATTTTGCATCGGAATAATATCCCGATATCTGATATTCAGAACCGATGTTTAAATACCAGTCATCGGAATCGCCGGGCTCTATCGTAGCCATACCTGTAAGATATGTTCTGGTACCGAGGTCTCCGGTGTTCCCTGTTGAAAAACTGCCGTTCGCATTTTCTTTAACACTTGTAAAGGAAAGAATGTTTGTGGCAAAACGAAGATCAAGATGATACTTATAATTCTTTCCGTCAATAAGCGCGATGGAAGGACCTGCATAATTATCGGCAGCGTTACTTGCTTCAGCCGTATTCCAGTCAAACATTGCAGTCTTACCGCTGCCTGCGGTACCGTTATAATCCATTTGTACATATTCAAGATGAGAACCTACGGTATTGCCCCTGTTTTCGGCACCGCGATTTATAAGATAGCTCTGATCGATCTCGGACATTGCCTGCATTACTGCGGCCAGATCCGCATCTGTCCTGATATACGGGCTCGTCCCGGAGAACATGCTCTTGGGAAGAGTGATAACACCGATGGGAGCATAATGATCCCCCCTCTGAACATAATTTACACCGAGTTCTTTCTTCATGTCCGATGTAAAACTTTCATTGCTGTTTCCGCCTGTTGCATATACCGCAACATAAACCGGAGTATTATCGGGTTTAGCGGGAAGAACTTTTATATCATATGTCAATGTAATGCCGTGGTTTTTATTGTTATTATATGCAAGACAGGAAATGGTCACATTTCCTTCTTTAACACCGGTAACCACACCGTCCTTATTGACGGTTGCAATCTTTTTATCCGATGTATTCCATTCTTTATGTCTATAATTATCGACACCGACTGCTGTAAGAGTAATGGTTTCTTTTACCCGAACCTCAGAGGGACCTTCAATATATTTTGAAGCAGCCGTAACTTCTATGGTTATCGATGCTTCCTTCTGAAGTCGTTTTGAAAACCAATAATAATCGCCTGCTGAATATGTAATGGTAACCTGCCCTGCCGAAACGCCGGTAACATAACCATTGTCATCAACCGTTGCAATGTTCTTGTCGCTTGACGACCATTCACCCCAGTCATAGTATCTAAAGCCATGCGCTGTAAGCTGTATGGTATCACCCTCTTCAACACTGCTCTCGCCCGATATATATGCGCCGGGTGCCGGTGCCTGAACCGCCTGAGACGAATATTCTCCACCTGCAGCGTAAGCCGATTGTGCGGGCATAAGGGTTATGACCATTACTGCCGCCAATATCATGGATAATGCTTTTTTGAATCTTCTTATTGTTCTTTCCATTTGATCCTCCAAATGTACTTAAAATATAAGTATTATTGTCTGAGATTATTCTGCTTCATCGAGTACATCTACAAATAATCTGTAGACATAACTGTAATTTTCTTTCGTTAGGGTTATGACCAATCTGTCTTCATTGGCACCTTCTATATCCTGCCAGCCGTTTCCGTCGTCAACCTGCCATCTGTATGCGATCGTGACATCATCAAAACCGGATATCTCGGATGTAAACAATGCCTGGGAATCGTCATTTATAAGTTCACAGAAGATCTTAACCGTTCTCTCTGCTGAAGGCTTAACTGCATCGGGTTCAGCCACTTCGCTACCGGCTTCTTCGGTATCGGCTTCTTCAACTTCAGCCTCTGTTTCATCCGAAACAGGTTCTGCATCGGGAGTTTCTTCTGCCGGTCCGGCCTCGGGAACTGCTTCAAGTTCTGCGGGAACCGACTCTACCGACTCTACAACCTCACTCTCGAAAATGCCTTCTTCGATCACCGGCTCTTCTGCGGGTTCTTCTTCTGCCTCAACAGTTGAAAGTTCCGGTTCTTCGGCCTCAACTTCCCTTGTTATTTCTTCTTCAACAACATTTTCTTCACCGTCTGTTGCTTTAAGAAGGTAATCGGATGTGAACTTGCCTGCCGCAAATACCAAAACGAGAGCCAGCACAACCAGTAAATATCTTTTTATATTTTTTTTCATGGGATTCCCCTTTCATAAAAAATTATCGTAATTAAATAACGCCCTTCATTTATAAAGACGTTCAAAACCACGAAAATAGTTCAATTTTTTAGGAAATTAGTACCGGATCCTGATAATGTTTTCAAAGTTATCGGGGATATATACTTCGGCGTTTCCTCCTAAATCCTCAAACACTACGTAGTTATATTCCGCATTGTAATCCAAAGGAATTAACACTGTGCTATCAGGAAGTAACATGAAAGAATCTTCGAAGTTGACACCTACGCCGTCATCCTTGGCGTAAATATAGATAAGGCCGCCTTTGCGCTCAGCCTTAATGAATCTGGGAGCTTCCGAATCAATATCTGTAACGCTTACAATTTTTTCAACATACTGGTCGTTAAAAAGAGTGACCTTAAGATCAATGTCACCTACATGTGTGGGTTCTATGGTAAATCTGTGCGGATTTACCTCGTATACGGGAAGTCTTATACCGTTTAACACGGCTATAACGCTTTTTACCGGAAGTACACCCGCAACATCAACGGTAATTTCGGGAAGTCCCCTTTCTCCGATAACAATATCGGAAGTACTGACTATCGGAGACATAAAAAGGAACGGAATAAGCGCAAAAAGAACAATGAATGTCATCAACAGATTCTGCTGATAGCCATAGTTTTCTTTTCTGAATGTGCTGTAACTCATAAGATCCGAAATCGGTACGGAAAGCTTGTCCTTACCGCACTCAGTAAGGACTTCATCCAGGATCTTTGACGCCTCTTCCTCCGTTATTCTATTATCGTTACGCCTTTTTTTACTCATTAACCCTAATCTTCCTGCAAAAGTTTCTTAAGATGCTCTTTACCGCGCTTTAAATATTCTCTGACGCCCGGTGAATCAATTTCCAGAAATCCCGCTATGGAATTGACACGTTTTTTTCTGTAGTAACGCTCTATCATGACGATGCTTTCGGTAACCGGAAGTTTTTTTAAGTTACTTAGTGAATAGTGCTCGTCTTCGATGCGGACGCTTATCTCGGCGGGGTTCTTTTTCCTGATGACTTCAAGGCATGTTTCAAAATTGATCATCAAAAGATAGGAAAAGAACGCATCGTCCTTTGCGAGGGCATTTAAGCCCGAAAGCGCCTTCTTGTATGTTTCTTTCAACGCCAGAAGCGCCTTCTCCTTATTCTTAAGCGTTCCGAAAGCGTAAGCATACTGTTTTTCGTATGTGATCCCGTACAATTCGGCAAAAGCTTCGGTTTCTCCTTCTTTTGCACGCTTTGTAAGATCGGTTATATATTCGGTATCAAGCGTCCTCATAATATACCCTTCAAATGTTTATTTGATCAATCCACAAAAGTTCTGTATTTCTCGATCGAGCGACGGTTCGACAAAGCTATAAGTTCATTTATGGTCTTTACATTCTCACCCTCACGAAAAGCACAGCCGTATTGATATTCGATCTTTCCGAAATTGGCTGTTTCATTGAATTTCTCAGTCTTCTCGGCAACATTTTGAAGAAAATGCTCCATTTCCTGCTCACTGCAATCGGTGAAAAGAACAAGGAATTTGTTGCCGCCGTTTCTTCCCAAAGCCACTTTTTTTTCTTTATCGGCCGCATCAAGGAGCATAAGTGAAAAGTTTCTGATCAGTTCGTTACCCGCAAGATGCGAATACTCCGTATTTATCTCCTTTAAATTGGTGATCGCTATCGTGATGCAGCCGATCTCCTCGGGAAGCGGTTTATCAAGATACTTTTCTATGATCGCGTCACAGCTGTATCTGTTGCCTATACCTGCTACGGGATCGGAAAATACGAGCATATCAAGTTCGTTTACATTCTTTTTAAGCTGCAAAAGAACCTTAAAATCCAGAAAAATAAAGATCAAAGACACAAGGAGCAAAAGCCACAATATTCCAAAGAAAAATTTGATCAGCGGATCGGATGCAATCTTATGATAGAGATCCGTATCGTAAAAGATGATCGTAAGCCCCACGACAGCCAGAACTACGTATATAACAAGCTGTAATGTTTTTACCTTATCGTATTTCCTCATATCTACCCGTTATGCCTCTTTCTTTTTCAAAATATTATCGTACGACCGCGCCGTGAATACCTTTGAACTTAAAAATGATCTTACCCTTTATACGGCCTTTGGTAACCTCGCCGTAATACCTCGAATCAACGGAAACCTTGCGGTTATCACCCAGTGTAAAGTAATATCCGTCGGAAACTTTGTACGGATACACTACCGTCCCTTTCTGCCTTTTGGTGATACCCTCCTCAACATCAAGTTCTTCAACTTTTCCGTTCACATATACGGTATTTCTGCGGATATCCACCGTATCACCGGGTAAGGCCACTATTCTTTTTACATAATAATCACCCGAGGGAACTTTCAACGCCACGATGTCACCGACCTTGTAGTTCGGATGGATCCTTAAATACATTACGGATTCGCCGTCATTTAACGTAGGTGACATGGAATCGCCGCTTATGTACGAAAAACCTACCACAAAACGCAACAAAATAAACCCGAGAACGAACATAAAGATGAACCATCTCGCGTCATGCAACCATTCAAGTTTTTTTCTGTTGTATTTTTTCAGAAAGACCTTTTTTCCCATTTTTGCTTAAACCTAATTTTCAGTTTATCACAAATAAATAAACGGATAAATAAAAACTCCCGATTCCAAACGGAATCGGGAGCGAAAATACGATCTTTATTTTTCTTTTTCAAAATATTTATGACAGAAAGCTGCGAGAGCACCACCGATCAAAGGTGCTACGATAAATACCCATACAACCTTGATGGGATCTGCATTTCCGCCAATGGCAGCTATAATAGCGGGGCCTAAACTTCTTGCGGGGTTAACGCTTGTACCTGTAAGACCGATACCGATGATGTGAATGCCAACAAGGGTAAGACCGATAATAAGGCCGCCGAAAGAACCGTGATTATTCTTTTTACTGGTAACACCCAATATAAGAAGAACAAACAGGAAAGTAAGGATGATCTCAACGATCAGACCAGCCACAATACTGTCGCCTACGCCGGCAAGACCGTTTGAACCCAGACCGCCGGTCTTGTCTTCAACATCGCCGAGAGCAAATATGCCTGCCAAAGCTGCTGAGCCCACGATTGCCCCAATAATCTGTGAAACTACATAACCGCAAAATTCCTTTGCATCCATGCCGCCGGTAAGAAATACACCCAATGATACCGCGGGATTTACATGGCCGCCCGAAATGTTACCCACACCGTACGCAAGCGTAACGATCGCAAGACCGAATGCAAATGCCGTAAGCACATATCCGCCGCCGTTAGCAGCGTCACAGCCTACCAGCATCGCAGTTCCGCAACCGATAAAAACAAGCGTGAAAGTTCCGATACATTCTGCGATGTACTTTTTCATACTACTCATAATAAACCCTCCTTATATAGTTAATTTTATTACTTAACCTCTCTTTCAACCTTAACGGAAATCTCGGGAGTTCCGTATTCGGGATTAAATATCTTCTTAACGTTCTCTTCGTACCACTCTTTGATCTCCGCGTCGGTCATAACGCATTTCTCGCCCTTTGTCTTGATAGTGATCGTAATTGTCTGTTCTTCCATGTTTTTCCTCCGTATTATTATTTTGCTTCAAGTTTAAGGTCTCCGTCTTTTGCCCATCCAAGCTTCTTGACACCCATATGGATAATGGGGCAAAGAACTGCCGGTAGTACAAATGATATAAGTACAAGACCTATCCAGTCCATTGCGGTGATCGCTGCTTTCGAGCCGTTCGCTATATCGTTGACCCAGCCCGTATATACACCTATCTGGCCCACCAGACCGCATGTACCCATACCGGATGATACGGGTGCACCGTTCATTTTAAGATTAAAGAGGCATGTGGCGATCGGACCGGTGATCGCGGATGTAAGTATCGGTGCGATCCAGATTCTCGGATTCTTGACGATATTTCCCATCTGAAGCATCGAAGTACCGATACCCTGTGACACAAGACCTCCCCACTTATTTTCTTTAAACGACATCACTGCAAAACCGACCATCTGCGCACAACAGCCCGCAACGGCCGCGCCGCCCGCAAGACCCGTAAGCGAAAGTGCCGCACAAATAGCTGCCGATGAGATCGGAAGCGTAAGCGCAACGCCCACGATGACCGATACAAGTATGCCCATAAGGAAAGGCTGAAGATCCGTAGCCCACATGATAAGGGTTCCGACCTTGCTGGCCGCTTTTCCGAGCGCCGGCGCCCACCATGCCGAAAGCGCTATGCCGACGCCTATCGTCACAAGCGGAGTTACCAGAATATCAACTTTGGTTTCTTTTGATACAGCCTTGCCAATCTCGGATGCGATGATCGCCACAAAAAGTACCGCAAGCGGTCCGCCCGCACCACCTAATGCATTGGATGCAAAGCCTACTGTGATAAGCGAAAACAACACAAGCGGCGGACACTTAAGCGCATATCCTATAGCCACCGCCATAGCAGGCCCGCTCATCGCGGTTGCAAGACCACCCACCGTATATTCCGTACCGGCGATCGTAGCTACGGTGCTTGTAAGAAAACCAATGTGAAATTGGGTTCCAAGCGTATTTATTATGGTACCTATCAAAAGAGAACAGAAAAGACCCTGCGCCATGGCGCCAAGTGCGTCTATTCCGTACCTTTTTAATGATATTTCAATGTCTTTTTTCTTAAGAAAGGCCTTTAAGCCTTTTTCTTTGACTGCTGTTGTATCCTGTGCGTTGTCCATTGGTCTGTTTCCTTTATTCTTTTCTTTTTTTGAGTATAACACGAGATCGCGAAGACGGAACAGAAATTTTGAGGAATTTGAAGAAAGAAACTGTAAATATTTCCCATAGCAGTTCCCCAAATTAACCTAAAAGACTGAGAACAATGTCATGACTTTGATTGGCCTGTGCAGCATTGCCTGTGCGATTGTCATAATAAACCTTCGCAAAATAATTGCTATAAAAACTTTTGGCACTTTCTGATATGTTCACATCTCCATAGAAATAGAACAACAATTCTCGAACAGATTTCTTATTTCACTTTTGTCCAATTGCCACTCGTGCGTATATATTGGAATCAAATCAGCACGTTTATCATAATAACGCCTTATCTCTTTATCGAATTCCGAAAAACTCGCATCTTTAACATCTTCCAGTCTGGTACATGAACGAATGAAATCTATTCCGGTATTGTCATCATGATACATCAGCTCATTCTGCAGCCTCAAATTTGCACTTTTATCAAGGAAATAACTATTCCTATTTGTATCAGCTCCAAGCAAGTATTGCATTCCTTTATTCTTAAGAAACATGCAAATCCCTTTAGACCCTTCAAAACCATGAAGCCGAAGTACCTTCCCGGAGTCATTCTGTCCGGTTATTCTATATATATCATTCTCAAAACGTCCGTACTCATCCTCAAAGTTCTCTGAATAATCACAGATACTTCTCTCTTCATCAAAACAATGGAAGCCAAAATTAATCCAGCCATTGTCCAAAAACTGTTTCTTATATCTATCCGATACATTCTTCATACAATACCAATAGTGCTGATAAGTGCAATAAAGATCAATCTCTATATCATATAATTCATGCATCTTCTCTAAAAATCCCAATGTCCTTGTTTCAAAAATACTGTCAGGATTATCTTCTATCAGTGCTTTAAATATGCCTTTAACATCATCTAACGAAAAATGAAATTTGCACATTTTCTATACATCCTTCGCAAATACTCGGTTCTAAACCAACCTCTTGGAATAAAACTCAAAAACTCTGTCCTTTAACCAATGTTCACCGCTTTTATCTACTCTATCCAGCACTTCCGCATAGGTTGGCGCATCAAGTTCGGGAATCGTCCCAAGCGTAAGCAGGGCATGGCAATTATAGCAATGCGCGGTAGGACAATTATTCCCAATTTCAACAAAAGGTATTTCCTCCGTAGGATTATTATATATGTTGTAAAAGTTCATCTTTTGAGGATCGGGCGCCCCATCGCAAATCCTACAGTTTCCGCTTATCAAATCCAATGAAAAACTTTTATTTCCCGCACAACAATATTCCTTATGCGGTTTCTGAAACTCACTGATTTTATAATCAAATTTCGCAGAGCCAAACACAGACCAGGCCGCAATGTATTCGTCTCGCGACAATTTTGTCAGAATCTTAAGTTCTGAGGTTGTCACATCCCTCGCAACAGATATATGCGGCATAGCCCCATTCATTTCTATATCAAATATTCTTTTTATTTCCGGTATATGGTCGATCAGCTCGTCACACGGGGTAATATCTATGGAAAAAGAAGCCTTACTTTTTTGCACTTTATGGACATTCATAAAAAATTCATCCATAAGGTTTCTTTTTACCAATTCAAAATAATGGAACGAAAACTTTATATATAGCATACTCAAAAGACTGTCGGGCAACCCAAGCAACAACTTTATCGTGTTTGTCATCGTCCCATTGGTTACGATAGATACATTATGTCCAATCGATAGAAGAAGCTCGACAATGGGCACAATCTCTTTTTGAAGCAGAGTTTCTCCGCCTGCGCACAGATTGAATATACACATTCCTCCCAATCGCTTTTTGCCAAGCGCAACTTGCATAGTCTCTAACGGATATATGTATTTTAGCTTTTGCCCGTCAAATTCTTTTTTCTGCCCAATATAACAATATGAACATCTAAAATTACATGCCTGAACAGGAACATAACAATTGATAAAGTGTTTAGGGGCCTCCATCTTATATACTATCTCCCGAAATAATTCTTTTTATACTGTCCTCATATCTGTATCTGTCTGCCAGTATATATTCATTATCAGTCATCGAAACTTCATCCAGCTTTCCGGCAAATTCATCAATACTACCGCACAGCGTTATGTACTTTAAATCCTTGATCCAATGATATACACCACTTAATTTACCGGAAAGATTATCGAACGCAATGCATGGAGTCCCGGTTATGGCAGCTGAAATCATACAATGCAGAGTGTCTGTTATAACAAGCTTTGCATTAGATATTTCATAAAGCTTATTCCAGACTGCAGTTTCTCTTGTCCCGGGTCCTATAATTTCAGCAGAATGCATCGAAGTATCCACCACGTTGTAATTCAACTTTTCTACTGCTTTATAAATTGTTTCTTTGTTGACCGGTGATAAAACACTTTCCTTATCTTTTCTAAGGCAGACTAATATCCTTTTTTCTCTTTTTAAATAATCAATTTTTTTAAATCCGGTATAAAACAGAGCCATATCCGGCAATAGTTTAACGCGTCCCGACGATTGCAAAACATCATTAGCAACCTTCTCAGATTCTCTGTCTCTTACACACAAAAACAAATTCTTATGCTTTCTGTATACTTCACAACTTCTTTTATATTCAGCCTTCCCTCGTTCATTTTTTTCAAAATACATTGTCTGAGGAAGAACAACTATCTTATTATCCGAATATTCTTCAATAATCGAACGGACATTATTCTCTCCGTTGTACAACCAGAGCGATCCCAAAAAACCGCCGCCGGAAATCAATATCGTATCTTTAGTCGATATTTTTTCATGAATCGACTTACCATACCACAAATAGTCAATATCAGAAACCTCAACCAATTTCTTTTCACAGAACAGTTTTGACAGCAACTGTTCAGTAGCCAAAGTAATTAAATGATCTCCGATATTATCATGCTCAGGCGTATTAAATAATATAAATTTTTCTTCTGTAGTTATATCCTGTAATCTTTTGGGAAGTTCTTCTGATTCGCCCCAAAGTTTTAAAACATCGGTTAGCACGCTATAGTTTGAAATATTTAATTCGTTTAAACTCCCAATAATATCCGATACCACATAAGGATCTCCTACTGTTATCAGTACCTCAACGTTCTTTTGATCTTTTAGTTCACTCGGAGAATAGCACATTAGCCCGGTAAAACCATCCTTCTTGTTCCATTTTGAAGGATTACCATCCACTTCAGCATCCGGGTTAAAATACTTTTTTATCAGTATCCAATTGTTTTTTACCGCAATTCCCGCTCCCCAAATATATTTCATGTCAACATCTCCATTGAATCTTTGATCTGAGAGTATTTTTCTCTTGTTTGCTTTCTTAAAGCATCACCACCGGTAATCCAGCTCCCACTAAAGTAATGTATAGAAAAAGTCTCGTTTTTTACTAATTCTTCTCCGTTGATAAAGTTATATGGAGAAAAGAAATCAGAAGAGTATACATTTATACCTTCAAGCTTTTGACTAATGTCCTCAACTTTAAGCCCCATTTCCATTAATGGCCACGTCTCATAGTATCCGCTCGCCTCGGAATTGATCGTCCCGTTCGGATTGATAAAATCCACGTCCTTTCTAAATTCCAATATTCTTCTAACAACGTCACTATGAGGCACACATCCGGATCCGCCGCCAAAGTTTACATGTCCTTGTCTTTCTCTTCCACAAAATGCTGTCTGAAACCTTAATGGATCAAGGTTTTTAATTATCTTTACATCCGTATCAAAATAAAATCCGCCATTCTCATAGAGTATTTCAAGTCTTGCCACGTCCGGAATAAATCCCCACTTATGCATTTTGTACGCATCTAAAGTGTATTTATAACGCTTTATATCAAATGTTGACTCGTCCCATCTGACTATCTCATAATCCGGGCAAACTTCTGACCAAGAATCTATACATTTTTGTAAACTATCCGGAATTGGGTTTCCCGAAAACCAACAATAATGTATCTTTCGGGGTATAAGTGGAGAATCACTCTCTTTCCAAATTTGTAATACCTTTTTTCTCTCACACTCCATCTGCATAACTGCAGCCACAAAACAATCTGTGTTACAACACTCCTCAATACCGTTAAGCTGTTCTATCACAGAATAAAACTCCCCATTGGTAATCCAAATGCAATACTCTTCATTGCATGATGTAAAAAATGTGATATCCCTGATGCATATTTGTCTGTTAAATAAGCTAATATAACTGCCTTGCTTTGAAATATTATTATCTACTGCACAAAGAATATACTCAGATATCTCATACTTAGAAGCCATATATGGCACGTAAGTCTTAGCTACAGCCCCTGCCCCAAAAAGCACTATCTTCTTTTGTGTTTTCTTTACATATTCAGAGAAGTCCTTTATTGATGCATTTATCAGCTTCATCATTCCCCCTGTAAAGTCATAAGATCAACTATGCTGATAATCTTCGCTTTCTCAGTCTCTTGAAGTTTTGCTTTAATCTGAGCAAAATCGGCATAATTTGTAACAATAACAAGTTTCTCTAATTCTTTACCATTAATCTTTTTTTCGTTATACTTTCGTTCAAACCAGTCATTAATAAGCCCTTCTCCATAAAATGATATATCATACACTTTAGATACTTTATCCATCACATCATCAACAAGTCTTTCAAAATCATTTCCGGAATCAATTTCATTAAATAAACTTATAATACCGTCTGCAAATATCTTCTCTTGTGCAGAGTATTCATCATTATTCTCACAAACTCTTCTGCCGTAAACTTCTTTGTATGCATCCTTTATCCACTCGGTTCCATCCGGAAGCTTTCTGTTTCTAAGTTCAATATAATATGGTGATTTTATCTCCGGAATCACTCCACACAGGCAATCAAACACATGACTGTTAAAACAGTGTGCAAAAGAGCAATGATGTCCTCTTGGAAGATAGTGGATTGGTTCATCTGTATTTTCAAATATAAACTGGACTGTATCTGAATTTCTGTAACACTGTTTCAGTTTTCCGCTTCCAAGTGCAAGATTGAACGACCACACCCCCCCATAGCAAAAATATTTTTCTCGATTATCACCCCATGTTGCCTGCCTATAATCAAAAAGTGCAGATTCAAACTGGCTCCAGATTTTTAAATGCTCTTCCATCGGCATATCAGTTAAATGTCTGATATCAGAAGCCGTATTAAGTCTGGGATCTGTCAAATGACATAATACTCCTAAGTTCTTCAAGCATATATCCTTGATTTCTTCTATATATTCAACATTACTGTCTGACGCAACCAATTCAACCGTCAGTGACATACCTGATTTATGTGCTTTTTCTACATTTTCAAAATACCGTCTCAGTAAATTCTTTTTCTTTAACTCTATGTAATGAAACGAAAACTTGATAAACACATGTGATCTTAGGTCTTCAGAAAGTTCACATAGCGAATCAATAGCAGAAGACACCGTTCCATTGGTTACTATTGAAACAAAATGTCCCTGCTTTAATAAAGCTACTGCAAACTCTAATATCTGAGGATGTAAAAAAGTTTCTCCATTTCCACATAGATTGAATGCACATATCCCACCTAACCGCTCAGGGGTTAAAGCATTCGCCATGTGTTCGACCGAATACTTAAAAGGCGTATATTGAGTAGGCGATTCTCCGTTAACCTTGCGCCATTGCCCTACTGTGCAATAATCGCACTCAAAATTACACTTATTAACCGGGACTTGACAATCAAAGAAGCGTTTTATTCTATACATTTTCATTCTCCTTAATTAATCGCGTTATCAACTCGCGTAAGCTTTCATATTCCTTGTCTACACTTGGCACTCTATCATGCGGAACCTTCATCATTTCCTCTATCAAAGTTTCCAGTTCATCAACCGGCATCTCAGCTACAACTCTAATATACCTAAAATCCTTTAACCATGTGTTATACAACGACTTCACTTTTCCATAACTGTTATCAAAAACAATACATGGGGTCCCTGTAATGGCAGAAAAAATCATACCATGTAACCTATCGGTAACAACCAACCTACAAGAACGATAGACATCCAGTAAGTAATGTAGTCTTTCTTGTCTTCCTCCCACTATCTCATTAGAGTGATGTGAGATTTCTTTTATCTTATTTCTGCTTCGCCCTATAGCGAGCTTCACAATTTCAATATAATCGTGGCTTAAAGCTCTTTCTTTATCAGTACGCAACATAACTCCGATACCATCTCTGTTGCCGTCATTTTTGCTTTCTTTTAAAAAGAGAACCATATCCGGGACAAGTAGAATATTATTTTTAAAATACGCTTTGGCAAATGTATAACTTCTGGTCTCACGCGTACAAATGAATAATCTCTGATGTGAATTGTAGATATCAAGGCCTTTTTGAAAAAACTCATTTTTGAGTATATTGTCTTCATAAAAGATAGATTGAGGAAGTATAACAACAGCATTATCCTTAAAAAAACTTACTATTCTTCGGATATTGTCTTCACATGTTCTCCATAATGACCCCATATTACCACCGCCTTGAATCAGTATTATATCTCTTGGAGTCAATTGTTCTCTTAACCGTTGAAGACTGTCGTCATCACATAATGAAGATCCAAATTCATATATTGGTCTGTTGTATTGCCTTAAAAACGCATACTCAGCTACTGTTATAGCATGATCACCCATATTTACGTAATCAGGAGTGTTCATTAGAAATAGACGTGACATCGAACTAACAGTAACATGTGAAAAAGCTAAATCTTTGGCCAGTTCAACCCAAGAAAACCAATCAATGTTTTGGGAATTATACAAATCGCCTATCTTTTTATAATCTGATACAGTAATTAAAACCACATAATTATCTAATCCTTTCAAATCATCAACAGATTTTATTGCATAACTTCTATTACCTTGACCAATGTATGTGCCAACTCGTTTTTCATCTCTATCAACAAAAAAAAGGATTCTGTCTAAATAGCAGCCAAATTCATCATTGTTCAGCATAGAATACGCATTATTACCGGCACCATGACACACTATATGAGAGTTTTTAACTCTTTCTCTAAATTCCTCTACATTGTTATTGATTCTCATATGCCCATCCTCTTATAGAATTTCTGACATTTCTATATTCCAAGCACACGCCACCACTATTTATAACTTCATTGCACAGAACAGAATACTTCTTAGAATTCTGTATCAATCCTATAATTGGTACATTAACAGGCCATATTGTGTTTCGTTCATCATATTCAATCGCAAACTCTGGCTTTCCATATATCGCGCTTACTGCATGTTGTATTTCAGCCCCGCCCTTGTCATATATAATTCCATATTGGTTCTTTGTTGCTTCCTTATATTCCTTGTATTCTGATATTGCAGCATCAACATTCCCCTCCAGTAATACATCAAAAACAATTCTTACATATAGATCAGGATGCTTTACCAGATCATAAAGCTCCTTTCCAACAAACTTATCTCCTTCACTGCGCAATGCATACAATTCCTTTGAAGCATTTTCTTCAGCTCCGTTCTCAATATATTTCTTCGCTCGGAACAGATGATAATACAAACTGAGTGCAGTTGTTGCTTTATTGATTCGATCGATATCTGATGGCTTGATCATGCTTAACACAGTATAATTCAATTCTTCCAAACCATTTATATGATTGATCACAGAATGCAAGTCTTGTTCCTGCCAAGATGACATAGCTTGTTTTCTTATATGGTATCTATACAGTTTCCTGTTGCACCTTGCGTAATTTGAATGATAACTCAGCGGTAAAAGTATAGACCATTCCTGCGTTAATCTGGAATTATAGATACATTTGCCGACTGTCTTTTCAAAATATTCACGCTCAACAAGCATATTCCAAGCATTATGTGCAATATACTTAGAAATAAAATCATAAAAATCATCCTTATACACGCTTACTTCAGGCAGCAATACATCGTATTCCCGTTGCTCTTCTTCAAGCATTATAGTATAGTCACACCTCACCCACTTATACTTAGAATCATTCAATAGTACGGAATGCATAGATGAAAGATAATCTGTCGTAAACTCATCATCAGCATCGGGAAAACATAAATAATCTCCTGTAGCATAAGCCAGCCCGGTGTTAATTGCAGAACATAACCCTCCGTTTATCTTCCTATTGACAAGAGTAAAATCTAATCTTTTATCCTTGAATTCTTTACTGTATTTTTCTAATATTTGCCTGCTGGCATCAGATGAACAATCATTAACAGCAATAACTTCATAATTCGGATAATCTTGTTCCAATAAACATTTCATTGTGACCGATAGGTATTTTTCTGCATTATAAATTGGTATTATTACTGATATCTTATCCATTTCATTACCTGCATATATCTTCTAAAAACTCTGCCAGCCTTGGCCCGGATTCCTCTTTGATCATGCACCCTTTCGAATAGAATTGTTTGTATAAAACATCATCCATATTTATCGATAAGTCATAAAACCTTTTTCCATTAGCATCGATCACAATAACGCCTCCGGCATCATAGTCCCAAAAGGCTGTATTTACGAGGTTATTACATATACAGCAATATCTTCCGGTTTTAAGGCGATCATCACTTCCTTTAAGATGATCCATTTTAGAATTAGCGGTATAAATGTCAATACCAGTTCCATTGGCAACCAGATATTTATCTTCATTTGAATTATATTTGTCAAATAGAAATTCAATCTCAGAACTATGATCCAATGGATTAAAACTCACTATCCTCCCATGCTTATCTGCAATATACAGTCTTTCACCAAAAACGGTAATTCCCCAGAAGCCATCAGCATCTATTTCAGTATTGATCACATACGCCTTCTCATTTTTATAGTCAAATGCGAGAAGAAGTGTGCCATAGAACAACGGCAAATACGCATTCCCATTCATAAAAGCCAACTGCTTTCGCGCCAGAATTCCTTTTGAATTCGAAATGAACCTCCTTGCATCACTGAACCATTCATCTATATATTTTATACTGTTGTCACAAGAATCTATTGCAATAATAGTCTTAGCATGAACACCAAAAGCAAATACTTTTCCGCTGTATGTGAATGATGCTCTGAATAAGTATTTCTTTCCCGATATAACAGATGGTTTTAAATCTATGCGCAAAAATTGGTGATCTATTGTGTCATATACCGCAATTGAATGTGCCGCATATGGTATAAGGTACACTTTTCCATCAACATACTCCATCGAGCGATAAAGTAGTGAAGTGGTTTCACCTTCCCAAGGAACAATCCCACAATCCCTTTTTTCTCCTGTATTAAAGTTAAAATAATACATATGATTAACCTGAGCCAAAAAAAACCAACATTCATCGTGATTTATAGCAATAGCGGATATCTCCAAGTGTCTCAACACTATTATCCCTCCTTATATCAGCAGCCATATAAATAAATTATAAATTGTTCTTGCTTGATTTTTTCATACAGATAACCCGGTGCCTGAAATGCAATATATATGGATTATCGGTTGCTTTAATTTTCTTTTTGAATCTCTCCTCTTTTTATTATAATTCAATTGCAAAACCATTCACAACCTTTCACAACTTTTTCGTATCCTTTTACCTGTATGGCTATATGTTTTTTATAAAGATCGGCTTTTTTATATTATGAAATGGTTTTGGATAAAAAACTACCCCTTATTGTTTCATATAAAAACCGCCCGACTGCAATGTCCCTTATATATGGAATCTACAGTCGGACGGGGGTAAAAATACGCTCTTTAACCGATCTTATTTTTTCTTTTTCTTAACAGTCAGCGCTGCTGCCGCACCGGCAGCCATAGCAAGGCCAACGCCTCCGACTATCGGAAGGGTCTTGGACTTTCCGGGCGAAGAAGGGTCTTCTTCGTCCTTTGAGGAATTGACCTTTGAGGCATCTTCCTTTATAAGTACAAGAGCAGATACAGGGTCAACGCTTACCTCGCCTTCCACACTTCGAAGCGCTTCGTTGCCCGCATTATCCGCATCGATGTAGACGTTCCAGTTTCCTTCGGGAAGCGCTACGGTCTGCGGCGTCTTGTTGGCGTTATATATAACGTACATCTCTTCGGCAGCCTCGCCCTCTACACCGCCGAGTATATCAAAAGCCACCATGTGTGATTCAAGTCCTGTCACTTCTTTAACATGCTCGGATACTTCCTGTGCATCCGCAAGTCTTAAAACCGGATGGGCTTTTCTGAACGATATAAGCCCTTTATAGTAATCGAACACCTTCTTGTACGATTCGTCTTCAAGGCTCGACCAGTCTATGACATTGACACTGTCGGGACTTGAGTAGCTGTTTGAATTAAAGGTCCCGTCTTCGTTTGTCTTGGTACGCAGCATTTCCTCACCGGCCTGCATGAAGGGGATACCTTCGGACAGCATATATATCGATGCTGCAAGGTTATTCATCTTTATGATCGCAGCATCACCGGCATCGGGACAGGTTAAGCGCAATCTGTCAAAAAGAGTGTTGTTGTCGTGACAGGATACGTAATTTATGGTCTGCGTGGGGCTTTCGCACCACTTATCCGCTCCCATAAAGCATCTTACGATCTTGGCTTCACACCCCGAAGCTCCCGACACAAAACCTGCTTTTGTATCAAATACGCTTCCCTTTACGCCATCGCGGATCGTGTCGTTAAAGTACGCAAAATCAGGCGTAAGTGTGGAATTTGTCTGTGTAGCGAGAGTTACATCCGGCTTTGTCACAAGGGTCGTGAGGCTCCAGCCTTCTCCGTAGAAAAGAACGTCTGGATGCTTTTCATGAACCGTTTCCACGATCTCATTTATAAGTTCCGTATCCATAAGGCCCACAAGATCGAATCTGAAGCCGTCGATATGATATTCATCGGCCCAGTAATTGACCGAATCCACGATATATTTTCTGACCATCGAGCGTTCCGTCGCAGTATCGTTTCCGCAGCCCGAACCGCTTGAATATGTACCTTCCTCGGTTATGCGCGAGAAATATCCGGGTACTATCTTGTTAAAAGAAAAATCTTCCGCACTGTATACATGGTTATATACAACGTCCATTACCACCGCGATATCATTGTCGTGGAGTCCTTTTACCATCTGCTTTAACTCGGACACTCTTACCTCGCCTTTATAAGGATCGGTCGCATATGTGCCCTCTGGGACATTATAGTTTAACGGATCGTACCCCCAGTTATAAACACCGTTTGCTTTGGTGGTCTCGTCAAGCGACGCAAAATCATACATAGGAAGGATATGAAGATGCGTGATGCCGAGTTCTTTTATATGGTCAAGACCCGTGCTTATTCCGGAAGAAGTCTTTGTGCCCGTTTCCACAACACCAAGGAATTTACCCTGATTTGTGATACCGTTATCGCTTCCGACCGTCAGATCGCGTATGTGTGTCTCATATATTATCGCATCGTTTATGGGCCTGCCTGCGAAAGGATTTGCGTCACTGTCCCATCCTGCGGGATCCGTGGTATCCAGATCAAGTACCATTGCACGCTTTCCGTTTACACCCGAAGATCTTGCATACGGATCCATTGCTGATATTTCTTTACCGTCAAGCGTCACGCCGTACGTATAATATGTGCCGTTTAAGTCACCGTTTACCGTACATACCCATGTGCCGTTTAAATCGGGCTTCATAGAAACTTCTTCGATCAGGTCATCCTTGTGCTGGGTGCCGGATTCATATCGCTTTAAAACCACCTTCTCGGCTGAAGGCGCCCATACACGGAAAGTTGTTTTTTCTTTTGCATATGTGTATCCGAGATCGTCACCCGTATATGTAAATTTCTGCTCAAATTCGTCGGTTGAATATAATATAGGCATATTTATCTTATAGACCGTCCCGTCGTAGGTTATAGTGTAATTCTTGTAAGGATCAAGAGGGTTTGTTAAAAGAAGCTTGTACAGATTGTTCTCTGCATATGTAACGCTTTCGATCGCTTCTTCACCTGAACTTCCCGAAATCACGAACACTTCGGAAAGCTCGCCTTCAAGCTCGGCTGTCATCGTAACGTTAACCGTTCCGTTTCCGTCATACTTGGCCGTTTTAAGTTTTGTTCCTATCACCACATCGTCACGGTCGGTTCTTTCGTAGCCCTCGACACCAGACTCTATATAGATGTCCACCGTTCCGGTCACCACATCGGATATGTCGATAAACTGGTCGGCATCGATATCCTTTGTCCACTCCTGGGTACGGACTATAAATCCGACGCTCATGGTGCCCGGAGTCACGTTCATGGTCGCAACTTTTTCACCGTCTTCATCCTCAAATGCATAACCTGCGCCGTCCTTTCCTGATTCCCAGAGCCATACATCCCAAGGGGCATAGTCGCCGTCTTCCCTGTGATAGTGGATCTTAAGTATCGGTCCTTCGGCATCATCCGCATAAGCCTTGAGCGATAAAAACGGTGACATCACCGTCAGTATCGTAAACAGGGCAAAAGAACACGCCATCATAAACGATCTTATTCTTCTTTTCATATTGCCTCCCAATGTTATATATATGTTTACGAAAAAATACGAAAATTTATGATTGTATAGTATCACATCGGATCGGATATTTCAAGAAAAGACTGTATGTATCCCGCCTATAATTTTATATGGACGGACCGTTTGAAATTTTCATGGTGAGAAGCTCCGTCCAGGCAGGACGAAAACCGCTTTCCACGGCGATATTTAAAGACAGAGTATGTGAAAAGGCCGTTCCGTAATACGGGATCCTGCCTCTTTTAAGAATTTCGTTTTTAAGCTTACTGACCGTGAGCGCTCCGAGGTGCTTGCCTCTGGCTTCAGGCAGCACATCTATACCTATCTGCCAAAGCATGGGGCTGTCGCCGCTGGCTCCCGCCATGGCGAGGATCTCCCCGTTTTCAAGTGCTCCGACTCCGAGTTCGTCAGGTGCTTCGGGCACAAAAGTAAATGCCTTCGAAAACCTTTTATCTCCTCTGAAAGCCTCGATATCTTCTCGCTCGTAGAGTTTAAGCGTATATCCTTTATCGTCGACATCCGTTTGATCGAATGCGACAAAAAACGGATGTATTTTCTTGATAAGATGACCGTAAGGCATGATGATCTCATTCAATTTGTGCATGAACACGGCTTCAAGAAACCATGCACCGTCGACATTTTCGTAGCGTTCTTTCAGCACCTTTATGATATCTTCACGCCCTGTACACAATATCTTATTGTGTACCGCAGCGATCTTTAAGAACACATCCTCACGCCCGTCGTAAGCACGCTGACCGTCAAGTAACTTATATTCCGTAAATATGTTGCTCTTTGAATTTTTTATATCGTTTGCATCGCAACAGTAATCAAGCGCCAGCTGCCTGTATACATCTTTCATTCCGAATTTTTGCATTTTGTTTATGCCTTTCCGAATTTGCGGCGATCTCAGATACCGCTTTACAAGACTAATGTTTTATCAATTTCTTTATTCTGTAAGAAATACGCTTACCAAAAGAATAATGCAGTCTTGAAATAATGATACTGCGTCTGTCATTACGAAGACAATAAGCCAGATAACTGAAAGAACTTCGATCTGACACAAAATGTCTGCACTCAGTCATCAGTTCCAGATCTTTCCACGCATCGGGACCGTTATTCCCGCTTATAACCGTCAATCTGTCCTTGATTCCATCAAGGCCCAACTTTGCGGCATTTTCATTGCACCAATCAAGATCGTCGGAAAACAGATAATAATTCGCTCTTTTAACTTTGCGTTCAACAGTCTGTATAGCAATCTTAAAATATTCGGGTTTGGCGCACCACCCAAGATTGGCCATATCGCCTCGGCGTATATGTATACAGACCGAATTCTTATCCGATGCGATTTGCTTTAACAGCTCTGCGTTTTTTCCTTCAAGTGCGGGAGCCTTTTCAAATGACAGTTCTTTCCCTATTATACCGGCATACTTCCTGAAAAACTTGGGAAGGATCCAATAGCCGTGGAGATAAATATCCTTTGAACCGGATCTTATCAATTCTCCCAGTTTATCCAATTTATAAACAGGACCGCTGAAATGAATGTTATTTAAATCCGTCACCATATGAAGATCCATGCCGCGGTCTTTCAACACTTGAGCCGGTGAATAGCCTCCCCGTCGTTCGGACAGCATCTTCTTCCATGTATCCTCGTCATAATGCGAACTTAACATATCATGCTTAATATTAAAAAGCTTACCCAATTCATATCCGTTATGAGGCACGTTATCAACATAAAACAGACTGTCATCTATAACACATGATACGCCATATTTAATCTCGACATATCTGATAAAAATATATTGAAAAGCCTGATTGCCAAGCCCTCCGTTCATAAATGCTATGATATTTCTGTTTCCCGCCATAATATATTCGGAACTCCTTTTTATCATTTGGGTTCAAAGTAAAAACGTTTTTGTAAAAGAAACCGGTCCGATTGCGGATCATTGTTTGCTCTGTATCCTGTTCATTCTTGCGTAGCTGCCGCCCAGAGCCACAAGTTCGTCATGCGTGCCCTGTTCGGTGATCTTGCCGTTTTCGATCACAAGGATCATGTCGGCATTTCTGATGGTTGAAAGCCTGTGAGCGATGGCAACTATGGTCCTTGAACCCACGATGCCCGTAATGGCATCCTGAATCTGTTTTTCCGTTTCCACATCAACCGAAGCAGTCGCTTCATCCAAAATTATGATAGGAGACTTTCTTAAGATCGCTCTGGCTATGGAAACTCTTTGCTTCTGACCGCCGGAAAGCCTTAACCCTCTCTCACCGACAATAGTATCATATCCGTCGGGCATTGCCATGATATCCTCATGGATGTTGGCGATCTTTGCGGCTTCTTTAATATCTTCCAAACCCGCATCCGGGAAAGCATAACCGATATTTTCGGCAATGGTTCCGTTAAAAAGAAAAGTATCCTGCAAAACAGGTGAAATATTCTGTCTTAAGCTTTCTATGGTCACATCGTTTATATCATTTCCGTCTATAAGGATACGACCCGAAGTGGGCTCGTAGAAACGGGAAATAAGCTGGGTAAGCGTTGTTTTACCGACGCCCGTCGGCCCTACAAGGGCCAGCATCTTACCGGGCTTGCATTCAAAAGAGACTCCGTCAAGCACCGGGATGCCCTCTTCATACGAAAAACTTACATCTTCAAATTTTATGGCTCCCTTAACATCTTTAAGAGCTTTGGCGTCGGGCTTATCGTTGATCTCGCACGGAGCCTCAAGGACAGCCATTACACGTTCCGCTCCCGCCAATGACTGCTGCATGCTTTCAAGAAGGTTGGCAAGTCCTGTCACCGGTGCATAGAAAAGACCGAGGTATAAAAGAAATGCCACAACATCTTCCACCTTTAAGCCTTCTTTGTAGGCCAGAAGTCCGCCGAAAGCAACCACTAAAATGGTGCCTATCGAAGAGATAAATTCTACAGTGGGATGAAATATTCCGCTGTATTTAAGGGCTGTGAGCATAGCCTTTATATGTTCGAAGTTGGTCTCATCTACCTTGTCCGTCTCGTATTCCTGACGGCCGAAGGACTGTATCTCGTGAATACCGGAAAGATTGTCCTGAAGCTTTCCGCTTAACTCGCCCATTTTCTTTTGCGATATCTTAAAATAGGGTCTTACCTTTTTGGAAAAAATGATACCGGATATGAAGATAAGCGGAAGAGGTGCGCAGGTTATAAGCGCAAGCTTTACGTTTATAGTAAGAAGCATTATCAAAACTCCGAGAAACGTCACAAAATTAGTGATGGTCTCGGGGATCATATGGGCGTAAAGAAGTTCAAAATCTCTTGTATCGTTGACGATCCTGCTCATTAAGTCACCGGTCTGCTTGTCGTGGAAATAGCCGATGTGCATATGCTCAAGCTTGTCGTAGACTCTGGTACGAAGATCTCCTACCAGATACCATGCAGCTTTATGGGCAAGATAGTTGCTTAAGAATCTGAAAAGGACTCTGAAAAGATAAAGACCCACAAGTATTGCGGTAAGTATAAGGATCCTGTGCATGCCCTCTGCATCCACACCTTCGCTTACGATACCCGTCATGGCCGACAATGCCTTCGGCGCCGCGAGATTAATGGCCGTGAGCATAAAGGTCGAAAAAATGGCTATTATATAAAGATTCTTGAATTTGATAGCTTCTTTGCTGAGTTTTAAAAGAAGTTTCATGTAAGTCACCCTCGGATTACTTAATCATAACATAAGGCTCATATTCCGTGGAATGATCTGTCAAAGCCGTATCTACGTCGATCGTATAATCAACCACTTCACAGTGGGCAAATTCAGCGTCATAGTATTGTCTTATCCTGACTCCGCCAAAAGCTTCCATCGTTTTCCATGAAGCCGGATTTTCAAGATCAGCATCCATGAGCACTTTATGTATCCCGTTTTCCCGGCAGACCTTAAGTGCCAGATAAAGGTTTATCTTGTTGTATCCCTTGCCTCGTTCAGTCGGCCTTATACCGAAACCTATATGTCCGCCGAATTTTCTCAGACGCTCGTTTAAGGCAAGTCTTATATTGATCATTCCGACTATCCTGTCATCACTTTCGCGGACGAGAAAAAACGTTCTTGCTGGAACTCTTTCTTCATTTGGAACTGTTTTATAATCTTCTTCAAGTTTATCAAGCCAGCCCTCGTAATCGTCCGTGTACCGGTCGAGTCCGCCGCTTCCGTTTATATCCGAGCCGTATTGAATGTGTTCTTTTATATAATCCACAGCATCGTTTTTTCTTTTAATTCCCGGTATTTCAAAAAACAGTCTGTCCATATATTGTCCTCGCAAAAGAATAACGGCTATTCCGGCTTCTTTGTAAGATACAAAACATAAGTATCCTCAAATACTATCTTGCCCCCATTATTTATAACAGCATTCCTAAGACCGTCAAAGAATTCAGTCTTTATAGGCTCCGGTATGACTATATGATCGCAATGAGTGCCGCAGAAAGAAACATACTCATCGGAATCCATTTCACGTTTTCCGTAAAAATCATGTTCTTCAAAATCCACAAAACCATAGTCGGAAGCATGGTCATATTTAAAACTGCCATGAGTGTATGGAATATCCGGCTTGTAATACTTATCATACAGTTTTTGGATCTCTTCGTAGAGCTTTTCGTTCGGTGTTCTGTAATCGGCTCTTGTAAGCATCATTGCCAAAGTTCCGCCCGGTTTCAACAATTCATATGTCTTTGAAAAAGCGATCTCCTCGGGTATCCATTGAATGGTTGCGGCAGAATAGATCAGATCAAATCGCCGCTTGCCGAAATCATGGGTAATAAAATCATCGTTCACAATGTGAAAATTGGGATATTTGCCGTATTTTTCCCGCATCTTTTCAAAAAGATGCTCTCCGAGTTCAATGGCATTATAATCGCAGCCTGTCATTAAGATCGGATCTGTTGCCTGCCCGGTTCCCGGTCCGATCTCCAAAACCGTCTTATCGGGGCCTACACTTACATTATCAATAAGAAATCGGAATAACTCCCGGCTGTATCTCGGCCTGAACTTGTCGAACTGCTCGGGGATCGTATCAAAGATTTTTCTGAACTCCATACATAACCTCCTGCACCATGAACTTATGACCAAATACGACATTCTCTTCCCAATATGAAAGAACACTGCCGTTAATTTGAAAGTATAGCATAGAAATGAGTAACTTCATAGGAAATATGTCATTTATAACGCATCTTGATCTGTTATTGCAATATGTGCATTAGATGTTTATCTAATATTTGTTATTTTGTGCTTGACATATGTCTAATATTTTGTTATTTTATGTCTGTCGAACAGCTTATTAGATGAGTATCAAATATATTAAGGAGACAATTAACATGTTCAAAAAGTATTCAGATCTTGCAAAGAACAGAAACTATATCAAAAGCCTTTCCGCAGCCCTGATCAACCGTTTCGGGGATTCGATAGATGCCATAGCCTCCTCCTGGATCGTGTATGAATTAACGGGTGAAGCAGCGTGGTCCGCCATTATATTTGCAATAAACCGGATCCCTACGATTTTTATCACTCCGCTCGTCGGCCCCTGGGTTGAATATCACAGCAAAAAGCATATCATGGCCGTAACAGACCTTATAAGAGCTATATGCGTAGGAATCATTGCAACGGGACTTCTTCTCGGTTTTTTGAATGCTCCTCTCATTGCCGTATTAAGCCTGCTCATTTCAACAGCCGAAGCATTCAGAACTCCGGCAGGCACCGCAATATTACCTCAGATCATTCCCGAAAGACTGTATTCACAAGCCATCTCTCTTAATCAGTCACTTTCATCCGTAACCGAGCTTGTGGGAACAGCGTCGACCGGGATCATCATAGCTGTCATAGGGTCATCAGGTGCTATATATATAGATATGATAACGTTTGTTTTATCGGCAATTCTTATTTTATCCATGTCTGTAAAAGAAAATACCGGCAATTCTTCCGCTCCGCTTTCTTTATCTTCATATATGCAGCAACTGACAGAAGGCCTTAATTATTGCAGAAGCAAGGATATCTTGGTATCGTTTTCGCTGGTCATACTGTTTTTAAACGGTATCCTTGTACCGCTTAACTCTCTTCAGGCACCGCTTGTCGCCGAAGTTTTCAAGGGTGACCCTTACTATCTGTCCGCTTTTGGGATTACCATAACCGTTTCCATGCTTGTAGGTTCCGTAATATATCCTTCCATAAACAAGCGGATTAATGTTAAAATAGCACTGGTGACCATTGCCCTTGGAATAGCGTTTTTTTACATCGGTGTGATCGCAGCATCGCCTTTATACGGTAATCGCTTTTTTGCTTTGACCATCCTTATCGCACTCACTTCCGTTCTCGGTCTGTCGGTAAGTATCGGCAATATGACGATCAGTGTTGAAATGCTTAAAGTTATTGATAAAAGCTACCTTGCAAGAGCGTCTGCCATCGGAAGTGCTTTGGGCAGCGCGATAATGCCCGTATCTGCTTTCGTTGTCAGCATCGCAGTCAGGTTTGTACAGGTAAGGACCATATTTATTGTCTCGGGAATTATATCAATAGTATTTTGTTCATATTTATTCTGGAGGTATTATGAATCATTACAGCAGCAAAATTCAGATTATATCGGAGAGCATCTCGCTTCTTAATATCGTTGCAAGACAAGCTCCTTACATAACTTCATATATGGAAAATAAAGCCCTTAAGTACGGCATAAGTATCGGCGAGCGTGCTCATGATATAATAAGCGAGCTTCAATCGATCGAAA
Organism: Lachnospiraceae bacterium; assembly: GCA_016283275.1. GTDB lineage: Bacteria > Bacillota > Clostridia > Lachnospirales > Lachnospiraceae > UBA1258. Next base: position 60,385 of record JAEEMP010000064.1, read on the forward strand.
ACGAAGCCAGGGATGAATTCAAAGACGATATGAACGATATACATTTCTTCTTTGACAACAGTGAAGATACTCACAGCAGATCCTTCGCAAACCTGTTGTTGATAATCAACAATCTTCATGTATCAAAAGAATGTGACAGCTTCGATGAATATGAGAAATATCTTGAAAATATAAAAGAAGATGAGTATCTTAAGGCATTTTATGATTATCTGGTCAGCTTCTACGCTTCTTCCATGGATGATTCAAAAGACTTTAAGCCTTCTCTTTCCGATATCGTTAATGCCATCCTTGATATGGAACTGTCAGACAGCGAAAAAGTCAGACTACAGCAGCTTTTCTTAAACAGGAAAAAATACTATCCCCGGATCTTTGCTTTGCTTAAAAGAGCCGCGGATATCATAAATATGCACAAAAAAGAACTCATTAAATTCGGAGATACGACGATCGATTACCTAAAAAAAGAACTCGGTGATCTTTCTTTTTCAAAATATGTAGTGGGAAATTTGTACAGTGAAAGGACATTGGATAAATATCCCGAAGAATGCGATGTAAGTCTGTGTTATTTCGATCCGGCTTTGTTGGGACTTTCTTTAAATGTTCTGAAAGAAAATCGTAAAATAGAAACTTCTTTCGGCGTAGTCGGAATTATTTATCATGACTCACTAAACATGGAACTTCCTTTTAAATCCATGAAACAGCTTGACAGCGATAAAGCATTAAGTATTTTAAAATTGCTGGCCGATAAAAGTAAGTTTGAGATCCTTGCCACTACTAAGGATAACCCTGCATACGGGGCACAGCTTGCAGAAAAACTGTCTCTTACCACTGCCACTATATCACATCATACCTCAGCGCTTTTGGAGCATAACCTTCTTACGATCGATAAGGTTGACACCAAGATCTTTTATCGCGAAAACAAAGAGCAGATCAACGCTGTCATTCAATACTTAAGAGATAATCTGCTAAGCTAAATCGATCCCGTCGGGCATATTGCCGAAATCCACTGCATCATCGGGCAACTCTCTTACCTTTTTAAGGTAAGCCATGCAGTTTATTGCCTCTTCTTCACAAAGATCGTATCCGAGTCTACTTGCAACCCATTTGGCGGTTTCATAAAAAAGACCGCACATTATATCGACCGAATTCCAGATATCCGTAACATTTCCGCCCGCATAGGTTTCAAGATATCTCTGCCACTCATCAGAGCTTAACCATCTGTACAGATATTTCGCGGATTTGCCTGTGCTTACGGTAAAATCGGTAAGAATCCCTGCTTTCCAGCAAAGCATCTTTTCAAGTTGTTTTCTGACAGTTTGGCTCAGCATATCCTGAACATACGGTATTTCTTTACGCCAAAGCCCCTTTGCCACATTATCAAGGCACCACCAGAATTCGTTGCAGGTGCAAAGAAAAATGCGCTCTGACGGTTTCTTGACACGATACATCTCATCACTGCTTTCCGGAATTTGCGGAAGGCAGTGATCCTTATCAAGAATTATCTTACAGAGAGAATCTGTCAGGATATTCTTTTTCGCATATTCGATACTCATTACCGTAAGGTCGATCCTTGTACCGTCTTTAAACTGCATAAGCCATGCATAGCGGTCACTCTTTGGAACAGCCTCTTCCGGATAAAGATCGGGAAATTCGTCCGGATACTGCATAAAAAGGATATCTCCGAAGCGATCTTTCCAACCCTTATCTTCTATGAAAGATCGTGTTTCCGTTACCACATAAACAATGTCATAATCCTGAAAAATGTCTTTGGGTGCATTCGGGTTTGTTCTGGAGCCGTTCATAAAAACCGCCCTGATCCTTTCATCATCTCTTGCGGTATTTATGATAAGCTCAAACATTTCCTTTTCCGATCTCATTTGGTAGTCCTCTTTTCCCAGTGTCATATTTCCCGGCATGCGCAAAAAAATCAGTATTTTTTCATCACTTATGGTTCGGAATCCTTACAAAGAAGTGTCCCTCATCATCTCCGACGATCTTTCCGCCATTCTTTTGCATAACTTTAAGTGATGCAATATTATCCTTATTTACACGAAGGTATATCTCCTCTTCCGGAACTATCTTATTAGCTTCCCTAACAGTCAACCTTAATCCTTCGGTTCCGTATCCTTTTCCTCTTTCGGCCCTCTTAATGCTGTAGCCGATATGTCCGGCCCCGTTTCTGAGCGCATCCGTAAGATGATGCCTGATACGAAATTCGCCGACAAGACGGCCTTCATCCCATAGATAATAATATGTTTCCGGCACAAACCAGTCCGGCATGTTGACCGGGTGTTCATATGAGATCAACGTCGGCATAACTTTTTCGATGTATTCGTCATAAGAAACTCCGTTATAAGGATTTGTTAAGCCATTCTCATCTGTCGGGAGTGTTGTGGTATACTCCCACTGAGCTTTTGCATCTTCTGTGTTTATTTTTCTTAATTCCATGATCTGTCCCTGCCTTTTCTGTCCGCAGACATCAGCCTAAATCTTCTTTAATGCCATATCTTCTTGTAACGTCCACATTTCTCCTTGATCTGTTCCATCATATATCGTGCATAAGCCTTTGCAAGATCCATATCATATGATATATCTATACCTTCTGTATATTCTTTCATCGCTTCCCTTATCAAGCAATGATACTTTTCAGGTATGCAGTTGTATGCCCATTCTCCGCCCTCTTTCTTGGAAAGAACAAGCCCGTCTTTGACATAGGCAAGCACTCTTGTCAGATTCAATATGATATACATCGGATTATCTGCAATTTCTTCTTCCGCATCAGCAATATCATTTCGGATCGAGTCAATGTAATCCTGCCTCGGAACATCGGCAAAAATCTCTTTTATCGGAGCTCCGCACAGACACTTTCCTCTATGATTGATAATCGTAAAATGAGCCGCAAGGTCTTTATCCTCGCCCTTCATTTTTGAGATATAATCATCCGGATTGCTTCTGTACCAATCAAGATGCGCAACGGAAAAATGTAGTTCAAAGGGTGTCGGATAAACAAAAGGGGCGCAAGAACTTTGTTTAACAACACTCATTTCAATCCCTTTTGCAGGTCCCTTGCAGTTTAATTCCACTACTATGTCCATAAAAGCTTTTTTTACTGCATCCGGTATAGCTTCTTTCACAACTACGATCAGATCTATATCGCTTTTATCAGGATTATAACATCCCATAACAGCAGAACCATGCAGGTATACTCCTACCAGGTTATCCTGAAAGATTTCTTTTGACTTTTCTGAAAAACAATTTATAACCGGATCCATTTATCATTTGTGCAGATTTGCTTCTGCTCCCCATTCTTAATACTGTATGCTTCCCCATAAATCGTCTCTGTTCCATTATCTGCAACAATGAAACTCCCATTATTCAAAGCAATTATCTCGTGTCCCATGCTGTCGGAGTATGTAATATCCTCTATCAGTCTCATCCCGTCAAGCATTTCATCCCTCAGCGCTTCGAAATGAGGAAAAATATTGGTTTTTGTTATTCCAAGGCCACTGATCCATCTCTGATAATTCGGATCAATTGCCTCCCCCGGAAGCTCCGGACCTGCGTAAACCATTTCTGCGCAGTTCATGGAGCCTGCACTCCATGCAATAAGAAGTCCATCCCAAGCCTGTAACCTCTCTTTTAGCCCTATAGTCTTCATAAAATTATTTTGTGTCGGCACATGTCCACCGGCCAGGATCAACACATCCATTTCAACAAGGCGTTCTATGATCTCTTTGTTTCGTTCATCACACATCAATACTTCCGACGTGCTGAGCTCACTTAATGAAAAAGCCCCTTTCAGACAGAATAATACACTGTCATTTATATCATAATATTCAGGTGATCCGCTGATGATCATTACATTGGAATCATTTTTCCAAACATCCTTAATGGACTTTAATAATCCGTTGGTTTCCGGAAGCTTAGCCGGAAGTCTCTTGCCGTCCATTTTTACTTGCCCACCAAGTGAGCTTGTCAAAATCGCTTTCATAGTCACCATCTCTCCATATTCTTTATATACTTTTCGGAATATGACTGTTTCAATTCTTCTGCCGAAATACCATAGCAAAGCAGCACATCATTGTAATACATAAGAACATCTGCCATTTCTTCTAC